>NZ_JBMDJU010000003.1:0-288884 GCF_057809355.1 Pseudomonas sp. FG29 | reverse complement strand
TCGCCATGGAAGACGGCCTGCGCTTCGCAATTCGCGAAGGCGGTCGTACCGTTGGCGCTGGCGTGGTTGCCAAGATCGTCGAGTAATCGCTGATCTGCTGCAAAGAAAGGGGCCCTTCGGGGCCCTTTTCTTTTGAACTGGTTAAAAGTTGACACCCCCAGGGGGCATCCGTACAATTGCGCCTCCCTTGAGCGGGCGTAGTCCGTCTGTGGGGATTAGCAGCTTGGAATCTGAGGTCAAAATGCAAAACCAACAAATCCGTATTCGGTTGAAGGCTTTTGACCATCGCCTGATCGATCAATCTACCCAGGAAATCGTGGAAACCGCGAAACGTACTGGTGCTCAGGTGCGTGGTCCGATTCCTCTGCCTACTCGTAAGGAGCGGTACACCGTTCTGATCTCTCCGCACGTCAACAAAGACGCGCGCGATCAGTACGAAATCCGCACTCATAAGCGTGTTCTGGACATCGTCCAGCCGACGGATAAAACCGTTGATGCGCTGATGAAGCTCGACCTTGCGGCAGGCGTGGAAGTGCAGATCAGCCTCGGCTAAAACCTGGCGGTTTTAGTCGTGTAACGCTCTGAAATGGGCGGCCATAGCGGGTGAAAGCCCCGTACACTCATGAGGTTTACAACATGACTATTGGTGTAGTCGGTCGTAAGTGCGGCATGACCCGCATTTTCACCGAAGAAGGTGTCTCCATTCCGGTCACGGTCATTGAGATCGAGCCGAATCGCGTCACCCAGTTCAAAAACGAGGAGTCCGATGGCTACCGTGCAGTGCAGGTCACTGTAGGTGAGCGTCGTGCCTCTCGCGTAAGCAAGGCTCAGGCCGGTCACTTCGCCAAGGCGAACGTCGCGGCAGGTCGTACCGTTCTGGAGTTCCGTCTTGAAGATGGCGACTACCAGGCTGGCGATCTGATCAACGCTGAAATTTTCCAAGCTGGTCAACTGGTGGATGTCACCGGTCAGTCCAAAGGTAAAGGCTTCGCCGGTACCATCAAGCGTTGGAACTTCCGCGGCCAAGACAATACTCACGGCAACTCCGTGTCCCACCGTGTTCCGGGTTCCATTGGCCAGTGCCAGACCCCGGGTCGCGTATTCAAGGGCAAGAAGATGTCCGGTCACCTGGGTGCCGAGCGCGTTACCGTTCAGTCCCTGGAAGTCGTACGCGTAGACGCCGAGCGTAACCTGCTGCTGGTCAAGGGTGCCGTTCCTGGCGCTACTGGCGGCGACGTTATCGTTCGTCCGGCTGTCAAGGCGTAAGGGGAGAATCTGAGATGCAATTGAATGTGAATGGCGCTCAGGCGATCGAAGTGTCCGATGCGACCTTCGGTGGCGAGTTCAACGAGACCCTGGTTCACCAAGCAGTCGTAGCCTACATGGCTGGCGGCCGTCAGGGCACCAAAGGCCAGAAGTCCCGTTCCGACGTTTCCGGTGGCGGCAAGCGCCCGTGGCGTCAGAAGGGCACCGGTCGTGCTCGTGCTGGTACCACTCGTGGTCCGATCTGGCGTGGCGGTGGTGTGACCTTCGCAGCGTCCACCCGCAATCATGACCAGAAGCTGAACAAGAAGATGTATCGCGCAGCTCTGCGCTCCATCCTTGCTGAGCTGGTTCGTACCGACCGTCTGGTCGTGGTCGAAGACTTCGCTGTCGAAGCTCCCAAAACCAAGGCTCTGCTGTCCAAGCTGAACGGTCTGGGTCTGAACGATGTACTGATCGTATCCGATGCGGTCGACGAGAACCTGTACCTGGCTGCCCGCAACCTGCCGCACGTTGATGTTCGTGACGTCCAGGGTTCCGATCCGGTCAGCCTGATCGCGTACGAAAAAGTGCTGGTCACTGTTTCGGCCGTGAAGAAATTCGAGGAGCTGCTGGGATGAACCAGGAACGCGTATTCAAAGTGCTGCTTGGCCCGCACATCTCCGAGAAGGCCACGGTTCTGGCTGACAAGCAAGGTCAGTTCGTTTTCAAAGTCGCTACCGATGCGACCAAGCTGGAAATCAAGAAGGCCGTCGAAAGCCTGTTCAGCGTGAAGGTTGAGCGCGTGACTACTCAGAACGTTCTGGGTAAGAGCAAGCGCACCGCTCGCGGTCTGGGCAAGCGTAACGACTGGAAGAAGGCAGTTATCTCCCTTCAGCCGGGCCAAGATCTCGATTTCACCAGCAGTGCTGAGTAAGGAAGGGGTGCATCATGGCAATCGTTAAATGCAAACCGACTTCCGCTGGCCGCCGTTTTGTGGTCAAGGTGGTCAATCAGGAGCTGCACAAAGGCGCTCCGTACGCTCCGCTGCTCGAGAAGAAGTCGAAGTCCGGTGGTCGTAACAACAACGGCCGTATCACTACCCGTCATATCGGTGGTGGTCACAAGCAGCATTACCGTCTGGTCGACTTCCGTCGCAACGACAAAGATGGCATCCCTGCCACTGTCGAGCGCGTGGAATACGATCCGAACCGTACTGCGCACATCGCTCTGCTGAAGTACGCCGACGGTGAGCGTCGCTACATCATCGCGCCGAAAGGTGTGGTAGCTGGTGATCAGCTGATCGCGGGCATCATGGCTCCGATCAAGCCGGGCAACAGCCTGCAGCTGCGCAACATTCCGGTGGGTTCGACCGTTCACGGTATCGAGCTGAAGCCGGGCAAGGGTGCTCAGATCGCTCGTTCCGCTGGTGCTTCCGCTCAGCTGATCGCTCGTGAAGGTGCCTACGTGACCCTGCGTCTGCGCTCCGGCGAGATGCGTAAAGTCCTGGCCGAGTGCCGTGCGACCCTGGGCGAAGTCTCGAACTCCGAGCACAGCCTGCGTTCGCTGGGTAAAGCCGGTGCCAAACGCTGGCGTGGCGTTCGTCCGACCGTTCGTGGTGTTGCCATGAACCCGGTTGATCACCCGCACGGTGGTGGTGAAGGTCGTACCTCCGGTGGTCGTCATCCGGTGTCGCCATGGGGCTTCCCGACCAAGGGCGCGAAGACCCGTGCTAACAAGCGCACCGACAACATGATCGTCCGTCGTCGCAAGTAAATAGAGGGATACGACAGTGCCACGTTCTCTGAAAAAAGGTCCTTTTATCGATCTTCACCTACTGAAGAAGGTCGAAGCGGCGGTGGAAAAGAACGATCGCAAGCCGGTTAAAACCTGGTCGCGTCGCTCCATGATCCTGCCGCAGATGGTCGGTCTGACCATCGCTGTGCATAACGGTCGTCAGCATGTCCCAGTTCTCGTGAACGAAGACATGGTCGGCCACAAACTGGGCGAATTTGCCGGCACTCGTACCTATCGTGGTCACGTTGCCGACAAGAAAGGCAAGCGTTAAGGGGTTTGGAAATGGAAGTAGCCGCTAAGTTGTCGGGCGCTCGCATCTCCGCCCAGAAAGCTCGCCTGGTCGCCGACCAGATCCGCGGGAAGAAGGTGGGCGAAGCGCTCAACCTGCTGGCTTTCAGCAGCAAGAAAGCCGCCGAGATCATGAAGAAAGTGCTGGAGTCGGCCGTTGCCAACGCCGAGCACAACGAAGGCGCGGACGTTGATGACCTGAAGGTCAGCACCGTTTTCGTCAACGAAGGGCGTTCGCTTAAGCGCATCATGCCGCGTGCCAAAGGCCGTGCTGATCGCATCGTCAAGCGGTCTTGCCATATCACTGTCAAGGTTGCGGACAAGTAACGGAGTCGATCAGATGGGTCAGAAAGTACATCCCGTTGGCATCCGCCTGGGAATCGTCAAGGATCACACTTCGGTCTGGTACGCAGATGGTCGCAATTACGCCGACTACCTGAACGCCGACCTGAAGGTTCGTGCATACCTGCAAGACAAACTAAAAAGCGCGTCCGTTAGCCGTATCGACATCGCTCGTCCGGCTCAAACCGCACGCATCACCATCCACACCGCTCGTCCCGGCATCGTGATCGGCAAGAAAGGTGAAGATGTTGAGAAGCTGCGTCAGGACCTGACCAAGCAAATGGGTGTGCCGGTGCACATCAACATCGAAGAGATCCGCAAGCCGGAGCTCGACGGTATGCTGGTTGCGCAGAGCGTGGCTCAGCAGCTGGAGCGTCGCGTTATGTTCCGTCGCGCCATGAAGCGCGCTGTACAGAACGCCATGCGCATTGGTGCCAAAGGCATCAAGATCCAGGTGAGCGGTCGTCTTGGCGGCGCTGAAATTGCCCGTACCGAGTGGTATCGCGAAGGTCGTGTGCCCCTGCACACCCTGCGTGCCGATATCGATTACGCCACCTACGAAGCGCACACCACTTACGGTGTGATCGGCGTCAAGGTTTGGATCTTCAAGGGTGAGGTCATTGGTGGCCGCACTGAAGAGCTGAAGCCGCAAGCGCCCGCTCCTCGTAAAGCTGCTAAGAAATAAGGAGTACGCATCATGTTGCAACCAAAGCGTACGAAGTTCCGCAAGCAGATGACCGGCCACAACCGTGGTCTGGCTCAGCGCGGTAGTAAAGTCAGCTTCGGCGAGTTCGCGCTGAAGTCTGTTGCCCGCGGTCGTCTCACCGCTCGTCAGATCGAGTCCGCTCGTCGTGCTCTGACCCGTCACGTTAAGCGTGGCGGCAAGATCTGGATCCGCGTCTTCCCGGACAAGCCGGTTACCAAGAAGCCTCTCGAGGTGCGTATGGGTAAAGGTAAGGGTGGCGTTGAATACTGGGTAGCCCAGATCCAGCCAGGCAAAGTCCTGTACGAGATCGAAGGCGTTTCCGAAGAGCTGGCGCGTGAGGCTTTCGCCCTGGCTGCTGCAAAGCTGCCGCTCGCCACCACCTTTGTTAAGCGGACGGTGATGTGATGAAAGCGACCGAACTTCGTGAAAAAAGCGCACAGCAGCTGAACGAGCAACTGCTCGAGCTGCTGCGCGACCAGTTCAATCTGCGTATGCAGAAGGCGACTGGCCAGCTGGGGCAGTCTCACCTGCTCTCGCAAGTGAAGCGCGACATCGCTCGCGTCAAGACTGTCCTCAGCCAGCAGGCAGGTAAGTGATCATGGCCGAAGTTGAAAAAGCAGTCCGTACGCTGACCGGCCGTGTTGTCAGCGACAAGATGGACAAGACCATCACCGTTCTGATCGAGCGTCGCGTCAAGCACCCGATCTACGGTAAATACGTCAAGCGTTCGACCAAGCTGCACGCTCACGACGAAAACAATCAGTGCAAGATCGGCGACTTCGTCTCCATTCGCGAGACCCGCCCGCAGTCCAAGACCAAGTCCTGGGCCCTGGTTGAAGTCGTTGAACGCGCAGTCGAAGTCTAAGGGCTAGGGGTCGGAGAAATTTTATGATTCAGACTCAATCCATGCTCGATGTGGCTGACAACAGTGGTGCACGTCGCGTGATGTGCATCAAGGTGCTGGGCGGCTCGCATCGTCGCTACGCCGGCATCGGCGACATCATCAAGGTCACCGTCAAGGAAGCAATTCCGCGCGGCAAAGTGAAGAAAGGTCAGGTCATGACCGCAGTGGTCGTTCGTACCCGTCACGGCGTTCGCCGTGCCGACGGTTCGATCATCCGCTTCGACGGCAACGCTGCTGTTCTGCTGAACAACAAGCAAGAGCCGATCGGGACCCGTATTTTTGGCCCGGTGACCCGTGAACTTCGTTCCGAGAAGTTCATGAAGATCGTCTCGCTCGCCCCTGAAGTGCTTTAAGGAGATCCGACATGCAAAAGATTCGTCGTGACGACGAGATCATCGTGATCGCCGGTAAAGACAAAGGTAAGCGCGGTAAGGTGCTCAAGGTTCTCGCTGACGACCGTCTGGTCGTCGGTGGCATCAACCTGGTCAAGCGTCATACCAAGCCGAACCCGATGTCGGGCGTTCAAGGCGGTATCGTCGAGAAAGAAGCGCCGCTGCACGCTTCCAACGTTGCCATCTTCAACTCTGAAACCAACAAGGCTGACCGCGTTGGCTTCAAGGTCGAAGACGGCAAGAAAATTCGTGTCTTCAAGTCCACCCAAAAGCCGGTTGGCGCTTGAGAATCATAGGTAGAACACCATGGCACGACTGAAAGAGATTTACCGGAAGGAAATCGCGCCCAAGCTGAAGGAAGAACTGAAGCTGGCGAACGTGATGGAAGTTCCGCGCATCACCAAAATCACCCTGAACATGGGCCTGGGCGAAGCGATCGGTGACAAGAAAGTCATCGAGAACGCGGTTGCCGACCTCGAGAAGATCACCGGTCAGAAAGTCGTCGTGACTCATGCCCGCAAGTCGATCGCTGGTTTCAAGGTTCGTGAAGGTTGGCCGATTGGCGTCAAGGTCACTCTGCGTCGCGAGCGTATGTACGAGTTCCTGGATCGTCTGCTGTCCATCTCCCTGCCGCGCGTGCGTGACTTCCGCGGCCTGAATGCCAAGTCCTTCGACGGTCGTGGCAACTACAGCATGGGCGTGAAAGAGCAGATCATCTTCCCGGAAATCGATTACGACAAAATCGATGCACTGCGTGGTCTGGACATCACCCTGACTACCACTGCCCGTAACGATGATGAAGGCCGCGCTCTGCTGCGTGCTTTCAACTTCCCGTTCCGCAACTGATCGGAGTCCTGGACAATGGCCAAGACAAGCATGAAGAACCGTGAGCTGAAGCGTCAGCAAACGGTTGCCAAGTACGCCAAGAAGCGTGCCGAGCTGAAAGCCACCATCGCTAATCCGAACACCAGTCCGGAAGCGCGTTGGGAAGCCCAGGTCGCTCTGCAGAAGCAACCACGTGACGCCAGCGCTTCGCGCCTGCGTAACCGTTGCCGCATCACCGGCCGTCCGCACGGCGTTTACCGCAAGTTCGGTCTGTCGCGTAACAAGCTGCGCGAAGCCGCCATGCGCGGTGACGTACCGGGCCTGGTGAAAGCCAGCTGGTAAGAAGCAAAGCGAAGCCGGCCTAGTGCCGGCTTTGTCTTTTCCTGAACAAGCCCCTTTTGGGGCTTGATTCATTTTTGATCGGTCTCTAGAATGGCCGGCTCTCCTGAGCCTGGCATTTTGGTGTCGAGCTTTTGGAAGATCCCACAGCCTTCGGGCTGTTTTATTTGTATCAGGAGCGTCTAGCCCATGAGTATGCAGGACCCGTTAGCGGACATGCTAACTCGTATCCGTAATGCCCAGATGGCTGAAAAGTCCGTCGTAAGCATGCCGTCTTCCACTCTGAAGGTGGCTGTAGCCAAGGTTCTGAAGGACGAAGGTTACATTGCGGGTTACGAAGTCAATGGCGAAGCCAAGCCGCAGTTGTCCATCGAGCTGAAGTACTTCGAAGGCCGTCCGGTCATCGAGGAAGTCAAGCGCGTGAGCCGTCCCGGCCTTCGTCAATACAAATCCGTCGATGACCTGCCGAAGGTTCGCGGCGGTCTCGGTGTTTCCATCGTCTCCACCAACAAAGGTGTGATGACGGATCGCGCTGCGCGCGCTGCCGGTGTCGGCGGCGAAGTGCTCTGCACCGTGTTCTAAGGGGGGGATAAGCATGTCTCGCGTTGCTAAGAACCCCGTTGTGCTGCCTGCCGGTGTCGAGGTCAAACTCGCCGGTCAGCAGCTTTCGGTGAAGGGTGCCAAGGGCGCTCTGGAACTGAACGTTCACTCGTCCGTGGAAGTGATCCAGGAAGGCTCTGAGCTGCGTTTCGCCGCTCGCAATGGCGATCAGCAGAACCGCGCCATGGCCGGTACTACTCGTGCCCTGGTCAACAACATGGTCATCGGTGTCAGCCAAGGCTTCGAGCGTAAACTGCAACTGGTCGGCGTGGGCTACAAAGCTCAGGCCAAAGGTCAGGTGCTGAACCTCGCGCTGGGCTTCTCCCACCCGATCGACTACGAACTGCCGGAAGGTGTCGTGGCCGAAACCCCGAACCAGACTGAGATCCTGATCAAAGGGATCGACAAGCAGCTGGTGGGTCAGGTGGCTGCGGAAATCCGTGATTTCCGTCGTCCTGAGCCGTACAAGGGCAAGGGTGTTCGTTACGCGGACGAAGTTGTCCGTCGTAAAGAAGCCAAGAAGAAGTAAGGGGCTGAGATATGAACGAGAAAAAAGTTACTCGTCTGCGTCGCGCTCGCAAAGCACGCCTGAAAATGCACGAGCTCGAAGCCGTGCGTCTGTGCGTGTACCGCTCCTCGCAGCACATCTATGCCCAGGTCATCTCGGCCGACGGCAGCAAGGTCCTGGCCAGCGCCTCGACTTTGGACAAAGCACTGCGCGACGGCGCCACTGGCAACGTCGACGCCGCCAAGAAAGTTGGTCAGCTGGTAGCCGAGCGTGCGAAAGCCGCTGGTGTGACCCAGGTTGCATTCGACCGTTCTGGCTTCAAGTACCACGGTCGCGTCAAGGCGCTGGCCGATGCTGCTCGTGAAGGCGGGCTGGAGTTCTAAGTTATGGCAAATAACGACCAAAAGCGCGACGAAGGCTACATCGAGAAGCTGGTTCAGGTGAACCGCGTTGCCAAGACCGTTAAAGGTGGCCGTATCTTCACCTTCACCGCACTGACCGTGGTGGGTGATGGCAAGGGTCGCGTCGGTTTCGGCCGTGGCAAGTCCCGTGAAGTGCCGGCTGCCATCCAGAAAGCGATGGAAGCTGCTCGTCGCAACATGATCCAGGTTGATCTGAACGGCACCACTCTGCAGTACCCGGTCAAGTCCGCTCATGGCGCCTCCAAGGTGTACATGCAGCCGGCATCCGAAGGTACCGGCATCATCGCCGGCGGCGCCATGCGTGCCGTGCTGGAAGTGGCTGGCGTGCAGAACGTTCTGGCCAAGTGCTACGGCTCCACTAACCCGGTGAACGTGGTGCATGCCACTTTCGAAGGTCTGAAGGCCATGCAGTCCCCTGCGTCCGTTGCGGCCAAGCGTGGCAAGAGCGTCGAGGAGATTCTCTAACCATGGCTAACACCGTCAAAGTGACTCTGATCAAGAGCACCAATGGCCGTCTGGCCAATCACAAAGCTTGCGTCAAGGGCCTGGGCCTGCGTCGCATTGGTCACACCGTCGAAGTTCAGGACACTCCTGAAAACCGCGGCATGATCAACAAGGCTTACTACCTGCTGAAGGTGGAGGGTTAATCATGCAACTGAACGATCTGCGTTCCGCGCCGGGTGCCCGTCGCGAAAAGCACCGTCCGGGCCGTGGTATCGGTAGCGGTCTGGGCAAGACCGGTGGCCGTGGCCACAAGGGTCAGACCTCCCGCTCCGGTGGTTCCATCGCTCCGGGCTTCGAGGGTGGTCAACAGCCGTTGCACCGTCGTCTGCCGAAGTTCGGCTTCGTTTCCCTGAAAGCTATGGATCGTGCGGAAGTTCGCACCTCCGAGCTGAACAAGGTCGAAGGCGTCGTAACTCTGCAGGCTCTGAAGGATGCCAATCTGGTTGGCCATCACGTACAGCGTGTGAAAGTCATGCTGTCCGGCGAGGTTACCCGTGCGGTCACCCTGAAAGGTATCGCAGCCACCAAAGGTGCGCGTGCGGCTATCGAAGCAGCTGGCGGTAAGTTCGAGGACTAAATGGCTAAGCAAGGTGCTCTCTCTGCGTTGGCAGGTGGCGGGTTGTCCGAACTCTGGGCTCGTCTGCGTTTTCTGTTCCTGGCGATCATCGTCTATCGGATAGGCGCACACATCCCGGTGCCCGGCATCAACCCGGACCGCCTGGCGGACTTGTTCCGCCAGAATGAGGGGACCATTCTTAGCTTGTTCAACATGTTTTCCGGCGGCGCGCTGGAGCGGATGAGCATCTTTGCACTGGGGATCATGCCGTACATCTCGGCATCGATCATCATGCAGCTGATGACCGCCGTCAGCCCGCAGCTGGAGCAGTTGAAGAAGGAAGGTGAAGCTGGCCGTCGCAAGATCAGCCAGTACACCCGCTACGGCACTCTCGTCCTGGCATTGGTTCAGGCCACCGGCATGTCCGTGGGTCTGGCCAGTCAGGGCGTCGCGTTCTCGGTCGGTTTCGGTTTCCACTTCGTGGCGGTCACCACTTTCGTGGCGGGCGCGATGTTCATGATGTGGTTGGGCGAGCAGATCACTGAGCGTGGTGTCGGCAACGGTATCTCGATGCTGATTTTTGCTGGCATCGTGGCCGGTCTGCCGAGGGCGATTGGGCAGTCTTTCGAGTCTGCTCGTCAGGGCGATATCAACATCTTCGCTCTGGTTGCCATCGGTTTGCTGGCGGTAGCGATCATCGGTTTCGTGGTGTTCATTGAGCGTGGTCAGCGTCGCATTGCGGTGCACTACGCCAAGCGTCAGCAGGGCCGCAAGGTCTTCGCTGCGCAGACCAGCCACTTGCCGTTGAAGGTGAACATGGCGGGCGTCATTCCGGCCATTTTCGCCAGCAGCCTTCTGCTGTTCCCGGCCTCGCTGGGTTCCTGGTTCGGTCAGTCCGAAGGTCTGGGCTGGCTGCAGGACATTGCGCAGGCGATCGCTCCCGGTCAGCCGTTGAATATCTTGCTGTTTAGTGCAGGGATCATTTTCTTCTGCTTCTTCTACACGGCGCTGATGTTCAACCCGAAAGACGTAGCGGAAAACCTGAAGAAGTCCGGTGCCTTTATTCCGGGCATCCGTCCGGGCGAGCAGTCGGCGCGCTATATCGATGGCGTACTGACCCGCTTGACCATGTTCGGTGCTCTGTACATGACGGCCGTGTGCCTGTTGCCCCAGTTCCTGGTGGTGGCGGCCAACGTTCCGTTCTACCTTGGCGGGACCTCGTTGCTGATCGTGGTCGTGGTTGTCATGGACTTCATGTCCCAAGTGCAATCGCACCTCGTATCTCACCAGTACGATTCCCTGATGAAGAAAGCCAACCTGAAGGGCTATGGCAGCGGCATGCTCCGCTGATCTACCCGTAAGGTTCGAGGAGTTGGTAATGAAAGTTCGTGCATCGGTGAAAAAGCTGTGCCGTAACTGCAAAATTATCCGTCGCGAAGGTATCGTGCGGGTGATCTGCAGCGCAGAGCCGCGTCACAAGCAGCGCCAAGGCTGAGTGTGAACCACGCGTGATAAGCCCGGCAGCTAGTGCGCTGCCGGGTTGATTATTTGTTTTTACAGCGTTAATATCTCGCGCCCTATTTCTTGGCTTCCGGGGCGTAGGTAGCTGTCAATTGGAGTTCCACTGAATGGCCCGTATTGCAGGCGTTAACATTCCGGATAACAAGCACACTGTTATCTCGTTGACCTACATCTTCGGTGTTGGTCGCACTACTGCACAGAAAATCTGTGCCGCTACCGGTGTAAACCCGGCTGCGAAAATCAAGGATCTGACTGACGAGCAGATCGAGCAACTGCGTGGCGAAGTAGCCAAGGTGAATACCGAAGGCGACCTGCGTCGTGAAGTGAATATGAAGATCAAACGCTTGATGGATCTGGGCTGCTACCGTGGCCTGCGTCATCGTAAAGGTCTGCCGGTTCGCGGTCAGCGCACCAAGACCAACGCTCGCACCCGTAAGGGCCCGCGTAAGCCGATCCGCAAGTAATCGCATTCGCGAATCGACAGGAATTTAGTCATGGCAAAACCTGCTGCTCGTACTCGTAAAAAAGTCAAAAAGACGGTGGTGGACGGTATCGCCCACATCCACGCGTCTTTCAACAACACCATCGTGACCATTACCGACCGTCAGGGCAATGCTCTGTCCTGGGCTACCTCTGGTGGTTCGGGCTTCCGCGGCTCGCGTAAGTCCACTCCGTTCGCTGCCCAGATCGCCGCTGAGCGTGCTGGTCAAGCCGCTCTGGAGTATGGCCTGAAGAACCTCGACGTGAACGTCAAGGGGCCGGGTCCTGGTCGCGAATCCGCTGTGCGTGCTCTGAACGCCTGCGGCTACAAAATCGCCAGCATCACCGACGTGACGCCTATCCCGCACAACGGGTGCCGTCCGCCGAAGAAGCGTCGCGTGTAAACAGGAGACAGTGAGAAATGGCTCGTTACATTGGTCCCAAGTGCAAACTGTCTCGCCGTGAAGGCACCGATCTCTTCCTGAAGAGTGGTGCTCGCGCGCTGGAATCCAAGTGCAACATCGAATCCGCTCCCGGCATCCACGGTCAGCGTCGCGGTCGTCAATCCGACTACGGCACCCAGCTGCGTGAGAAGCAGAAAGTTCGTCGTATCTACGGCGTTCTGGAGCGTCAGTTCAGCGGTTACTACAAGCAAGCTGCCAGCCAGAAGGGCGCCACCGGCGAAAACCTGCTGCAACTGCTGGAGTGCCGTCTGGATAACGTGGTTTACCGTATGGGCTTTGGTGCCACTCGTGCCGAATCCCGTCAGCTGGTTTCGCACAAAGCCATCAGCGTCAACGGTCAGACCGTAAACGTACCGTCCTACCAGGTTAAGGCTGGCGACGTCGTTGCTGTTCGCGAGAAGTCGCGCAACCAGCTGCGCATCGCTCAGGCTCTCGAGCTTTGCGCCCAGCGCGGCCGCGTTGAGTGGGTAGAAGTAGACGCCGAGAAGAAGTCGGGTGTGTTCAAGAACGTCCCGGCTCGTAGCGATCTGTCCGCTGACATCAACGAGAGCCTGATTGTCGAGCTCTACTCCAAGTAAGGGCTAGAAAATAGGTGCATCCATGCAGATTTCGGTAAATGAGTTCCTGACCCCCCGCCACATTGATGTGCAGGAGGTCAGTCCGACCCGCGCCAAGATCACCCTCGAGCCTCTCGAGCGTGGTTTCGGCCATACCCTGGGCAACGCGCTGCGTCGCATCCTGTTGTCCTCCATGCCTGGCTGTGCAGTAGTCGAGGCCGAGATCGATGGCGTACTCCATGAGTACTCCGCGATCGAAGGTGTTCAGGAAGATGTCATCGAGATCCTCCTGAACCTGAAAGGTCTGGCCATCAAGCTGCACGGTCGTGACGAAGTGACCCTGACTCTGTCCAAGAAGGGCCCGGGCGTCGTTACCGCTGCCGATATTCAGCTGGATCACGATGTCGAAATCGTCAACGGCGACCACGTAATCGCCAACCTGGCCGACAATGGCGCGCTCAACATGAAGCTCACCGTGGCCCGTGGCCGCGGCTATGAGCCGGCTGATGCGCGTCAGAGCGACGAAGACGAGAGCCGCAGCATTGGTCGCTTGCAGCTCGATGCTTCGTTCAGCCCAGTTCGCCGGGTTGCCTACGTGGTGGAGAACGCCCGCGTCGAGCAGCGTACCAACCTGGACAAGCTGGTTCTCGATCTGGAGACCAATGGCACCCTCGATCCTGAAGAGGCCATCCGTCGTGCCGCGACCATCCTGCAACAGCAGCTGGCCGCGTTCGTGGATCTCAAAGGTGACAGCGAGCCGGTCGTGGTCGAGCAGGAAGACGAGATCGATCCGATCCTGCTGCGCCCGGTCGATGACCTGGAGCTGACTGTTCGTTCGGCCAACTGCCTGAAGGCGGAGAACATCTACTACATCGGCGATCTGATTCAGCGCACCGAAGTAGAGCTGTTGAAAACTCCGAACCTGGGCAAGAAGTCCCTGACCGAAATCAAGGACGTTCTGGCTTCTCGTGGTCTGTCCCTCGGTATGCGCCTCGATAACTGGCCGCCGGCAAGTCTGAAGAAAGACGACAAGGCGACTGCCTGATCGTCATCATCACCGAACGAACAAGTTTGGTAAGGAATTGAACCATGCGTCATCGTAAAAGTGGCCGTCACCTCAGCCGCACCAGCGCTCACCGCAAGGCCATGTTCCAGAACATGGCGGTCTCGCTGTTCGAGCACGAGCTGATCAAAACTACCCTGCCGAAAGCCAAGGAACTGCGTCGCGTTGCCGAGCCGCTGATCACCCTGGCCAAGGAAGACAGCGTTGCTAACCGTCGTCTGGCCTTCGACCGTACCCGTTCGAAAGCCATCGTTGGCAAACTGTTCAACGATCTGGGCAAGCGCTACGCCACCCGTAACGGCGGCTACCTGCGCATCCTCAAGTGCGGTTTCCGCGCTGGCGACAACGCTCCGATGGCTTACGTTGAACTGGTCGACCGTCCGGTCGGCGGTTCGGTAGAAGCTGCCGAGTAAGTTGCTGGTTGTACGAAGAACCGGGCCTAGTGCCCGGTTTTTTGTTGCCTGAAATTTGCCGATGCGATTGCTGCTGCCGGTGTATATGCAGGCAGGCTCTGGCCTCGGCATGAGGTTTGGGCTCACGAAAGAAATTTACTATCGAGCCGTTACGCTTGATGAATTGGTTCGCTAAGCGAAGCGCGTCTAGGCTTGTCCCATCGTTGGTCGCACAAGCTGCGACTGACCCGATGAGGAGAAGGAGAGAAGCATGTCGAACCAAGGTAAATGTCCGTTCAATCACGTCGCGGGTGGCGGTACGACCAACAAGGATTGGTGGCCGAATCAACTGCGTGTCGATTTGCTCAATCAGCACTCGGATCGATCCAATCCGTTGGGCGAGAAGTTCAACTACGCCGAAGCCTTCAAGAAGCTCGACTACAAGGCGCTCAAGGCCGACCTGGTCAAGCTGATGACCGATAGCCAGGACTGGTGGCCGGCAGACTTCGGCCACTACGGCCCGCAGTTCATCCGTATGGCCTGGCACTCCGCCGGCACCTATCGGACCACTGATGGCCGTGGCGGTGGTGGTCGTGGCCAGCAGCGCTTCGCGCCGCTCAACTCCTGGCCGGATAACGTCAATATCGACAAGTCGCGTCGCCTGCTGTGGCCGATCAAGCAGAAGTATGGCCAGTCGATCTCCTGGGCTGACCTGTACATTCTCGCCGGTAACGTTGCGCTGGAGTCCATGGGCTTCCGTACCTTCGGTTTCGCGGGTGGCCGTGAAGACGTGTGGGAACCGGATCAGGACGTCAACTGGGGCGCCGAGGTCGCCTGGCTGGGCGTCGATCCCAAGCGGGTCAACGACGAGCGTGAGCTGACCGCTCCGTTTGGCGCTACCCACATGGGCCTGATCTATGTGAACCCGGAAGGCCCGAATGCCAGCGGCGATTACCTGGCTGCAGCCAAGGACATTCGCGCCACCTTCTACCGCATGGCCATGGACGACGAGGAAATCGTCGCGCTGATCGCCGGCGGTCACACCTTCGGCAAGTGCCACGGTGCCGCGCCTGAGTCGCACAAGGGCCCCGAGCCTGAGGCAGCACCGATCGAGGCGCAAGGTCTGGGTTGGGCCAGCAACTTCGGCAGCGGCTTCGGCAAGGACACCGTTTCCAGTGGCCTGGAAGTGACCTGGACGAAGACGCCAGCGCAGTGGAGCAACAACTTCTTCGAGAACCTGTTCGGTTTCGAGTGGGAGCTGACCCATTCGCCGGCTGGTGCCAAGCAGTGGGTGGCCAAGGATGCACCGGAGATCATTCCGGACGCTCATGTGCCGGGCAGGTTCCACAAGCCGACCATGCTCACCACCGACCTGACCCTGCGTTTCGACCCGGAGTTCGGCAAGATCTCCAAACGCTTCCATGATGATCCGCAGGCCTTTGCCGATGCATTCGCCCGCGCCTGGTACAAGCTGACGCACCGCGATATGGGGCCGAAGGCGCGTTACCTGGGCCCGGAAGTACCGAAAGAGGATCTGCTCTGGCAAGACCCGCTGCCGGCTGCCACGCATAATCCGAGCGCTGCCGATATCGCTGACCTGAAGGCGAAGATCGCCGCTTCCGGCTTGTCTGTCGGTGATCTGGTGTCCGTGGCCTGGGCTTCGGCCTCCACCTTCCGCGGTGGTGACAAGCGTGGTGGTGCCAACGGTGCGCGTCTGGCTCTGGCGCCGCAGAAGGATTGGGCCGTCAACCAACGGGCGATCAAGGTGCTGCCGACGTTGGCGGCGATCCAGCAGGCCTCCGGCAAGGCGTCGTTGGCCGATGTAATCGTGCTCGCCGGTAATGTTGGTGTCGAGCTGGCAGCCAAGGCTGCCGGTGTGGCGGTGGACGTGCCGTTCGCTGCTGGCCGCGTCGATGCACGTCAGGATCAGACCGACGTGGAGTCCTTCGATGTGCTGGAGCCGGTTGCCGATGGCTTCCGCAACTACAGCAAGGGCAACCTGGGCGTGCCGACCGAAGCGATGCTGGTCGACAAGGCGCAGATGCTGACCCTGACTGCGCCAGAGCTGACCGCGCTAGTGGGTGGTCTGCGTGTGCTGGGCGCCAACCATGATGGCAGCCAGCATGGCGTGTTCACCAACCAGGTCGGCGTGCTGTCCAACGACTTCTTCGTCAACCTGCTGGATATGGGAACCGAGTGGAAGGCTACCGATAGCTCCAGCGAGTTGTTCGAAGGGCGTGACCGCAAGACTGGCGCAGTAAAGCACACCGCGACGCGCAACGACCTGGTATTCGGCTCCAACGCGATCCTGCGTGCCTATGCCGAGGTATATGCCAGTGCTGATGGCAAGGAAAAGCTGGTCAAGGACTTCGTCGCCGCCTGGGACAAGGTGATGAACCTGGATCGTTTCGACCTGGCCTGAAACTGAGCCACGCACCTCGGGTGCGTCAGTGAACCGCAACGCCTCCTTCGTGGAGGCGTTGTGCTTTTGCTTGACCGATTCCGGCGTGAGGCGGAGCATTACAGCCTGCTCATGAATGCAACAAGGATCGCCGGCATGAAAGGCCATACCGAAGTCATCGATTACCTCAAACACCTGCTCAAGGGTGAACTGGCCGCCCGCGACCAGTATTTCATCCACTCGCGGCTCTATGAGGATTGGGGCTTCAGCAAGCTCTACGAGCGCATCAATCACGAGATGGAAGAAGAAACCGAGCACGCCGATGCGTTGCTCAAGCGCATCATCTTCCTCGAAGGCGTGCCGGACATGGCGCCCAATGCCTTCAAATTCGGCCAGACCGTGCCCGAGGCGCTGAAGCTGGATCTGGCGCTGGAGTACGAAGTGCGCGCGGCCCTGAGCAAGGGCATCGAGCTCTGCGAGAAGCATCAGGACTACCAGAGCCGTGACATCCTCCTCGCTCAGTTGAAGGACACCGAGGAAGACCATGCCTACTGGCTGGAGATTCAGCTACAGCTGATCGACAAGCTGGGGCTGGAGAAGTACCTGCAGAGTCAGATGTGAGCTGACCTGCCAAAAAAGAGCCCCGCATGTGCGGGGCTCTTTCGTTTCAGGCGCGGTCGCGTTCCAGCAACGGCTTGAGGAAGTGCCCGGTGTGCGACGCCGGGTTGGCCGCCACCTCTTCCGGCGTACCGGTGGCGATGATCATGCCGCCCTTGGAGCCGCCTTCCGGGCCGAGATCGACCAGCCAGTCGGCGGTCTTGATCACATCCAGGTTGTGCTCGATCACCACCACGGTGTTGCCGTGGTCGCGCAGGCGGTGCAGCACGTCGAGCAGTTGCTGGATATCGGCGAAGTGCAGGCCGGTGGTTGGTTCATCGAGGATGTACAGGGTCTTGCCGGTGTCGCGTTTGCTCAGCTCACGACTGAGCTTGACGCGCTGCGCCTCACCGCCGGACAACGTCGTCGCGCTCTGCCCCAGCTTGATATAGGACAGGCCGACGTCCATCAGCGTTTGCAGTTTGCGCGCGATGGCGGGCACGGCATCGAAGAAGGCACGGGCGTCTTCGATGGTCATGTCGAGCACCTCGGTGATGCTCTTGCCCTTGTACTTCACTTCCAGGGTTTCGCGGTTGTAGCGCTTGCCTTTGCACACATCGCAGGGCACGTAGATGTCCGGCAAAAAGTGCATCTCCACCTTGATCACGCCGTCGCCCTGGCACGCCTCGCAGCGCCCGCCTTTGACGTTGAAGCTGAAGCGGCCCGGACCGTAGCCGCGCGAGCGGGACTCCGGCACGCCGGCGAACAGCTCGCGGATCGGCGTGAACAGGCCGGTGTAGGTAGCCGGGTTGGAGCGTGGCGTGCGGCCGATCGGGCTTTGGTCGATGTCCACCACCTTGTCCAGGTGCTGCAGGCCGTCGAACGAGTCGTGCGCTGCCACTTCCAGGGTGGTGGCACCGTTGAGCGCGGTGGCGGTGATCGGGAACAGGGTGTTGTTGATCAGCGTCGACTTGCCCGAGCCGGACACCCCGGTGATGCAGGTAAGCAGACCGACCGGGATCTCCAGGTCGACATTGCGCAGGTTGTTGCCGCGCGCGCCTTTGAGCTTCAGCGACTTTTTCTTGTCGCGCGGGGTGCGTGTGGCCGGGTACTGGATCTTCTTGCGTCCGGACAGGTAGCTGCCGGTCAAGGACTGCGGGTCGGCCATCACCTCGTCCGGTGTGCCCTGGGAGACGATCTGCCCGCCGTGTACGCCAGCGCCAGGGCCGATATCCACCACATAATCGGCCAGGCGAATGGCGTCCTCGTCATGTTCGACCACGATCACTGTATTGCCCAGGTTGCGCAGGTGGGTGAGGGTGCCCAGCAGGCGCTCGTTATCGCGCTGATGCAGGCCGATGGACGGCTCGTCGAGGATGTACATGACGCCAACCAGACCAGCACCGATCTGGCTGGCCAGACGGATGCGCTGCGCCTCGCCGCCGGACAGGGTGTCGGCGCTGCGGTCGAGGGTCAGGTAGTCGAGGCCGACGTTGACCAGGAACTGCAGGCGCTCGCGAATTTCCTTGAGGATCTTCTCGGCAATCTCGCCGCGTCGGCCGGTCAGGTGCAGTTCGCCGAAGTAGTCGCAGGCATCGCCCACCGGCAGGCCGGTGACCGCCGGCAGGGTCTTCTCGCCGACCCAGACGTGTCGTGCTTCGCGACGCAGGCGGGTGCCACGGCAATCGGGGCAGGGCTGCGTGCTGAGGAACTTAGCCAGTTCCTCGCGCACGCTGGTCGACTCGGTTTCGCGGTAGCGGCGCTCGAGATTAGGCACGATGCCCTCGAACGGGTGCGAGCGCTTGACGATGTCGCCACGATCATTGAGGTACTTGAAGTCGACGTTCTGCGTGCCGCTGCCGAACAGGATGACCTTCTGGTGCTCGGCGGCCAGCTCGTCGAACGGCACTTCCAGGCTGAAGCCATAGTGGCTGGCCAGTGAGCCGAGCATCTGGAAGTAGTAGACGTTGCGTCGATCCCAGCCGCGAATGGCACCTTCGGCCAGGGTCAGCTCGCCGTTGACCAGGCGCTTGACGTCGAAGAACTGCTTGACGCCCAGGCCGTCGCAGGTCGGGCAGGCGCCGGCCGGGTTGTTGAAGGAGAACAGCTTGGGCTCCAGCTCGCTGATCGAATGGCCGCAGTGCGGGCAGGCGAAGCGCGCGGAGAAGATGATTTCTTCGCCTTCTTCGTCATCCATCGGGGCGATCAGGGCGATGCCGTCGGCTAGACCGAGGGCGGTCTCGAAGGATTCGGCCAGGCGCTGCTGCAGGTCTTCGCGCACCTTGAAGCGATCCACCACCACATCGATGCTGTGCTTCTTCTGCTTGTCCAGCTTGGGCAGCTCGTCCAGCTCATGCAGCTTGCCGTTGACCCGGGCGCGGACGAAGCCCTGCGCGCGCAGTTCCTCGAACACTGACAGGTGCTCGCCCTTGCGTTCGCGGATGACCGGGGCGAGGAGCATCAGCTTGCGTCCTTCCGGCAGGGCCAGCACCTGATCGACCATCTGGCTGACGGTCTGCGCCTCCAGCGGGACGTCGTGATCCGGGCAACGCGGTGTGCCGACGCGGGCATAGAGCAGACGCAGGTAGTCGTAGATCTCGGTGATGGTGCCGACGGTCGAGCGCGGGTTGTGCGAGGTGGATTTCTGTTCGATGGAAATCGCTGGGGAAAGCCCCTCGATGGTATCGACGTCGGGCTTTTCCATCATCGACAGAAACTGCCGGGCATAGGCCGACAGCGATTCGACGTAACGGCGCTGCCCTTCTGCGTAGAGCGTGTCGAAGGCCAGCGACGACTTGCCGGAGCCGGACAGGCCGGTGATCACGATCAGCTTGTCGCGTGGCAGGGTCAGGTCGATGTTCTTGAGGTTATGGGTGCGGGCGCCACGAATCAGAATCTTGTCCACGGAAAAACCTCTAAAAGCGGTTTGCATTGCCGTCGCTTCGCTGCAAGTCTGGGCGTCGTCCTTGAGTGTTTCTGCGTTGCTCTGGAGCAGCGGCCTGAGGCCGTCGCGTGAGCATGCGCTGCTTGCTTCTACGGTCTCGCCAGATTGTTCAGGCGGCGAGCCTTGGCTGCGCCCGGCGAGCGGAAAACGGTCGAGTATAGAGGTAGGTGGCGCCCTGCGGCAAAGTGCGTGCCTGTATCGGCGCTGTGAGGGCTGCTAGAATCCGCGGCTGATTTTCATGGGGCATTTTTCATGCACGATTCCCATAGCGACCGCAT
Organism: Pseudomonas sp. FG29; assembly: GCF_057809355.1. NCBI lineage: Bacteria > Pseudomonadati > Pseudomonadota > Gammaproteobacteria > Pseudomonadales > Pseudomonadaceae > Pseudomonas > Pseudomonas sp. FG29. The sequence goes on along the minus strand of NZ_JBMDJU010000003.1, from coordinate 268,762 downwards.
GAGTGGCAGCGAGACGCGCGCTGCCGGTGGTCTGGCCTTGGTGTTCGCCTTCCGCATGCTGGGCATGTTCATGGTGCTGCCGGTACTGGCCACCTATGGCATGGATCTGGCCGGCAGCACCCCGGCACTGATCGGTCTGGCCATCGGCGCCTACGGCCTGACCCAGGCCGTGCTGCAGATTCCCTTCGGCATCATCAGCGATCGCATCGGCCGACGACCGGTGATCTATGTCGGGCTGCTGATCTTCGTCGCCGGCAGCGTGCTGGCGGCCAATGCCGACTCGATCTGGGGCGTGATCGCCGGGCGGGTGTTGCAGGGCGCCGGTGCCATCTCGGCGGCCGTGATGGCGCTGCTGTCGGATCTGACCCGTGAACAGCACCGCACCAAGGCCATGGCCATGATCGGCATGAGCATTGGCCTGTCGTTCGCCGTGGCCATGGTGGTCGGCCCGCTGCTGACGCGCGCGTTTGGCCTGTCGGGCCTGTTCTGGGTGACGGCGGGCATGGCGCTGCTGGGTATCGTCATCGTCGCCGGCATCGTGCCGAAGAGTGCCGGGCCGTTGCAGCACCGTGAGTCCGGCGTGGCGGCGCAAGCGCTGTGGCCGACTCTGCGGCATGCCGACCTGCTACGCCTGGATTTCGCCATCCTGGCGCTGCACGCCGTGCTCATGGCCAGCTTCGTGGCCTTGCCACTGGCGCTGGTGGAGCAGGGCGGTCTGCCCAAGGAGCAGCATTGGTGGGTCTATCTCACCGCGCTGCTGGTCGGCTTCTTCGGCATGGTGCCGTTCATCATCTACGGCGAGAAGAAACGCCAGATGAAGCGCGTGCTGCAGGGGGCGGTGGCGGTGCTGCTGGCCTGCGAACTGTATTTCGTCATGCTGGGCCACAGTCTGCGGATGCTGGTGGTGGGCATCGTGGTGTTCTTCACCGCCTTCAACCTGCTCGAAGCCTCGCTGCCGTCGCTGGTCAGCAAGGTGGCGCCGGCCGGTGGCAAGGGCACGGCGATGGGCGTCTACTCCACCAGCCAGTTCCTCGGCGCCGCTTTGGGTGGCATCCTTGGCGGCTGGTTGTACCAGCATGTCGGTCTGAACGGTGTGTTCATCGGTTGCGCCCTGCTCTGTGCGATTTGGCTGGCCATTGCTGTTACTATGCGCGAACCGCCGTATGTAACCAGCCTGCGCCTGCCGCTCGATGCTGCGGCACTGGCCGATGTCGGACTGGTCGAACGCCTGAAGGCGACGCCAGGTGTGGCGGACGCCATCGTGGTGGTCGATGAAGCGGCCATCTATATCAAAGTGGATACCCAACAATTGGATCGCACGTCTCTGGAGCGCCTGATCACGGCAGCACCGGCGGCGTGCCAAGCCTAGTAGGAGAACGTTATGGCCCGTGGGGTTAACAAAGTCATTCTGGTGGGTAACGTCGGTGGCGACCCGGAAACTCGCTACATGCCCAACGGCAACGCCGTGACCAACATCACCCTGGCCACCTCCGAGAGCTGGAAGGACAAGCAGACCGGTCAGCAGCAGGAACGTACCGAATGGCACCGCGTGGTGTTCTTCGGGCGTCTGGCGGAAATCGCCGGTGAATACCTGCGCAAGGGCTCGCAGGTGTATGTCGAAGGCAGCCTGCGCACGCGCAAGTGGCAGGGCCAGGATGGTCAGGATCGTTACACCACCGAGATCGTGGTGGACATCAACGGCCAGATGCAACTGCTCGGTGGCCGTCCGGGTGGCGATGAAGGCGGTGCGCCGCGTCAGTCGCGTCCGGCGCCGCAGCGTGAGCCGCAACAGTCGGCCCCGCGTCAGGAGCGCCCTGCGCCGCAACAATCTCAGCAGCCGGCACCGGACTACGACAGCTTCGACGACGATATTCCGTTCTAAGCGCTCGAGCCGATACGAAAACCCCGAGCTAGCTCGGGGTTTTCTTTTTAGCCTCAGATCAGGCCTTCGGCCTTCAGTGCTTCGACCACTTTCGGGCGGGCGCCAATGCGGGCGCGGTAGGCCTGCAGGCTCGGCCACGGGTCGAGGGAGAAGCCGACCAGGCCGGCCCAGCCCAGCACGGTGAACAGGTAGCCGTCGGCCACGCTGAAGCGATCACCAAGCAGGTACTCGCGCTCGCCGAGTTCACCAACCAGCCAGTCCAGGCGCTTGCTCAGCAGGGCCTGCGCCGCCGCTTTCCAGTCCTGGCTCTGCGCCGGGTTGAACAGGCTGCCCATGGGTTTGTGCAGTTCGCTGGAGATATAGCTCAGCAAGCTTTGCAGTTCGTAGCGGGCCTCGCTGCCATTGGCCGGGGCCAGGCCGCTCTCGGGCTTGAGGTCGGCGATGTATTGGACGATGGCCGCGCCTTCGGTCAGCACCTTGCCATTGTCCAGTACCAGCGCGGGGATATAGCCCTTGCCGTTGATCTGGGTGAAGTCGGCGCCCGAGGCGGTACGCTTGGTCTGCAGGTCGACGGCTTCCATCTCGAATTCAATTCCGGCTTCGCGCAGGGCGATATGCGGCGAGAGCGAGCAGGCGCCAGCTTTGTAGTACAGCTTCATGCGAGATTCCTTGAGTGCGTGGGTGGAGGATGGACGCGAAAGAGCTTACTCTTTGCTTTCATTTCGACAAGTACCAACCTTTTGGTAAGTATTGGAGCCGCTTCGATGTCCGATGACGCTTGCCCTGGCAATGTATTCAGCGGCGTTTGCCCTGCGCGCCATATTCTCGCGGTGATTGCTGACAAATGGTCGCTGCTGCTGATTCACGCGTTGGCGCATGGGGGCACCTTGCGCACCGCCGAGTTGCGCCGCCGTGTCGAGGGCATTTCGGAAAAGATGCTGATCCAGACGATTCGCCGCCTCGAACGTTTCGGCCTGGTTTCCAGACAGGCTTACGCTGAAGTGCCGCCACGGGTGGAATATTCGCTGACGCCGCTGGGCCATTCGCTCAGCGAGCCGATTCGCGCCATCGACCACTGGATCGAGTGCAACGTCGCCAGGATCGCTCAGGCGCAGCAGGCCTTCGATCAGGCCGGCGAAGCTGCCGTCGATCCTGGGCAACGCGCGATTGCAGGGTGACGCCACCCGGTAAAACCAGCAGAATATCGACCATCATCGCCGCCACACCGGCCGGCAGAACAATTCTGGAGTCACCCGAACCACCATGCGTATGCGCCTGATGCTGCTGGGCGGCGGTAGTGCCCTGGGGCAAGCGCTGATCCGTCTCGGTGCCGAGGAAGACATCGGCTTCCTGGCGCCTCGTCCGCCGGAAGGCGGCTGGAACGCCGCCAACCTCACCGAACTGCTCGACGACACCCGGCCGGATGCGCTGGTCAACCTGGCTTACTACTTCGACTGGTTCCAGGCCGAGTCGGTTGCTGAGCAGCGCCTGCAGACCCAGGAGCGTGCGGTCGAACGCCTGGCAGAGCTCTGCCAGCATCACGGCATCCTGCTGCTGCAACCCTCCAGCTACCGCGTGTTCGACGGCGCTCGCGCCACTGCCTACAGCGAGAAGGAAGAACCCGTACCGCTTGGTCTGCGTGGCCAGGCGTTGTGGCGTCTGGAGCAGAGCGTCCGGGCGATCTGCCCGCGACACGTGCTGCTGCGCTTCGGCTGGCTGCTCGACGACAGTCGTGAGGGCCTGCTCGGACGCTTTCTGCAGCGCGCCGAGCAGGGCGAGGCGCTGTGCCTGGCCGATGATCGGCGGGGCAACCCGACACCCGTGGACGATGCGGCGCGGATCATCCTGGCCGTGCTCAAGCAGCTCGATTGCGAGTCGCCGCTATGGGGCACTTATCACTACGGCGGGCATGAGGCCAGCACCTCGCTGAGTCTTGGCCAGGCCGTGCTCAGCGAAGCGCGCCACTACCGCAGCAACCTCGTCGGCGAAGTATTGGCGCAGGCACATGCGGCTCGCCCGGACGCCGCAGATGAGCCGCAGCATGCCGTGCTCGCCTGCAAGAAAATCTTCCATACCTTCGGTATCAAGCCGCGTGCCTGGCGCTCCGGTCTGCCGAGCCTGCTGGATCACTATTACCGCCATGGCTGAGATTCTCGTAACCGGCGGTGCCGGCTTCATCGGTTCGCATCTGGTCGATGCCTTGCTGGCCGCTGGCAATCGCGTGCGTGTGCTGGACAACCTGTCCATGGGCAAGCGCGAAAATCTGCCGTTGGCCAACCCGCAACTGCAGTTCATCGAGGGGGACGTGGCGGATGCCGCTCAGGTCGAGCAGGCCATGGCCGGCTGCGATGCTGTGGCGCACCTGGCGGCGGTCGCTTCGGTGCAGGCGTCGGTGGATGATCCGGTGGCGACGCACCAGAGCAATTTCATTGGCACCCTGAACGTCTGCGAGGCCATGCGTCGTCACGGCGTACGCCGCGTGCTGTTCGCCTCCAGCGCCGCGGTGTATGGCAACAATGGGGAAGGCTGCGCTATCGATGAGGATACCGCCAAGGCGCCGCTGACGCCCTACGCGGCGGACAAGCTGGCCAGCGAGCATTACCTGGACTTCTATCGCCGCCAGCACGGTCTGGAGCCGGCGGTGTTCCGCTTCTTCAATATCTTCGGGCCGCGTCAGGATCCGTCCTCGCCGTACTCCGGCGTTATCAGCATCTTCACCCAGCGCGCGCAGCAAGGCCTGCCGATCAGCGTGTTCGGCGACGGCGAGCAGACCCGCGACTTTTTCTACGTCGGCGATCTGGTGGCACTCTTGCAGCAGGCGCTGACCGCCGAGCAGGTCGAACCGCTGCCGGTGAATGTTGGCTGGAGCCAGGCGGTCAGCCTCAAGCAGTTGCTTGCCGAGATCGGTGCGTTGTGTGGCGGGTTGCCGGCGGTGACGCATCTGCCACCGCGTGCCGGTGATATCCGCCATTCGCGTGCCGATATCACCCGGCTCAGTACGCAATATCGCTTGCCGCTGCAGACGCCGCTGCGTGAAGGACTGGCGCGCCTGCTAGGCCTTTGACGCCAAAGCCTGCACCCAGAATGCAAGAAGCCGGCGATTGCCGGCTTCTTGGTTTTCGGGTGGCTTAGAGCCTGTTCACGATCTCGCGAGCTAGAGCCATACAAGGCAAAAACAGGCGAGGACGCGGAGTTTACGAGCTGTAAATGAGCAGTCCGAGCCTGTTTTTAACGCAGTAGGGCCGACGCGCAGCAGATCATGAACAGGTTCTTAGAACTTGTAGCCCAGGCCGACCATGTACACGTACGGGTCGACATCCACGTCCACTTTGGCGCGCACGCCGAGAGCGGTGTTGTCGACATAGGCGGTGGTGTCGATGTCGATGTAGCGCACCTGGGCGTTGATCAGCAGGTTGTCGGTCAGCATGTAGTCGGCACCTACCTGCCAGGCCAGGCCCCAGGAGTTCTTGGCGCGGAAGTTGTCGAAACCGTTGGCGCTGGCAGCGCTGCCGACGTGCTCGTCATAGATCCAGGTGTAGTTGATGCCGGCGCCCACGTACGGCTGGAAGGCCGACTTGGCGTCGAGCGGGTAGTACACCAGGCTCAGGGTCGGCGGCAGGTGCTTGAGAGTACCCAGCTTGCCATTGGCAGCATCGAGCACGGTGCCCTTGATCTTCACGTCATGCTCGAACGGTGTGGCGGCGAGCAGTTCGATACCCAGGTGATCAGTCATCATGTAGGCGAAGTTCAGGCCCAACTGAGTGTCGCTGCTCATGGTTGCCTTGCCGCCCAGGTTGGTGCCGGCCAGGCCGCCGCGGTCGACCTTGACGCTGGAGGAGTCGGCGTCCGGATTGACGGTGATGGCACCGGCACGGATGAGGATATCGCCGGCCTGGTGAGCCTGTGCCACGGGAGCGGCGACAGCGAGGGCGAGCAGTGAGGCAGTGAACAGTGACTTGTACATAGCGAACTCCAGTCGAGTCGAGTGTCTTGGCTGGAATCAATGCTAAGCCACGCAACAATTCGCTTTTTGACCTGGCTCAATAGATCGGCGTGGAGTGGTGTGGCGTTTTGTCAGTCACTGTCGGTCGCGGCAAGATTCAACTGTCGGGCAGTTCGTAGACGTAGATCTTGTCCGCTTCCATCTGGTAGCCGACCTCCGCCAGTTCGCTGCTCATGTGTTCTACCTTCACCACACCTTCGACCCAGAACGGCTGGTACAGCGCATCGAGCATCACGCCCAGCTCGCTGGTGACGTGCACGATCTGGTTGGACGGCGGTGGCGGTACGTGGATGCAGGCGCCGAAGTAGGGCACCAGGAGAAACTCGGTGACGCGGCCTTCGTCGGTCACGTCCAGCGGCACGATGTAGCCGGGCAGCTTGATGTGCTGACCATTGAGTGCCTTGACCACGGGCGCTGCGGGCGACTGCTGAGTGGCTGCAGGGCCAGACTCGGAGAGGGTGTTGGCCAGTTGCGAGAGATCGTGGATGGGCGTGGGATCGACCTTCTCTGGCGGGGCGTCCGGGGGAATCAGATCGGACCAGTTCAGTTCACGCACCTCGGCGGCGGACAGCGGCAGGCACAGCGTCAGCAGCAGGGTGGCGAGCAGGCGGCGGGACATGGAATACCTCGTTGCAGGAGCGCCCGCGCAGTCTACGCGAGGCGCTCCGTTATTGCCTTACAGACGGATCGACAGGCCGTCGGCCAGCGACTGTCGGTAGGCGCGCCAGGCCGGCACGCTGCCCATCAGCAGGGCGGCCAGCAGGATGCCGCCGAGCAGCGTCCATTCGTAGCGGGTCGGTGCGCTCAGCGCCAGATATAGGCCGTAGTTGGCCTGCACGAAGCCCTGTGCCCCGGCGATGCCCAGGTAGAGCAAGGCCAGACCGAAGGCCACGCCGGCCAGAGCCAGGGCGAAGGCCTCCAGCACCAGCAGGCTGGCGATATGCCAGGGGCGTGCGCCCACCGAACGCAGGATGGCCATTTCCCGGCGACGTTCGTTGAGGCTGGTGAGAATCGCCGTGAGCATGCCGATCAGGCCGGTCAGCACGACGAACAGCGAGACCACGAACAGCGCCTGCTCGGCCGTGCCCATCAGGCTCCACAGCTCCTGCAGGGCCACGCCGGGGAGGATCGCCAGCAGCGGTTCGCCACGGAACTCGTTGATCTCGCGCTGCAGGCTGAAGGTGGCGATTTTGCTATTGAGGCCGAGCATGAAGGCGGTGATCTGTTTGGGCTGCAGATCCATGGCGCGGGCCTGATCGGCGCTGACGCGCGCATCGCCTCGGGCTGGCATGCCGTTCTGCCAGTCGATGTGCAACGCCTCCATACCGGCCAGCGAGATGTGCAGGGTGCGATCCACCGGTGTGCCGGTGCGTTCGAGGATGCCGACCACGGTGAAGGGTTTGTCGTCGTGCTGCACCAGGCTGATGGTGGAGACACCATGGGCCAGGACGATCTTTTGCCCCAGGCCATAGCCCAGGGCGCTGGCGACTTCGGCGCCGAGCACTACCTCGAATGGATCGTCGGCGAACGGCCGGCCCTGGGCCAGCTTCAGCGCCTGGGTGCGGGCGTAGCGGTAATGTTCGAAATAGGCGGTGCTGGTGCCCATCACCCGGTAGCCGCGGTGCGAGTCGCCGAGGGAGATGGGGATGGCCCACTTCACCTGCCGGTGATTAGCGAAGTGCTCGAAGCTGTCCCAGCGGATGTTGTTGGTGGCGTTGCCGATGCGGAACACCGAGTACAGCAGCAGATTCACGCTGCCGGAGCGGGCACCGACGATCAGGTCGGTGCCGCTGATGGTGTTGGCGAAGCTGGCACGTGCCTCGGTACGCACGCGCTCGACGGCCAGCAGCAGGCAGACCGACAGGGCGATGGCGAACACCGTGAGCAGCGCGGTGAAACGACGGTTGGCCAGGCTGGCCAGGGCGATACGCAGAAGGTGCATCTCAGACCTCGACAGGCTTGGCGGCGCGGTTGAGTTCGGCCAGCGATAGGCTGCGGTCGAACAGGGTGGCCAGGCTCTGGTCGTGACTGACGAACAGCAAGCTGGCGCCGGCACCGCGGCATTCGGCGAAGAGTAATTGCAGGAAGGCCTCGCGGGCGTCGGCATCCAGCGCCGAGGTGGGCTCGTCGGCAATCACCAGCTCCGGCTGGCCGATCAGTGCGCGGGCAGCGGCAACACGCTGTTGCTGGCCGATGGACAGGCTGTCGGCGCGGCGTTCGAGCAAATCGGCGCGCAGGCCCAGGTGCTCAAGCAGGCCGGTGGCTGCCGCGTCGACGCTGCCATGGCGCTGGATCGCCCGCTGCGCCCGTGCCTGCGAGAAGCGGCAGGGCAGCTCGACGTTCTCGCGCACCGAGAGAAAGGGCAGCAGGTTGAACTGCTGGAAGATGTAGCCGGTGTGGTCGACGCGAAAGCGATCACGGGCGCTGGCTGAGAGCGCGGCCAGATCCTGGCCGAGCAGGCGGATATGGCCGCGCTGGGCCTTCTGCACGCCGCCGAGCAGGCCCAGCAGGGTGGTCTTGCCGCTACCGCTGGGGCCTTTGAGGAACAGGGTTTCGCCCTGTCCCAGGGTGAAGGCGGGGATGTCGAGTAACTCGGGCTGGCCAGGCCAGGCGAAACCGAGGTCGGACAGTTCGATCAGGGCTGAACTCATTGCACACTCATTGGACGTCTTGGATGGCGCTGCATCTGACAGGTGCAGGGATATTACGCAGTTATTCAGCGCGAAACCGCGTCCTGCAGCCCTGGCACGCAGGCGTGCCAGGGGCGGTAGGCGTCAGAAGCTCAGGCGCGGTTGCGCGGCGCTGAGTTCGGCGCCTTGCTGGCCGCTCGGGCCGATCAGTTGCACGTTGACCTTGTGAGTCGCGGGGAAGCGCTTGAACAGCTCGCTCAGATCCAGTTGCTTGAGTGCGTCGACCTGCTTGCAGGAGAGCTGGTAGCTGGCTTCGATATCACTGTGCTCGTGCTCGTGCTCGTCATCGTCGGCATGCTCATGCTCATGCTCATGCTCATGCTCGTGTTCATCGGCATCATCGTCGTGATGAGCCTGGCCACCGAACAGCGGGCTTTCCAGTTCCTGCTTGGTCACCTGGCAGGCGCCAGCGGCCAGGCCGAATAGCTCGATGGGTTTCTCCAGCTCGGCCTTGGCAGCGGCGACTTTGGCCTTGTCCGCATCGCTCTTGGCGGCATGCTCGAAGCCGACGAAGTTCATCGCCGGGCTGTCGACCTGCAGTTCCAGGTTCTGACCGTCGAGGGCCACGTTGAGGCTGGCCACGCCATGCTCGTGCGCGCCGAGGCTGCCGTGTTCATGGTCGTGATCGTCATGAGCCTGGGCGACGGCCAGGGGCAGCAGGGCGAAGGGGAGGGCGAGCAGTAGGCGGCGCATGAGTGGCTCCGTGACGGTTGAAGTTGAGCGTTACGTTATAACAACTTTTTTGTGCGGCTGACCAGTGCGACTTGGCGCTTCGTTCAGCTCGTGGGAGCATGCGCGCCACGACTGGAGGGCAATCATGGTGCGAATACGTGGACGCATAGGCGACTGGCCTGTCGACCTGACGCTGGAACTGGAGCGCGAGGATTGGGCACAGCTGGCGCAAGCGCTACAGAGCGCGCCGCAGTCCGGTGACGTCGCTACAGCGGCGGCTCCGGCGGTTGCGAGCGATGGCCTGTGGCAGACCGCGCTACAACTGGTGCGTGATGCCGGGCAGATCGAAGGCCCGAGGCTGTTGACGCAATTGTCCGCTCTGGCTGGCGGTGACGCGGCCGGCAAGCGTCTGCTGGTGCGCTTGCGGCATTGCGAACAGATCCGTATGGAGACCGGCGTGGATGCGCCGATCTATCACTGGCAGGGGCAGCCATAGGCCGCAGGCTAAGAGGGCTTCATATCCTAGAGCGTGCCGGAGTTCGAGCCGATCGGAAGCAGTACGCCGTTGAGGGGCGTGTTGGGCGTGAGTTGCGGTGCAGGCGGCGGACTGTTCGCTGGCGCTCCTGAGTCCGCCCTACGAGCGGTCGGCATACCGATCCGCTCTGGCTTTTATCTGAGACCTGTAGCCGCTCTTAATAGATCGCCTGATACAGCTTGCGGCGGTAGGTGGTGACCAGCGGGTGGTCGTTGCCGAGCAGGTCGAAGATCTGCAACAGGGTCTTGTGCGGCAGGCCTTCCTGATAGCTGCGGTTACGCACGAACAGTTTGAGCAGGGCGTCCAGCGCGGCTTCGTACTGCTGGCGCGCCAGTTGCTGCACGGCCAGTTGGTAAACTGCTTCGTCGTCCTCGGCATTCTGCGCCAGGCGGCTCTTCAGGGTGGCCGCGTCGGGCAAGTCGGCGGCCTGGCGCAGGAAGGTCAGTTGCGCCTTGGCGCCGGCCAGGGCCTGCTTGTGTTCGTCGCCTTTCACCGCATCGAGCACCACCTGGGCTTCGCCCAGTTCCCCGCGCTCGGCCAGGCAGCGGGCGTAAAGGATCAGCGCCGCACCGTTCTCGTTGTCTTCGGTCAGGATTTGCTTGAGCAGCGCTTCGGCGTCGGCGAAGCGACCTTCAGCGAACAGCGCCTGAGCGGCTTCCATCGGGTCGGCAGCGGCTGGCGCCGGCTCGGCGACATGTGGCTTGAGCATCTCGCGAATCGCCGCTTCCGGCTGAGCACCGGCGAAGCCGTCCACCGGTTGGCCGTCCTTGAACAGCACCACGGTCGGCAGGCTGCGAATGCCGAAGCGCATGACGATGTCCTGCTCGATATCGCAGTTGACCTTGGCCAGCAGCAGCTCGCCGGCGTATTCCTCGGTGATCTTCGCCAGCATCGGCATCAGCGCCTTGCACGGCGCGCACCATTCGGCCCAGAAATCCACCAGTACCGGCTTGTGGAAGGAGTTCTCGATCACCAGTTGCTCGAAGTTGGCGGTGCCGGAGATGTCGAAGATGTAGGGAGAGGCGCTCATGGTCGGTCTCGAAAGGCAGGGCAATGGACTATTAATGCGGGCAGTGCCGCGCGGTTACAAGGGGCGCACGGCGTGATACAGGCTGACTTCGCGGAATTCGGCGGGCTCGGCCAGATCCGGCCAGGTGCAGCCATCGAGCAGGGCCATGCGCTGGTACAGGGGATGCTGGAAATCCTTGACCCGTGAATCGGCCACCAGCGCCTCGCGGCCACGGCTGAGAAAATGATCCAGCAGCGGTAGGTTGGCGCGGTCGTAGAGCACGTCGGCCACCAGAATCAGGTCGAAACGATCGGCTTCGGCGAAGAAGTCCGCCGAGTAGTTCAGCGTCACTCCGTTCAGCTCGGCATTGGCGCGGCAGGCCGCCAGGGCCTGCGGATCGAGGTCGCAGGCCACCACTTCGGCGGCGCCGGCCCTGGCCGCAGCGATGGCCGCCACGCCTGAACCTGCGCCAAAATCCAGCACGCGTTTGCCGCGTACCCATTTGGGGCGCTCGGCCAGCCAGCGCGCCAGCACCAGGCCGCTGGCCCAGCAGAAGCACCAGTACGGCGGTTCTTCGAGGATGCGCCGGGTTTCCTCGGGGTTGAACGCACGATCCATATTGCTGGCGTCGATCAGCCACAGAGCGATATCAGTATCCGGAAGGGGTTCGGCGACCAGGCGGGCATCGCCAAGCAGTTCGCTCAAGGCGTCCTGCAGGTGCTGCGGTGCATTCATGGTGCCGGTACCAGTTGCAGTTGGCCGAGATCCTGGTCGTTCAGGTTGGCGATGGTGCGCGCGGGCAGGCGCTGCACCAGGCGCCCGGACTGGCTGACGCGACCACGCAGTTCGAGACGCTGGCCGGCAGGTGGCATGTCGCTGACGAAGGGCAGGTGGAACGACAGCGGTTCGCCGTCACCTCTCAGGCGTACCTGGCCCAGCAGTTGCTGGGGGCGGCCACGCAGATCGACGGCCAGCAGCGCCAGATCGACGTCGGCGCCCTGGGCCACGCCGAGCAGTTGCCCGTGCAGGCCAGGCTGCGGTGCAACCGGCGTCTGTAGGGGCGTGGCTGGCGCCGCTGCTGCAGCTGGGGGCGTCTCAGGGGCGCTGGAGCAGGCGCCAAGCAGAGGGAGAAGGAGGACGGGCAGGTATCGAATCATGGCGTTTTCGGCTCTGGGGTGTGCGGGTATAGCTTAATTTGTCTTGCCGCTTCTATGCGCTACCATGGCGCCTTTGCCGCCATTTGCCAGCATTTTTCCATGCACTGTCCGTTCTGCGCCGCCAACGACACCAAAGTCATCGATTCGCGCCTGGTTGCCGAGGGCGATCAGGTACGCCGCCGCCGCGAGTGCGTGGCCTGCGGTGAGCGTTTCACCACCTTCGAAACCGCCGAACTGGTCATGCCGCGCCTGATCAAGCAGGACGGCAGCCGCCAGCCCTTCGACGAGGAGAAGCTGCGCGCCGGTATGCAGCGTGCGCTGGAAAAGCGCCCGGTGAGTGTCGAGCGCCTGGAAGAGGCCATCGCCCGCATCAAGCAGCAACTGCGCGCCACCGGTGAGCGCGAGGTGAAGTCGCTTGTGCTCGGTGAGCTGGTGATGACCGAGCTGAGCAAGCTCGATGAAGTGGCCTATATCCGCTTCGCTTCGGTCTACCGGCGCTTTCAGGATCTCAACGAGTTCCGTGAAGAGATCGAGCGTCTGGCGCGCGAGCCGTCGAAAAGCCGATGAGCGAGCGCGATCAGCTGTATATGGCGCGCGCCCTCAAGCTGGCGCGCAAAGGCCTGTATTCCACCCATCCCAATCCGCGTGTCGGCTGCGTCATCGTCCGTGACGGACAGATCGTCGGCGAAGGCTGGCATGCCCGTGCCGGTGAGCCGCATGCAGAAGTGCACGCGCTGCGCCAGGCCGGCGACAAGGCGCGCGGCGCCACGGCCTATGTCACCCTGGAGCCCTGCAGCCATCATGGGCGCACGCCGCCTTGCGCCGATGGCCTGATCGCAGCCGGTGTCAGCCGTGTGGTCGCGGCCATGCAGGATCCCAACCCACAGGTGGCTGGCAACGGCCTGCAGCGCCTCAGGGACGCAGGCATCGAGGTCAGCAGCGGCGTGCTGGAAAGCGAGGCGCGTACGCTCAATGCCGGCTTCATCAAGCGCATGGAGCAGGGGCTGCCGTTCGTGCGGGTCAAGCTGGCGATGAGCCTGGACGGGCGCACTGCCATGGCCAGCGGCGAGAGTCAGTGGATCACCGGTCCGGCCGCACGTGCCGAGGTGCAGCGCCTGCGCGCCCGCGCCAGCGTGGTGCTGAGTGGCGCCGACACGGTACTGGCCGATGATGCGCGCTTGACCGTGCGCCCGGACGAGCTGGGCCTCGGCGCCGAGCTGACCGCCCTGGCGCAGCGCCGTCCGCCACTGCGCGTATTGGTCGACGGACGTTTGCGCGTGCCGTTGGATAAAGCCTTCTTCCAGGCCGGCCCGGCGCTGGTGGCGACCTGTGCGGCGGCGGCCGCACGTGACCGCTATCTTGCCGACGGCCATGAGTTGCTGGCCGTGCCGGGCAGCAATGGCCATGTCGACCTGCGCAAGCTGCTGCGCGAACTGGCCGGGCGTGGCGCCAACGAGGTGCTGGTCGAGGCCGGGCCGCGCCTGGCCGGCGCCTTCGCGCGCGCCGGGTTGGTCGACGAGTTCCGCATCTTCATGGCGCCGAAACTGCTTGGCTCCAGCGCGCGCCCCTTGCTCGACCTGCCGCTCAACCGTATGGCCGAAGCGCCCGAGCTGCAGATTCTCGATATCCGCGCGGTGGGCGAGGATTGGCAAATCACCGCGGTGCCCAAGGCGCGCAGTTAGCTCTGTTGGTGGGAGCGGATTTATCCGCGAAGAGGGCTGACGTCGGCACCGCCAGGATCGCGAATGAAGCGCAACGCCGCCCGAGATCCGGCAAGCGCATGGGCATGCGCGACATCGCCGCTAGTAGCCGCTGCTGGCACCATGCGCCACAGCGATAAATATGGTAAAACGCCACGCGGCCAATCGATTGGCCGCAACGTTCTCAGGGCGGGGTGCGATTCCCCACCGGCGGTGATGGCAGCTTCTGCCTAGCCCGCGAGCGCTCGCCACGGCACCTGCCGCGCGAGGTCAAGCAGACCCGGTGCGATTCCGGGGCCGACGGTATAGTCCGGATAAAGAGAGAGCGGGATTCCCTCCTCGGGTGGCCTGTGCCTGCCCGTGAAATCCCTATCGATCGGCATTTGCCCTGTTTTTGACCAAAACAGGAGTTCATCCATGCTGTGCATCATCTTCAAGCGAGGTTCGGAGGACGCATGTTCACCGGCATAATCGAAGCCATCGGCAGCATCCGTGCCATGACGCCCAAGGGCGGCGACGTACGTGTCTACGTGGCCACCGGCAAACTCGATCTGGGCGACGTCAAACTCGGCGACAGCATTGCCGTCAACGGCGTGTGCCTGACGGCCGTTGAGCTGCCTGGCGACGGCTTCTGGGCCGATGTCAGCCGCGAAACGCTGGCGCGTACCGCCTTCGTCGACCTCAAGCCCGGCAGTGCCGTGAACCTGGAGAAAGCCCTGACGCCCACCAGCCGCCTTGGCGGGCACCTGGTCAGCGGCCACGTCGATGGCGTCGGCGAGATCGTCTCGCGCGCCGACAACGCTCGTGCCGTGCAATTCAAGGTGCGCGCCCCGCGTGAGCTGGCCAAGTACATCGCGCACAAGGGCTCGATCACTGTCGACGGCACCAGCCTGACGGTCAACGCCATCGATGGCGCCGAGTTCGAGCTGACCATCGTGCCGCACACCCTGGCCGAGACAATCATGGTCGACTACCAGGCCGGGCGTAAGGTCAACCTCGAGGTCGACCTGCTGGCGCGTTACCTGGAGCGCCTGCTGCTCGGTGACAAGGCCGCCGAGCCCAAGGCCTCGGGCCTCACCGAAAGCTTTCTCGCCGAACACGGCTACCTGAAGAATTGAGGAGACGCCCTGATGGCGCTCAACACCGCTGAAGAACTGATCGAAGACATCCGCGCCGGCAAGATGGTCATCCTCATGGATGACGAGGATCGCGAGAACGAAGGCGACATCATCATCGCCTCCGAATGCGTCACCGCCGAGCACATCAATTTCATGGCCCGCTTCGCCCGTGGCCTGATCTGCATGCCGATGACCCGCGAGCGCTGCGAGCTGCTCAACCTGCCGCTGATGGCGCCGCGCAACGGTTCCGGTTTCGGCACCAAGTTCACCGTCTCCATCGAGGCCGCCGAGGGCGTGACCACCGGCATCTCCGCCGCCGACCGCGCGCGCACCGTGCAGGCCGCCGTGGCGCGTAATGCCGTGGCCGCCGACATCGTCAGCCCGGGCCATATCTTCCCGTTGATGGCGCAGCCGGGCGGCGTGTTGGCCCGCGCCGGCCATACCGAAGCGGCCTGCGACCTGGCGCGCATGGGCGGTTTCGAGCCGAGCGGGGTGATCTGCGAGATCATGAACGACGACGGCACCATGGCCCGTCGCCCGGAGCTGGAGAAATTCGCCGAGCAGCATGGGTTGAAGATCGGCACCATCGCCGACCTGATCCACTACCGCCTGATCCACGAGCGCACCGTCGAGCGCATCAGCGAGCAGCCGCTAGATACCGAGCTGGGTCAATTCAACCTGGTAACCTACCGCGACGCGGTGGAAGACACCGCGCACATGGCGCTGATCCTGGGCACGCTCTGCGCCGAAGAACCGACCCTGGTGCGGGTGCACAACATGGATCCGCTGCGCGATCTGTTCCTGGTCAACCAGCCGGGGCGCTGGAGCATGCGCGCGGCCATGGCCGAGGTGGCCAAGGCTGGCAGCGGCGTGGTGCTGTTGCTCGGCAACCCGCTGACAGGGCCGGAGTTGCTGTCCTTGCTGGGGCGTCAGCAGCCGAGCACGCCAGCCACCTACAGTACGGTGGGTGCTGGTTCGCAGATTCTGCGTGACCTAGGTGTGCGCAAGATGCGCCTGATGAGTTCGCCGATGAAGTTCAACGCGATATCCGGCTTCGATCTCGAGGTTGTAGAATACCTGCCGGCTGACTAAAAGCGGCCCGAAGGGCCAAAGCTGATGGCCCTCTCCCATTCATGGGAGAGGGTGCCTGAAGGGCGGGAGAGGGTGTTATGGCCTACGCCGAACCCTCTCCCTCGGCCCCTCTGCCATAAATGGGAGAGGGGAGCAAAAGCATGTAGCCCGGATGCAATCCGGGAAGATCGGCACAGTGGCCCCGGATTGCATCCGGGCTACGTGACCGAATGAATTTATTTTTCGGGGCCAAACCGCCCCGGCTCTTTAACCCATGTGAGACCCGTCATGACCCTGAAGACCATCGAAGGTACCTTCATCGCCCCGCAGGGCAAATACGCCCTGGTGGTAGGCCGTTTCAACAGCTTCGTCGTCGAGAGCCTGGTCAGCGGCGCCATCGACGCCCTGGTGCGCCATGGCGTGCAGGAAAGCGACATCACCATCATCCGTGCGCCGGGTGCCTTCGAAATTCCGCTGGTTACCCAGAAAGTCGCCCAGCGTGGCGAGTACGCGGCGATCATCGCCCTCGGCGCGGTCATCCGTGGCGGCACTCCGCACTTCGAGTACGTGGCCGGCGAGTGCACCAAGGGCCTGGCCCAGGTCTCCATGGAATACGGCGTACCGGTCGCCTTCGGTGTACTGACCGTCGACTCCATCGAGCAAGCCATCGAACGTTCCGGCACCAAGGCGGGTAATAAGGGTGCCGAAGCGGCGCTGTCTGCTCTGGAAATGGTCAGCCTGCTGGCGCAGTTGGAGGCCAAGTGAGCAATTCCGGCAACGGCCAGCCGGCCAAGAAAGGCCCCAGCGGCAAGATTCTCGCTCGTCGCGAAGCCCGTACCCTGGCCATGCAGGCCCTGTACTCCTGGCATATCGCCGGGCAGCCGCTGAACGAGATCGAAGCGCAGTTCCGCGTCGACAACGATTTCAGCAAGGTCGACGGGGCCTACTTCCACGAGATCCTGCACGGTGTGCCGCGCAACAAGACCGAGCTGGACGCAGCCTTCGCACCCCTACTCGATCGTCCGCTGGAAGACATGGATCCGGTCGAACTGTCGATCCTGCGCCTGTCCACCTATGAGCTGATGAACCGTGTCGACGTGCCTTACAAGGTCGTGATCAACGAGGGCATCGAGCTGGCCAAGGTGTTCGGCGCCACCGACGGGCACAAGTTCGTCAACGGCGTACTGGACAAGCTGGCGCCCAAGCTGCGTGCAGCGGAAGTCGGCGCCAACAAGCGTTGAGTCCGACACTCCAGGCGACAGGCATGGCCCGTGGGTGAGTTCGAGCTGATCCAGCGTTACTTCGCCGCTGCCCCCTGCGCGCAGGGTGGTGACGGCGTGGTGCGGGGCATCGGTGACGATTGTGCACTGCTGGCGTTGCCGCCCGCTGAGCAACTGGCGGTGTCTACCGACACCCTGGTGGCGGGGGTGCATTTTCCTACCGCTTGCGATCCCTTTCTGCTGGGCCAGCGGGCCCTGGCAGTTTCAGCCAGTGATCTGGCCGCCATGGGTGCGACGCCGATGGCCTTCACCCTCGCGCTGACCCTCGACCAGGCCAATGCCGCCTGGCTGGAGGCCTTTGCCAAGGGCCTGCAGCAGATGGCAGCAGCCTGCACGCTGGCGCTGGTCGGTGGCGATACCACCCGCGGCCCGCTGAGCATGACCCTTACGGTATTCGGCCGGGTGCCGGCTGGGCAGGCGCTGACCCGTGCTGGCGCCCGAGTGGGCGATCTGCTTTGCGTGGGCGGTGAGCTGGGCGATGCCGCTGGCGCCTTGCCGCTGGTGCTGGGCCAGCGCCAGGCAGTTGCCGAGATTGCCGAGCCCTTGCTCGCGCGTTACTGGTCGCCCACGCCGCAATTGGCGCTGGGCCAGGCATTGCGTGGTCTGGCGACGGCGGCTCTGGATATTTCCGATGGCCTGTTGGCCGATTGCGGGCATATCGCCAAGGCCTCCGGCGTCGCCCTGCAGATCGAGGCCGCCCGTGTTCCGCTGTCTGCCGCCTTGTGTGCGCTGGCCGGTCATGAACACGCGTTAGCCTGCGCCTTGTCCGGTGGCGACGACTACCGTCTAGCCTTTACCGTGCCGCCCGAACGCTTGTCTGCCGTTCAGGCACAGTGGCCCGAAGTGCGTATGATCGGCCAGGTGCTGGCCGGGCAAGGTGTGCAGCTGCTGGATGCGGCGGGGCAGGCTATCGAAGTGCCGCGTGGCGGCTACCAACATTTCTGACAGAGCGGAGTGCGTGTGACCGATCACCCCAACCAGGTTCCCGCCGAATACGTACCGCCCTCGGTATGGCGCAACCCCTGGCATTTTCTCGCCTTCGGCTTCGGCTCCGGCACCCTGCCCAAGGCGCCAGGTACCTGGGGCTCGCTGGTGGCGCTGCCCTTCGTGCCGCTGTGGCAGATGCTGCCGGACTGGGGCTACTGGCTGATGCTCGGCGTGACCATGCTGTTCGGCTTCTGGCTGTGCGGCAAGGTCGCCGATGACCTGCGCGTGCACGACCACGAGGGCATCGTCTGGGACGAGATGGTCGGCATGTGGATCACCCTGTGGCTGGTGCCCGAGGGCTGGGGCTGGCTATTGGCCGGTTTCCTCATGTTCCGCCTGTTCGACATCGTTAAACCCTGGCCGATTCGCTGGATCGACCGGCATGTGCATGGCGGTGTCGGCATCATGCTCGATGACGTGATCGCCGGTGTGTTCGCCTGGCTGGCCATGCAGGGGCTGGTCTGGGGCTGGGCCCGCTATGGTTCTTTGCTGGGGTTCTAGGTCATGAAGCGTCGCTGGCTGATCCCGCTGCTGTGCCTCTGCCTGGCGCCCCTGGCGCACACGAGCGAGCCGCCGAAGGATATCCACCTCGTAAGCGAGGTCTGGCGCGATTACAGCAACGCGGATGGCAGTGGTCTGGCCTGGGACGTACTGCGCAAGGTGTTCGAGCCTGCTGGCGTGCGCCTGCGCATTCAGAGCGAGCCCTACACCCGTTCGATCGGTCTGGTGCAGCGCGGCGAGGCCGACGCCTGGGTTGGCTCCTACCGTGACGAAGTGGAGAACGTGATCTACCCCAAGTGGCACTACGACAATGACCATATCGTCGCGCTGGGGCTCAAGAGCAAGCCTGAACCGACCCTGGATACGCTCGGCCGCTATCGCCTGGCCTGGATACACGGTTACGGATTTCAGGAATATCTGCCCGGTGTGCGCGATTACCGGGAAGTGCGGCGGCGAGGCGGTATCCTCGGTATGCTCGATCTCGGCTATGCCGACTTCTATGTCGACTCGATCACCGAGGTCACGGATGTGCTGGGCGATGCCCAGCAGCCCGAGCGCTATCACGTGACCCGGCTGACCGATCTGCCGCTGTTCCTTGGCTTCTCCGCGACCTCGCGCGGCCGTCAACTGGCTGCGACCTTCGACCAGCGCATGGAGCTGCTGGTCGCCAGTGGCGAGCTGCGGCCGATCTTCGAGCGCTGGCAACAACCCTATCCGTTCTGAGTCAGGAGGCTGTGTCCATGTTGCGTCGTGCCATCCTCGCCCTTTCTCTGCTGGGCGTAGCGGCCGCATGTCCGGCCTCTCAGGTGCAGGTCGTCGGGTTGTTCCCGGGGGCGGCCGTGATCAATGTCGACGGCCAGCGCAAGCTGGTTCGCGAGGGCCAGAGCGGCCCTGGCGATGTCATGGTCGTACGGGTCGACAAGCAGGGCGCGATCCTGCGTGTCGATGGCGTCGAGCGTCTCTATCCCCTCAGCCGTGAGTACAGCAGCGGCTTTGCCGAACCGGTTAAGAAACGCCTGAGCATTGCCAAGGGGCCGGGCGGCCACTACTGGATCACCGGTTCGATCAACGGCCAGAGCGTACCGTTCCTGGTCGATACCGGTGCCACGTCGGTTGCCCTCAATGAAGGCCAGGCGCGTCGCCTGGGCATCGACTTTCGCGTCAAAGGGCAACCGCTGACGGTGAGCACGGCCAGCGGTAATGCGCGTGGCTGGCGGGTCAGCCTGGATCGGGTGAAGATCGGCGACATCGAGGTGCTGGGTGTCGAGGCCGTGGTGCTGGAGGGCGGTGCGCCCGCCGAAGCCCTGCTCGGCATGAGCTTCATGAGTCGCGTGGGCTGGCGCGAGGAGCAGGGCATGCTGGTGCTGGAGTCCAAGCTTTGAGGCCGTTATTGGCTGTTTCGATGCCGATGATCGGCAATTCTGACTGACCCGCCGACGGGGCCTGCTGCTACAATGCCGGCCCGTTTCGTATTCACTGCCAGGAGCATCCGGTGTCCGTCGTCTTCGTCGCCGCCTCCCAACTGCCTACGCCTTTCGGCGTGTTCACCATGCACGGTTTTCTCGACGAGGCGACCGGCAAGGAACACGTCGCCCTGACCTTCGGCGATGTGGCCGATGGCAAGCCGGTACTGGGTCGCCTGCACTCCGAGTGCCTGACCGGTGACGCCCTGTTCAGCCTGCGCTGCGACTGCGGTGCGCAGCTCGAAGCCGCGTTGCAGGCCATCTCCGAAGAAGGGCGGGGGGTATTGCTGTACCTGCGCCAGGAGGGCCGTGGCATCGGCTTGCTGAACAAGATCCGCGCCTATGAGCTGCAGGATGGTGGCGCCGATACCGTCGAGGCCAACGAGCGCCTGGGCTTCGGGGCCGACCAGCGTGATTACGCCATCTGCCTGCCCATGCTCGAGCACCTGGGCATCAACAGCCTCAAGCTGATGACCAACAATCCACGCAAGGTGAAGGCCCTGGAAGGCTTCGGCCTGTGTGTGGCCGAGCGCAAACCACTGCAGGTGGGGCAGAACCCGCACAATCGCAGATACCTCGCGACCAAGGCCGGCAAGCTCGGGCACATGCTCGGCAACCTGCACCAGGGCGAGGCTGAGGAGGCCGTGTGACGCGGGCTCAGGTCAAGCGCCGCCTGGCTTTGGCCTGGTGGCGGCAACTGGCTGTTGCCGTGGCCCCGGTGCTGGTCTTCAACCTGTTGTTCGGCGATGGCGAGCGCAGTGTGCTGGCCATGCCACTGTTCGTCGCCGGCATGGCCTCGATGTTCATCAGCCTGCCCCTGTTCCATGCCTACAAGCGTGCCCTGATCGCCACGGGCAAGGCGCTCGATACGGCCGATGAGCCGGCAGCCTGGCTGGAACTCGACCGCGTGCGCCTGCGCGCGCTGCTCGGTGCCGCCGCCCCGGCCTGGATCGCCGCGCTGGCGGTCTTCGCCGGCCTCGAAGCGGTACCGCTGGTGCTGCTGACCTTCTCCAGCGTCGTCATCCACCTGCTTTACCGCATTCCTCGCCAGCTCGCCTGAGCCCTAACGGGCACTTCTAAAAACTACCTGCGTTGCCATCGCTGCGTTAGAAATAGGCTCGCGTGCGAGCCCAGTCAAAATGCTCATTTACAGCGCGTAAAGTCGAACGCGACTCCGAGCGTTTTTCGCCTGTTTTTGTGGGGCCGCCATCGGTATTGCGCTGGCTACCTCGCCTACGTTTTTAGAGGTGCCCTAACGCATCACCAGTGCCGGCTGCACGTTGGCCGAGCGCATGCGCACGCCCGGGCTTTCGCGCGGGCGCTCCTGGCGGCTGAGGCGGCTGGCGGTCTTGTGCAGATCAAGCACCAGTTGCGCCAGAGCCTGGGCCGTCTGCAGGGTGTCGGCGGCGCTCTGGCTGCTGCGCTCGGCGGCGCCGGTGATGGCCTGGGCCTGTTCGCTCACTGCGCGGGCCTGCGCCAGTTGCGCCTGCATGCTCTGGCTGAGCTGGCCAAGGCGCCGTTGCATCCCCTCCACTTCGCTGTGGATACGCGCCAGGGCGGTATTGGCTTCGTCGGAACGGTCGACGCTGCGGCGTGCGGCCTCCTGGCAGGTCTGCATGCTGTGCATGGTTTCCAGTGTCTGCTGACGCACGCCACTGAGCGTGCTGGCGATTTCCTGGGTGGCCTGAGCCGTGCGCTGGGCCAGGTTGCGTACTTCATCGGCGACCACGGCGAAGCCACGTCCGCTGTCGCCGGCCCGTGCCGCTTCGATGGCCGCATTGAGGGCCAGCAGGTTGGTCTGGTCGGCGATGCTGCGGATCGATTCGCTGATGTGCTGCACCTCCTCGGTCTGCCGGTTGAGTGCTTGCAGGGCGACGCTGGATTGTTCGATGCGTTCGGCCAGTTGCGCGACATCCTGTGCGTTCTGCAGCACTGCCGCGCTGCCCTGTTGGGTCATCTCCATGGCCAGGCGCGAGGCGCGCTCGCTGTCGAGGATGTGCTCCGTGGCTTCACCGATGTTGTGGTTGACCTCGACCATGGCGCGCGCAGCGGTGACTGCGGCCGCCTGGCCCTGGGCCGCATATTGGCTGGCCGCCATGGAAGTCTTTCCGAGGCTGTCCGAGGTGTGCTGCAGGGCGCCGCCAGCTGCGACGATGCCCTGCATGGTCTGATCCATCTTGTCGACGAAGCTGTTGACCCAGCCGGCTAAAGCGCCGGTCTCGTCGTTGGCGAAACGCTGCAGAGGCAAACGGTTGCTCAGGGGGGCGCCGCATTCGGCGGTGTCGAGGAAAAACTCGGAGAGTGCCTGCAGCTTGCGCGTGCGTGGGCGCAGGCTGAACGTCCAGAAGGCCAGCAGCATCAGTGCCGTGCAGGCCAGCCCTAGCACGCTGGAATAGGCCGGTAGCCATTGCTGCAGTTGCCATTGCAGGCCAAGCAGTACCAGCAGGCCCAGCAGCAGGTGGCTGAACAGGCTGTAGCTGAGGCTGCGCTGGCGGTAGACCTCTTCCAGGTCGCCTTCGCACATCAGGCCCCAGGTGTCGGGCGAGCCGGGCATCTGCAGGGTCTGGCCGGCGCCGATGACCGGGACGTGGCGGTAGTCCGGGTAGCCCGGGTAGAGCACGAACAGATTGCTGCCCTGGCGGATGGTCTCACGCACGCCCGGGTGCAACTCGCCGGTGGCGGGAGCGGTGAAGCGCAGTTCGAATTCGGTGTGTTTCTGCACCTTAACTGTGCCGAACGGGGTGCGAATGCCCTGTTTCAGGTTGTCTCCGCCGCTGAAGGTGGCGTCCTCGAAACGCGAGCGCGACAACGCCGTACCGGTGGCAATCTGCGGGTCGTAGCGGCTGTCCACCATGAACAGGTAGTTGTCGCCGGAGTCGCGGTAGACATGGCCGGCTTCACGCTGGATCAGGTCGCTCATCACATCGTTGGGAATGCGCGCACAGAGGCAACCCAAGCGCTTGCCAGCCTGTTGCAGAGGCTGATGGAACATCAGCGTCACGGCGTCGTGGAACTGCGAGGTGGTGGGCGGCAATTGTGCGGTGAGCGGGTCGATGTATGGGCCGAGCAGAAACGGTGCTTCCAGGCCGGCGGCGAGCGCCTTGGCGTCATGGCGCTTGCCCTGCTGTGGCGCATGGGTGGAAGCGAGGATGATGCCACTGGCATCGACCACGAACAGCTCGGCGATTTCCGGCATGTGGCGGCGTGCCTGCTCGAGGTGCTCCGGGTTGGCGCTGGGCCAGCTGGCCACCAGCCCCTCGGCGATCAGCTCCAGGGCCTGCCAGTGCTGGCGCGCCCAGTTTTCCAGAAGTTCGACGCGGCTTCTGGCCAGGCCACTGAAGGTCTTCTCGACCTGCGCGGCCTGCCCGGCATTGAGCAGGCAAGACCAGCGCATGGCCAGCTTGCCGGTCTTGCCAAACCACGGCAGCCAGCGTCGTTCGCTGCCGTGAAAATTCATCGTGTGACTACGTAACTGCATGACTACGCCCCTGTCGGTCGCCAGACGATCCTTGCCGTCTGGCGTAGCCCAGTCACGCTGCAACTATTGGGCCGAAAGGGGCGTGAAATCAGGCCTGCAGGTGGGCGAGGCGTTCGCGTACCGCGTGTTCGATACCGGCCTCGTCGAGACCGCATTCGGCGAGCATCTGGCTGGGCTTGGCGTGCTCGACGTAGTAGTCGGGCAGGCCGAGGTGCAGCATCGGCACCTGGCGGTTCTCGGCGGCGAAGAATTCGCTGACCGCGCTGCCGGCGCCGCCCATGATGCTGTTTTCCTCGATGGTCACCAGCAGCGTGTGGCTGCCTGCCAGTTCGCGCAGCAGGGCTTCGTCCAGCGGTTTGACGAAGCGCATGTCGACCACCGTGGCGTCCAGCGTTTCGCCTACGCGCAGCGCTTCGGCCAGTTGCACGCCGAAGGCCAGCAGGGCGACGCCCTTGCCCTGGCGACGCACGACCGCCTTGCCGATCTCCAGCGGCTCCAGGCCGGCATCGAGTGCCGCGTTGGGGCCGGTGCCACGCGGGTAGCGCACCGCTGCCGGGCCGTCGAACAGGTGGCCGGTGGTGAGCATGCGGCGCAACTCGTTCTCGTCGCTCGGGGTCATCACCAGCATGCCGGGGATGCAGCGCAGGTAGGACAGGTCGAAGCTGCCGGCGTGGGTCGGGCCGTCTTCGCCGACCAGGCCGGCGCGGTCGATGGCGAACAGCACGTCGAGGTGCTGCACGGCCACGTCGTGAATCAGTTGGTCATAGGCGCGCTGGAGGAAGGTGGAGTAGATCGCTACCACTGGCTTGGCGCCTTCGCAGGCCATGCCGGCGGCCAGGGTTACGGCGTGCTGCTCGGCAATCGCCACGTCGAAGTAACGATCGGGAAAGCGCTCGCTGAAGGCCACCAAATCCGAGCCTTCCTTCATCGCCGGGGTGATGCCGACCAGGCGGTTGTCGGCTGCGGCCATGTCGCACAGCCACTGGCCGAACACGTTGGAGTATTTCGGGCCGCTGGGCTTCTTCGGTGCAGCGACAGGCGTTACCGGCTCCAGCTTGGTGATGGCGTGGTAGCCGATGGGGTCGGCCTCGGCTGGGGCGAAACCCTTGCCCTTCTTGGTCACCACATGCAGGAACTGCGGGCCGTCGAGGTCGCGCATATTGCGCAGCGTCGCGAGCAGGGTTGGCAAGTCGTGGCCGTCGATGGGGCCGACGTAGTTCCAGCCCAGCTCCTCGAACAGGGTGCCGGGCACCAGCATGCCCTTGGCGTGTTCCTCGACCTTGCGCGCGATTTCCCAGGCGCCGGGCAGGCGCGAGAGGATCTTCTTGCTGCCCTCGCGCATGCTGGCGTAGGTGCGGCTGGAGATGATCTTGGCCAGGTAGTTGGACAGGCCGCCGACATTCTTCGAGATCGACATGTCGTTGTCGTTGAGAATCACCAGCATGTTGGCGCCGACATCGGTGGCGTGGTTGAGCGCTTCGAAGGCCATGCCGGCGGTCAGTGCGCCGTCGCCGATCACCGCTACGCTCTTGCGCTTCTCGCCTTTCAGACGGGCGGCGATGGCCATGCCCAGCGCTGCGCTGATGCTGGTGCTGGAGTGGCCGACGCCGAAGGTGTCGTACTCGCTCTCGCTGCGCCGCGGGAAGGCGGCCAGGCCGTCCTTCTGGCGCAGGCTGCCCATGCGCTCGCGACGGCCGGTGAGGATCTTGTGCGGGTAGGCCTGGTGGCCGACGTCCCACACCAGGCGGTCATCGGGGGTGTCGAAGACGTAGTGCAGGGCGATGGTCAGCTCGATCACGCCGAGGCCGGCACCGAAGTGCCCGCCGCTCTGGCCAACGCTGTAGAGCAGGTATTGGCGCAGTTCGTCAGCGAGGGTTTCCAGGTCCGCTTCGGCCAGGCGGCGCAGTTCGTCCGGCGTGTTGGCGCTGTCGAGCAGCGGCGTCAACGGGCGCTCGCGGGGGATCTCGTGGAAAGTGGTCGGCATCAGGCGAATCGTTATAGGCGTAAAAGATGCGGCAGTTTACCTGATGCCAGGAAAACAGCCCAATCTGCTGACCACATCGGCGTTACCGGTAGTTGCGTGCGAGGAAATCCAGCAGCAGGGCGCTGACCCGCTCGCCGCATTCGGCCTGCAGCCAGTGGCCGGCGCCGGGCAGGTCGTGGCGTTCCAGGTGCGGCACCTTGTCGCCCATGCGTTTCAGCGTCGGTGCCTCGAAGCGGCCGACCGGGTCGTTTTCCCCGAGCAGGAACAGTGTTGGCTGCGTGATTTGCAGACCCGCCAGGGGCTCGCTGCGCTGCCAGTTGCGCTCGAAGTTGCGGTACCAGTTCAGTGCGCCGCGAAAGCCGTGGCGCTCGAAGGTGCGCAGGTAGTGGGCGAACATCGCCTCGCTGCACCAGGGCGGCAGCGGCAGGTCGTCCGGCATGCCATCGAACAGCCGCGCATCGGCCGGTTTGTCCGCTGCCAGCAGGGCATCGCCGAGGCCACCAAGCAGCAGGCGCAGGCTGCGGGCGATGTCGTCGTCCAGCTCGGCCTCGGCCAGCCCCGGTTGCTGGAAGTAGAGGATATAGTGGAAGCGCCCGGCGTAGGCCTCGCGCATCATCTCGATGGCCGGGCGTTTGGGGCGGCCACCGAAGGGCACCGACAGCGCGCCGAGCGCCTTGACCCGCTCGGGCTCCAGCAGCGCCAGGTGCCAGGCCACCGGCGCGCCCCAATCATGGCCGACCACCGCCACTTCGCGTTGGCCGAGCATGTCCATCGCCGCCTGGATATCGCCGCACAGGGTGAGCAGGTCATAGGCTGCCGGATCGGCTGGCGCGCTGCTGGCGCCATAGCCACGCATTTCCGGGGCGAACACCCGATAGCCGGCGGCGGCCAGCGCCTCGATCTGCGGATGCCAGGCGTACCAGCATTCGGGAAAGCCATGCAGCAGCCACACCGGCTTGCCGTGCTCGGGGCCGGCGCTGTACAGGCTGAGTTCGATGCCGTTGACGGCGAGCAGGCGGTGATCGATATGCATGGGTGTTTACCAGGTGTCGATGAAGGGACGTTTCTTGCCGTCGCGTCGCGGCGGGCGTGGCGCCGCATTGAGCCCGCGCAGCAGCCAGGCACGGCTGTCGGCCGGGTCGATCACTGCGTCGATCTCAAGATAGCTGGCCATGTTCAGCGCCTTGCCGTTGTCGTAGGCCTTGGCCACCAGCTTGTCGAACAGCGCCTGGCGCGCGGCCTCGTCCGGCTGGGCCGCCAGCTCCTTGGCGAAACCCAGACGCACCGCGCCTTCGAGGCCCATGGCGCCAAATTCGCCACTGGGCCAGGCGGCGGTGAACAGCGGCGAATGGAAGCTGCCGGCCGCCATGGCCTGGGCGCCGAGGCCGTAGCCCTTGCGCAGCACCAGGGTGAAGAAGGGCACCGTGAGGCTGGCGGCGGTGACGAACAGGCGCGAGACGTGGCGCACCGTGGCCTGCTTCTCCGCCTCCGGGCCGACCATGAAACCGGGGGTGTCGCACAGCGAGACGATGGGCAGGTCATGCGCCTCGCACAGTTGCAGGAAGCGCGCGGCCTTGTCGCCGGCCACGGCATCGATGGCGCCACCCAGGTGCGCGGGGTTGTTGGCGATCAGGCCGAAGGGCTTGCCTTCGATGCGAATCAGCGCGGTGACCAGGCCGGGGGCGAACTGGCGGCGCAGTTCCAGCACGCTGCCGTCGTCGGCCAGCAGCTCGATCACCTGGCGGATGTCGTACACGCGCAGGCGGTTTTCCGGGATCACATGGCGCAGCTCGCGGGGATCGCTGCACTGCCAGTCGGCCACCGGGCCCTGGAAATAGCCCAGGTATTGCTTGGCCACGGCGACTGCTGCGGCTTCGTCTTCCACCAGCACATCGATCACCCCGTTGGGGCCTTGCACGCTGGTCGGGCCGACCTGCTCGGGGGTGAAACTGCCGAGACCGCCACCTTCGATCATCGCCGGGCCAGCCATACCGATGCTCGCATTGCGGGTGGCGATGATCACGTCGCAGCAGCCGAGCAGCGCGGCGTTGCCGGCGAAGCAGCGGCCGGAGGCGACGCCCACCGTCGGCACCAGGCCGGAGAGTTTGGCCATGGCGACGAAGGTGTGGCAGTCCAGCCCGGCTACGCCGACGAAATCGGTATCCCCCGGCCGCCCGCCGCCGCCTTCGGCGAACAGCACCACGGGCAGGCGCCACTGCTCGGCCAGGGCCAGCATGCGGTCGGTCTTCTTGTGGTTCATCACTCCCTGGGTGCCGGCGAACACCGTGTAGTCGTAGGCGATGGCCATGCAGCGCGCGGCCTCGGCACCGAAGCTCGCGGCGTTGACCGTGCCGATACCGGCGACCAGGCCATCGGCCGGGCTCAGCTCCAGCAGTTCCTCGGGCGAACGGCGCCGGCGTTGGGCGGCCAGGGCCATGGCACCGTATTCGATGAAGCTGTCGGTATCGAGCAAGTCCGCGAGATTTTCCCTTACGGTGCGCTGGCCGGTCTTGCGCCTTTTCGCCACAGCTTCGGGGCGACGTGCATCGGTCAGGCGTGCGTGGCGCTCGAGCACCTCGGCCAGGTCGGCGCGGATATGCGCCAGGTCGACTGCCTGCTCGCCATGGGTGTCTAGGCCATCCACCTCGGCAGGCTGCAGGAACGCCAGCGGCTGGCCCTCACCGATGGCGTCACCGGGGGCCACGGCCAGCGCACGGACGATGCCGCTGTGCTCGGCCTTGACCTCGAATTCCATCTTCATCGCTTCCAGCACGGCGATGCGCTGGCCAGCGGCCACGGCATCGCCCTCGGCCACCTCCAGGCTGACCAGCACGCCGGCGCTGGGCGCATTCAGCGCCAGGGTGCCGGGCGGCGCGTCGACAGCGGCCCTGGCGCCTTGCAGCGAGGCGTCAGTGGCGAAGTAGCGATGTGGATGGGCCTGCTCGCGGGCAGCCAGCAGCTCGCTCAGATGCCGCTCGACATAGGTGGTGTCGACCTGGTTGGCGATCACCGCCTCGCATTGCAGCAGGTTCTGCAGCAGGTGCAGGTTGCTCGCCACGCCGTCGAGGCGGAACTCGCACAGCCCCCGGTAGGCACGGCGCAGGGCGCCGGGGTAGTCGCTGGCGCTGGCGATCAGCTTGGCGATCAGCGAGTCGTAGGCCGGGCTGACGGCATAACCGGCATAGCCGCAGCCATCCACACGCAGGCCCGGGCCGGAGGGCGGCTGGTAAGCGCCGAGCACGCCGCTGGCCGGGCGCGCGCTGCCATCGGCGAGCAGGGTTTCCAGATTCAGACGCACCTGCACGGCATAGCCGTTCGGCGTGGGTGGCGTGAGCAGGTTCAGCTCGGCCAGGCTGCTGCCGGCGGCCAGGTGCAGTTGCGTGTGCAGCAGATCGACGCCGGTGACCTGCTCGGTAACGGTGTGCTCCACCTGCACGCGCGGGTTGGCCTCCATGAAATAGAAGCGCCCCGGCTGGTCGAGGTCGAGGAGGAATTCGAAGGTGCCGATGCCGCGATACTGCACCTCGGCCGCCAGGCGCAGGGCGCTGGCGATGATGGCGTCACGGGTGGCGGCATCCAGATCGGGGCTGGGCGCGATCTCTACCAGCTTCTGGTGGCGGCGCTGCAGGCTGCAGTCGCGCTCCCACAGGTGGCTGACCGCGCCGCTGCCGTCACCGAGTACCTGCACTTCGATATGCCGGGCGCGGCGCACGCGCTTTTCCACGTACAGCGCGCCACTGCCGAAGGCACCCTGAGCCTCGGAGGCGCAGCGGGCGAAGGCCTCGGCCAGTTGCGCTGGCTCGTCCACCGCACGCATGCCGCGCCCGCCGCCACCAGCCAGGGCCTTGATCATCACGCTGCCGTGTTCGGCGAGGAAGGCGGCGGCCTGCTCCAGCGTCACCGCCTGGTTGATACCGGGCACCAGTGGTACGTCGCAGCGCTCGGCGAGATCGCGGGCGGCGGCTTTGTCGCCGAACAGCTGTAGTGTCTCTGGCGTCGGCCCAACGAAGGTCAATCCGGCATTGTGGCAACGGTGGGCGAATTCTGCGTTCTCGGCGAGAAAACCGTAGCCGGGGTGGATGGCCGTGCAGCCCTGTTCGCGGGCGATGGCGATGAGCTGATCCATGTCCAGATAGGCCGCGACACCGCGACCGACCAGCGCCACGGCCAGGTCGGCCTTGCGTGTGTGCAGGCAGGTGCTGTCGTCTTCGGCGTACACCGCAACGCTGCGGATGCCTAGGTCGGCACAGGCCTGGGCGATGCGAATGGCGATCTCGCCACGGTTGGCGATCAGCAGGGCGGGAAAGGGCATGGCGGCTCCGGACGTCTTGTCGTTATGGAGCCATCTTAGGAGGCTGGTCTCAGGGGTAAAGCAAGCCTTATGCGGCGATCATGCCGACATAGATGCAAATGATGATGGAGCGGGGCGGCCATCGTGGCTGAAGCCGCTCCCACAAGAACGGCCTAGCTGCGTCGTTCGACGATATAGCGCGCCAGCTCGCGCAGCGGTTCGGCGCTGTCGCCGAACAGGCGCAAGGCATGCAGGGCCAGATCACGTAACTCGATGGCGTACTGCTTGGCTGCGTCGAGACCGAGCAGGGCAGGATAGGTGGGCTTGTCGTGGGCTTCGTCCTTGCCCTGGGTCTTGCCGAGCGTGGCGGTGTCGCTTTCCACGTCGAGGATATCGTCCTGCACCTGGAAGGCCAGGCCGATAGCGCGGGCATACTGCAGCAGGGCCTTGAGGCTGAGATCGTCGGACTTGCCGCTGGCCAGGGCGCCGAGCAGCACGCTGGCCTCAATCAGTGCGCCGGTCTTGTGCCGGTGCATGACTTCCAGCGCCTGCTGATCGAGCTGCAGGCCGACCGAGCCGAGGTCGATGGCCTGGCCGCCGACCATGCCGGCGGGGCCGGCGGCGGCGCCAAGCGCGCTGATCATCTGCAGGCGCGTCTCGGCGTCGTGCGGGTTGCGGCGGCGGTCGGCAAGCACCTCGAAGGCCAGACTCTGCAGGCCGTCGCCGGCGAGGATGGCGCTGGCTTCGTCGAAGGCCTTGTGCGTGGTCGGTTGGCCGCGGCGCAGGTCATCGTCGTCCATGGCTGGCAGGTCGTCGTGCACCAGCGAGTAGGCATGGATCAGCTCCACGGCGCAGGCGGCGCCATCGGCGCGCTCGATATCGCCTTGCAGCGCTTCGCAGGCTGCATAGACCAGCAGCGGGCGTACGCGTTTGCCGCCGTTCATCACGCTGTAGCGCATGGCCTGATAGAGGCGTTCGAGTTCGGCGCGTGGCGGTTGGAAGAGGTGGTCGAGCACCGAGTCGACACGCGCCTGGCAGCGTGTCTGGTACGCCTTGATCATGTCGGCTCGCCTGCCTCGAAGGGAGCAGGCTGCAGTTCTCCATCGCGTTCGAGGAGGATCTGCACCTTCTGCTCGGCCTGGGCCAGGGCGGCCTGGCACTCGCGGGTCAGGCCGATGCCCTGTTCGAAGGCGGTCAGCGAGTCTTCCAGCGACAGCTCGCCGCTCTCCAGGCGCTCGACCAGAGCCTGCAGCTCGGCGAGGGAGTGTTCGAAGTCGGGGGCGGCTTTCTTGCGGGCCATGGCGGCAGGTCTCGGGCAGCTTGGAAACCGCGCGACACTAGCAGAGGCGCGCCACTCGGGCAAATCAGCGGGCTGATCGATAGGCGCTTGTAGGAGCGGCTGGGCGGCATGCCGCTTCAGCCGCTCCTACAAAGGAGTCGCTTTATTACGCAGAGAAGTAAGTGCTCCAGAAGTAGTACAGGGTCATCGTGCTCCCCACCAGGATGACGAAGCTGCGCAGCAGTGCCGGCGGCAGTCTCTCGCCCAGCGCGCCGCCGGCATAGCCGCCGAGTGTGGCACCGGTCAGCAGAATGGCCAGCTCGTACCAGCTGACCCGACCGGCGATGATGAAGGTCAGCGTGGCGATGCTGTAGATCACGGCCGAGATCAGGTTCTTCAGGGCATTGGCGCGGGCCAGCGGGTGACCTTCGATGGAGAACGCGGCGAGTTGCAGAATGCCCATGCCAGCGCCGAAGTAGCCGCCATAGATCGACACGCTGATGTGCGCGCCCAGCGACAGAGGCGTATGCGGCGGGTGCTCTGACTCCTTGCGCCGTGCGGCCAGCCAGCGACCCAGCCAGGGGCTGGCGGCGAACAGGGCGGTGGCTGCCAGCAATAACCAGGGGATCAGCACACGGAACACATCGTCGCCACCGGCCAGCAGTAACAGACCGCCGAGCAGGCCACCGGCCAACCCGGCCAACAGCAGTGGAATCAGATAACGCCCCAACGGCCGCAGCGAGGCGCGCGCGGCCCAGGCACCGGCCAGGCTAGCCGGCCACAGCGCCACGGCGTTGGTGGCGTTGGCCGTCACCGGCGGCAGGCCGGCGGCGAGCAGGGCAGGGAAGGAAAAGAAGGTGCCGCCGCCGGCCAGGGCATTCATGCCCCCAGCGGCGAAACCGGCGAGGGCCAACAGCAGCAGATCGAACAGAGTCATCGGGCAGGCTCGCACAAAAAGAGTGCAGCATAAGAGTTGGTCTCTCATGCAGCCAGCCCGACCATTGGCTCAGGGTGCTTTGTCGCTCATACCGTCATCGATCGCGATGCCCTGTTCGCGCATCTGCTCGATCAGGTGGGCGCGCGTATCCGGCAGGTTGAGCATGCTCACCTTGCGCAGGCGGGCGACTTCCTCGGCACTGTAGGGCTGGTAATGAGCCGGCATGCTCTTGCCGGCCATGCCGTCCTCGCGCAGCAGCCAGTTGAGCAGATCGGCCAGTTGCGCGTCGTTGAGCGCCGATTGCGACATGCCCGGCACGCGCACCAGGAATTCACGCCCCCCCTCGACCTTGAGGAAGTTTCCGACGAAGTCCTTCATCTTCGGCGTGTCATTGGCCTTCGAGCCCGTACCGTCACCGAGGTGACAACCGGCACACTGCAACTGGTAGTTGATTGGTGTGCTGTAGCCGGCCTGGGCAATAGGCATTTGTGGCGCCTCGTTGCCCGGAGCGTGTTTCTGGTTAGGATCTGGGATGGCCCGCGCCATGGCCAGGGGGGCGACCATGGCGCAGGCCAGTCCGATGATGAGCGCGCGCATGCGGGGCGTCTCCACTCAGATCGCGACGCCGCGAATGACGGCGATGGTGCAGTTGTAGATGTTCGACTTGGCAGCCAGGCACCAGTTGATGTCGTTGTTGTTGAAGGGGCGGTACAGCGGCTCCTCGCTGTCGTTGCGGGTGCAGGCGCACTGGGTGCAGCTGTGCTTGCCGCAGCAATCGTTGTAGGAAATGACGTAGTCCTTACCGTCAGCCGGGTTGCGGCAGGTGCCGATCCAGCTGACCTGTGACACCTCGGTGCCCGGCGGGCAGGAAGTGACGGAGCCGCCGCAGCAACTGCAGAGGAAGCCATCGATGGAGCAGTAGCGCCAGTAGTCACAGCTGTTGGGATCCCCTGGATCACCGGCTTTTGGGGCCTCGGCGGCCAGCGCCTTGCTGGTACGGTCGATTGGCAGCAGTACGGGCAGGGCGGCACCGGCCACCATCAGCGAGCCGAGGCGACCGAGGAAGTTACGCCGCGAGGTGGTGTCGGCCACATGGCGCGTGGAGCGTTCGAACAGGCGGTCTAGCAATTTCATGTCAGGGCTCCCTGGCTCAGTGGTTGTGCGCGCCGTGGGCGTGCTGGCTGTTGTGCAGGTATTGCTGCAGGGTGGCGCTGCCCAGGTGCTCGGTCTCGAACAGGCTGTCGAGGTGCTCGCGGGAGTTCACCAGGCCCTTGGCGCGCAGCACGCCGGCGTTGTCGATGAGGGCGGCGTAGGGCAGCTTGCCGATCTGGTAGGTCATGCCCACTTCCGGGCCGACCACGTAAGTCGCGTCTTCCAGCTTGTGTTCGGCGATCAGCGCCTTCTGCGCGTCCATGTCGCCATCGCTGACATAGACCACGTCGAGGCGATGCGCCTGCTCCTTGGCGATGGACTTGATCGCTGGCAGCAGCGATTTGCAGATCGGGCAGGTCGGCGAGAGGAAGAACAGCAGTTGCGCCTTCTCGCCGGCATAGCCGAAGTTGACCGGGCGACCGCTACGGTCGGCGGCGGTCACTTGTGGGGCTGGCTCGTTGACGGCCACGCCCTTGTCGACCATCAGCGCGCCGGCAGGCGCCAGGCGGCCGTGCAGAACGCCGATCTGACGAACCAGACCCATGACGGCGAAGGCCAGGGCGATCAGCAGGCACCACAACAGGATGTTAGAAACGATCAGAGCTTCCATGATTCACCTTCCGATGAGTTTGAGCAGACGGGGGCTGTTGGCCAGCAGGCCATCAGCGGCGGCATAGATGAGCAGGGCCACGGCGCTGGCGGCGATGACGACGAATCCGTCGAACAGGCCCTGGTCGCGGCTCAGTGGGGCAAGACTGGCGACCAGGGCCAGGCTCACCAGAACGGCATTGCGTGCCAGCAGCAGCGGACGGATCGGCTGATCCTGCTGCGGCCCGGCGCAACCGCAGTCGATGTCACGCCGGCCGCGCCACAGGTTGATGGCGATGGCCAGCGCGTAACCGGCGAGCAGTGCTGCGGCGCCGAGTGCCGCCAGGTGGCGGCCTGCCGGTACCAGCAGGGTGAAGGCCAGCAACGCTTCGAGCCAGGGCAGCGTCCGTGCCACCGGGCGCACCAGGGCTTGTGGCAGTAGCTGGTAGTTCTCCAACTGACCGGCGAAGCGGGCCGGCGCACGCAACTTGTGGGTCGCGGCGCTGGCCAGGATCACCGCTACCGCAAGCGCGGCGGCAATGACGAAGATCGGATCAGGTTGCATGACGGCACCTCGTCAGTGGCTGAGGACGTAAATCGAGGTCTTGGCGATCTTTTCCACGGTGCCACTGTGCTTGCCGCTGGTCAGGTCGAAGACTTCCAGGCCACCTGTGACGTTGGCGCCGAGCAGCAGCGGCTTGTCGTCAGTGGTGGCGCGCAGGCTCCAGACCGGGGCAGGGGCTTCCAGGGTGCCGATGCGCTTGTGCGTCTTGAGGTCGAAGACCCAGATGACCGGGCTCGGGTCTTCCCACTTCATCGACTCATGGGTGTCGTGCATCAGCGCGTAGAGGCGGTTGAGCTTCGGCGACACGGCGACGAACTGCCAGCCACCGGGCGCCCAGCCGGCTTTTTTGTCGGCAGCGTCGGTCACCAGCTCCCAGGCCGGGATGATCTTCGGTTGTTCACCGGAGAAGTCCACGGCGCGCACGGTGCCGGTGGTGCTGACGAAGTAGTAGGTGTCGCCCACGGCGTAGGCGCGTTCCACCAGCTTCTCGGCGTTGGGGTCGAAGAACGCGGTGTGGCTGCGGGCCGTTTCCTGGCCTTCGTCGTTCAGCGTCACCACCTGCAGGTTGCCGTCACCGCACAGCGAGGCGAAGCGACGCTTGCCCACCGGGTAGTTGAGTACGCAGCCCGGGATCGAGATCTCGCTGACCACTTTTCTGGCCTGGGTGTCGACCACCGTGACCGAGGTGGATGGAGTGAAGTTGTAGATGTAGACGAAGCGGTCGTCCGCGCTGGTGCCCAGTGCGTGCGGCTCCGGCAGCATGACGCCGCGCTTGCTGGGGATCACCACTTCCCAGTCGGGTGACAGGGTGCTGGTGTTCCAGGCAGTGAGTACGTCGGTTCGGGTGCCGCGTACGCCGCGCGAGTAGTAGAGGTCGGCGGTATACAGGTACTTGCCGTCACGGCCCAGGGTCGAGGGCGCTGCGAAACCGGTGCTGATCATGCCGAGCATGCGCTTGCTCTCGGGGTCGACCACGGTGATGCGGCCCGTCACCAGGTTCTCGAACTCGGCATCGACGATATAGGCGCGATGAGGTGACGGGGGGAAAGGCAGAGTTTCCTGGCCGATGGTGTCATTGGGCAGATCGGCATGGGCGCTGAGCCCTGCCAGGGACAGACCCAGGGCAAGGGCAGTCTGCCGGATGATCCAGGGGGTTCGCATGGAGTTCTCCTTGTTCTTGGGCATGCAAGGCGTTGCCCTCGGAGGCTGCAAAGGTCGGGCCGGGCGGATGCTGAACATACGGGCTTTCTCCGAAGGCGAATGTTGGGGAATGGGCATCACAACGATCCTAAAAACGCTGCCTCGTGACTTGTAAGCGCCTGCACGAAACTTGTATTTGCCTGCCAGTCTCCAGTCATCTGGCGACTGCCCAGCACGATCTGGCAGGCATCGGCAAATGAATGGCAGGCAGATGAAAGTTCGCGAGGGGGAGAGGACATAGCGTCGAGTTTCGCCAACTCCACTCATGACACTGGGGACCGTTATGCGCAAATTGCCATCCTTTCATCTGTCCACCCTTGCCTTGCTGATCGGTACCGCATTACCGGCCGCTGCAGCCGAACTCTATGCCGATGACGACACGCACCTGCAAGGCAGCCTCGAAGGCGCATTCGGCATTTTTCATAGCCGTGAGAACTACGCGCCGAGTGGTCGCCTGCAGGAAGGCAGCTCGTCCTGGCGCGAAGGCTACGTCAAGTATGGTCTGAGTCTCGATCAGGGGCTGGGCAACATGGGCAGTAGTTATGGCGCCTTCTCCCTGCTCAGCTCGGCGAGTTGGGGCGACGGTGACGCGGCGGGCTTCTCCGATGGCTCCGAGCGCACCACGAAGATCGAGGATGCCTATCTCGGCTGGCGTTCGGGCAATCTCTTCGAGGTGCTCGGAGAGGACGGCGTGGATGTTTCCTTCGGCCGACAGAACGTTATGGTCGGCGATGGCTTCCTGATCAACGGTGATGCACTGAACATCGGTAAGGGCCTGAACGATGGTGAATTCAACCGCGGGGGAGGCTACTACCTGGCGCCGCGCAAGGCCTTCGACCAGACCGCTGTGCTGCGCCTGGGTGGCAAGCAGGGCTGGCGTGGCGACCTGATGTGGCTGAAGTCCGATAACCGCGCGCAGGCCAAGACCGAGCTGTATGTAGGCACCCTGGAGCACGTGGCCGATGCCGGTACCGTCGGGCTGACCTACATCCGTACTCGCGATGTCGACGAGCGCTACGCTTCGCCCTCGCAGCTCCAGCGCAAGGGCATGGAGACCTACAGCCTGCGCGCAGCGGGCAATGCGGGTGTGGAAAACCTGTCGCTGTCCGGTGAGTACGCCTGGCAGGATCGCGACCAGGGTGCTGACGAGAAGGCCTGGTACCTGGAGGCCGGCTGGACCTTCGCCGACGTGGCCTGGTCGCCGACGCTGACCTATCGCTACAGCCGCTTCTCGGAAGGTTTCGATCCGCTGTTCTACGGCTTCAGTCGTGGCTTCGGTACCTGGTTCCAGGGCGAGGTCGCGGGTAACTACGCCGGCCCATTCAACACCAATAGTCGTGTGCACCATGTCGGGTTGCGTGCCACGCCGCTGGAGAATCTCAGCATCGGTGCGTTGTGGTTCGACTTCGACACGATCGATCAGACGCGTGGCGACTTCTCCGGGCGCGAGCTGGATTTCTACGCCGAGTTGGGGCTGACCGAGAATCTGGTGGTGATGCCGGTGGTGGGCCTTTACCAGCCCAGCAAAAGCGCCGAGGAAGGTGGTGCCCAGCTGGGTAACGACGACCGCAATCTGTACAGCCAACTGGTCTTCGCCTTCCACTTCTGAGGCGTGACAGCACCGCCCGCTGCCTCGTGAACGCAGGCCTTGCCGATCATTGTCGGCAAGGCCTGTGGAGTTGTGAGGCGCTCTGTCACGGTGCAACAAATACGGGAATTATCTATTATCTCGGCTTGTTCCCTCGCAGCGGTCAGTCCATGAAGGTGCCGAAGAAACGTCGCAATCGCTATAACCCGATCAGCGAAGAGTTCCACAAGGAAGAGTTCCCGTTTTATTGGCTGGTGCGCGTGCATGCCCGTTACACGCTGAGCATGGAAAAGCTGCTGAAGAAGATCGATCTCGACATTCCGCGCTGGCGTGTGCTCAACATCCTTTATGAGGCTCAGCAAGCGAGCATCTCGGAAATTTCCGAGTTCGCCGTGGCCAAGCTGTCGACCATCACCAAGATCGTCTATCGCATGAAGGATGACGGCCTGGTCGACACTCGGCAGAGCGAGCAGGATGGCCGCGTGACCCAGGTTTCCATCACGGACAAGGGGCGTGAGGCCTACTTCGCCATGCACGAGGCCACTGCGCAGGTGTTCCATGACGGCTTCAAGGGCATGACCGAGGCGCAGATTCGCAAGCTCAACCAGACCCTGGCGACCATGTTCGATAACCTCTCGGAAAGCTGAGCGGCATCCGCTCATTCATTCAGGCGGGCATGGCTCTGTTGGCGTTCCAGTGCATCAGCGCGGTAGGCGCGGGGCGACACACCGTAGCAGTGCTTGAACACGCGGGAGAAATGCGCCGAGTCGGTGAAGCCCCATTTGTAGGCGATAGTGGTGATCGGCAGAGCCTGGCTGCCGGTGTCGGCCAGTTCCCGCGCGCTGCGTTCCAGGCGCTGGCGCTGGATGTAGCGGCAGATGCTGTCGCCATCGATCTCGAACTGCCTGTACAGCTTGCGTACCGACACGTTCAGTTTCGCCGCCAGCTCGGCGGGCGTCGGGGCGTTTGGCAGCGAGTCACTGATGATCTTCTCCGCCAGGCGGCGTAAAGGCCGACCCGGCTCGAGCAGTTGCTCGTTGTGAAAGGCTGGCGGCAGCAGGGCGATCAGGGCGTTCTGCAAGGCCGAGCCGTAGTGCTGCTGGGTGGCCGAGTTCAGCTCACCATTGGCGATCTGCTGCAGGATGCCCTGCAGCAGGTGGCCGGTCGGGCTCTCCTGCTCCAACTTGCCGAAACGGCGTGCGGCCACCGGTAGCAGCGGGTCGACCAGATCCCGGCACAGGTGCACCGAAAGCTGGCGAATCAGCCCCTGCGGCTTCATCTCGAACGCCTGTGCCGAATCCAGCAGGGCCATATCGCCGGGGTAGAGCACGAACTCCTGATCGCCCTGGTCGATGGCCATCACCCCCTCGCGCTGCATCACCAGGAAGTAGTAGCGATCATCCGCGCGGGCATTGTTACCGCGCTGGCGATGGATGGCCAGGGCGTTGGTGCTGATGTCGGCGATTTCCAGGCCGCCCAGGTCGATGCGCTCTATCTCGCCGATGAAGGCTGAGTCATGCCAGGCCGGTCGGGTTTCGAAGCGCCCGCAAACACTGTGAACGCTGTGGTTCCAGCGTTCGAAATCACGGGATGTATGCACGCTCATGAGGCAGCCTCACTTTATTTTTTATGTTTTGGTGCGCGGTGTGTGTTGTTTCTGCACACTTGGCAAATAACGTGAATGTTCAAGCATTTTTTGAGCCAGAAAACGCCTGCTGATGTCGCTGTGAGATCAGCGGTCGGTTTTCCGCAGACGGCCGAATGCCGATTCCGGTGCAGGCCGGAGAGCCGTTTGGAGAGGTGGGTGGCGCGGGGAGAGAGGGGCCGCCGAGGAAGGCGGCCCGCTTGCAGGCAGTCAGTAGCGGATCATCACCGACTTCAGCTCGGTGTAGTCGTCGATGAAGGCGCTGCCGAATTCACGGCCAGTGCCCGAGGCCTTGATGCCACCGAAGGGCACCGAAGGGTCGAGGAAGGTGTGCATGTTGACGTACACCGTGCCCGCTTCGATCTGCGGGATCAGGCGCAACGCGCGGGACAGGTCGTTGGTCCAGATGCTGGCGGTGAGGCCGAACGGCGAGTCGTTGATCAGCCCTGGCAACTCCTCAACTTCGTCGTAAGGCAGTACGCAGAGAATCGGGCCGAAGGTTTCCTCGTGCAGCAGGCGATCCTGTGGCCCATTGGCCAGCACCACGGTTGGCTCGACGAAGTAGCCGGCGCGGGCCAGCGGCTTGCCGCCGCAGACTACCTTGCTCTCTTCGCGAGCCAGTTGCAGGAACTGTGAAACCTTGTCGAATTGCGGCTTGTTGGCCAGCGGGCCGAAGTTGACGCTCTCATCCAGCGGCGAGCCGATGTTCATGCCCTGCAGAGCCGCGCTGAACTTGGCCAGGGTTTCGTCAAGACGCGAACGGTGTACGTAGATGCGCTCCGGCGCGGCGCAAACCTGGCCCTGATGGACGTAGCCGGTCTGGATCAGGCCAGCCACCGCGCCGTCGATATCGGCGTCGGGCAGCAGCGCGGCAGCGTTCTTGCCACCCAGCTCCAGGGTCACGCGGGTGAGGTTGGCGGCCATGGCGCTCTGACCGACCTTGAGCCCGGTGGGTACCGAGCCGGTGAACGACACCTTGGCCACCTGCGGGTGTTCGATCAGGCTGGCGCCCACCTCGCCGGTGCCATTGATCACGTTGAACACACCGGCCGGCACACCGGCCTCGATCGCCAATTCGGCCAGGCGCAGCAGAGTCAGCGGGGTGAACTCGCTGGGTTTGAGCACCAGGGTGCAGCCGGTCGCCAGGGCGGCGGCGATTTTCCACACGCCGATCATCACCGAGAAATTCCACGGCACGATGCCGGCCACTACGCCCACCGGCTCGCGGCGGGTGAAGGCGGTGTACTGCTCGCCCGCCATGGACGGGAACGACGGGCTCATGGTCTCGCCGTTGATCTTGGTCGTCCAGCCGGCGTAGTAGCGCAGGAAGATGGCGCTCTGGCCGACTTCGAACATGCGCGACAGGTGGATGGATTTGCCCGAGCAAAGGGTTTCCAGCTGCGCCAGTTCCTCGCCGTTGGCTTCCATCAGATCAGCCAGGCGGTTGAGAATCACACCTCGCTGATAAGGCGAGGTCTGCGCCCACTCGCCCTTGAAGGCGCGGCGGGCCGCGGCGACGGCCACATCGACTTCATCAGCCGTGGCGCAGGTGATCTGGGCGATGGCTTCGCTGGTGGCCGGGTTGACGATCACGACGTGCTTGCCCGAGGTGCTGGCACGGTATTGGCCGTCGATGAAATGGGCATGCTGGCGCTGGAGAAATTCGCGCACCTGAGGCAGTAACTGGATTTCGCTCATGGAAGGCTCCGGAGTGTGGGGCCCAGAGGTTCTGTGCCTCTACGGCCAACGGGGGGCATACGGGGCGGAAACATCCGGCCCCGGGGATATCTGGGCGCTATTCATAGCAGCGGCGCGGCAGAAAGAATTGATCATGGCGGACAGCTTCTTGTAGATGCCTGCCAGGCTGCGCCTCGTTCAGTGATGCCCCGCCCGGATCCGCGCCCAGGCCTGATCGAGCAGTTGCTTCTGGCTGGGCGCCAGGCTTTCCAGCAAGTAACTGCGGCGCCGTTGCTCGGCTGTCAGCACCTGTGCCGGATGCTCGGCGGCGAAGGCCTGCATGATTGGCGAAGCACTGGGCAGCGGCGCATAGAAGCGGGTGGCGCGGGCATTGCGGACGGCCACCGGCGGGTCGATGAGAAAGTCGATCAGGCGGTAGGCCAGTTCCGGATGAGCCGCGTGAGTGGGGATCGCCAGGGTGTCGATGGTGATCGCTGCGCCCTCGTCTGGAATCTGATAGCGCAGCCTTGGATTACCTTCCATGGCGCGCACCGCGTGGCCGCTCCAGGCCATGGCCAGGCATAGGCGGCCGGCGATCAATTCGTCGACGAAGGCCCAGTTGTCCAGTGTGCGCAGCATCGGTGCGATAGGTTCCAGTTTCTGCATCTGGCGGAGGATTTGCCTGTCGCTGCTGGCAGACAGGCGACGCCCCCGGTAGTTGAGCAGTAGCGAACTGGTTTCCTCGGCTGCGTCCAGCATGCCCAGGCCACAGCGGCTCAGTTGCGCTGTCTGATCCGGTTCGAACAGCAGGCGCCAGCTGTTGGGCAGTGCGCCGGTGTAATGCGCCTGAGCCTGCTGCGGATCGAGTACCAGACCGATGGAGCCCCACAGGTAGGGGGCGGTGTGCCGGTTGGCGGCGGGAATGCCCGCCAGGGTCGACAGCAGCCAGGGATCGAGGCTGGCGTAATGTTGCAGGCGAGCGGTATCCAGTGGTGCCAGCCGGCCTTCGGCGATCAGGCGTTCGAGCATGAAATGGCTGGGCATCACCAGGTCATAGTCGGTGTCGGCGGCCAGTGCCGCGATCAGTTCGTCCGAGGTGGTGAACGCCTGGTAATCGACCGTGACGCCCGTCTGTGCCTGGAAATCGCCGAGCACTTGCGGATCGATGTAGTCCTTCCAGCCATAGATGCGCAGCACCTCGCCAGCCTGGGCAGCGCTGGCGAGCAGGAACAGCAGGGCGAGCAGGCACTTCATCGAGAACCTCCTGGGCTGGATGACGGAGGCTGGTGCTGGCCAGTGCTCCGAGCCCTATTCAACCCGCCTGCGCCCAGCGTCGCTTGATCCTGCCGGTCAAGTTCTTGTCCGTGGCTGCCATCCTGACCTCAGCCCTGGATGAAGCGCCGGGCCAGACCCAATTGCGATTCGGCCAGTTGATGCAGCGCCTGGCTGATCGCGTTGCTGCGGCTGGCTTCCTGGCTGGTGCGTTCGGTCAGGTCGGCAATCGCCGTGATCTGCTGGTTAATCTGCTCTGCCACCTGGCCTTGCTGCTCGATGGCGGCGGCCATCTGCAGGCTCATGCCGCTGATCTGTGCGACTTCGTTGCAGATGCGCGTCAGGGCCTGGCGCGACTGTTCCACATCCTGGCTGGCGCGTTGTGCGGCCTGTTCGCCACGCTGGGCGGTGCTCAGGGCCGTACTACTGTCGTGGCGCAGGCTGGCGATGGAGCGCTGGATGTCCTCGGTCGAGTCACGGGTACGCGAGGCGAGGCTGCGCACTTCGTCGGCCACCACCGCGAAGCCACGCCCGGACTCGCCAGCGCGGGCGGCCTCGATGGCGGCGTTGAGGGCCAGCAGGTTGGTTTGTTCGGCAATGCTCTGGATCACCTGGGCGACGCCGCCGATGGACTCGATGGCCGCAGCCAGGTTGCCGACCGCCCGGCCGATCTCGCTGACGGCCGTGTGCATGTCCTGGGCCGAGCGCTGGCTGTCGACCGCCTGATGCTCGCCGTCGCGGGCTAGCTGGTCAGCATTCTGCGCCGCTTGCGCCGTGTACTGCAGGTTGCGCGAGAGCTCCTGGATGGTGGCGCTCATCTGGTTGATCGCGGCAGCGGTCTGCTCGGTTTCGAGCACCTGACGATCCAGTTGCTCGACCGAGCGCTCCACCACGTCGGCCGAGGTCTGCGCCTGCTGGCGCAGCACCACGCTATTGATGCAGATGCGTGACATCACCGTACTCATCCGCGCGCGTTGGCTGTTCAGAGCCATGGCCAGCAGGCTGGTCGGCCCGGGCTGGTCAGCGTGCAGCGGCGTCAGCAACGGGTCGCTGTAGGCCTGCGCATGCTGGGCGAGCAGGGCACGAGTCAGTTGGCGTTGGCGCAGTGCCGGTTGCAGCCCGGCAAGGCCCAGCATCAGCAGCAGTGGCAGGCCCAGAGTGGCTGGCAGGTACGTCAGCAGGATGACCAGTGCCAGGCCCAGGCCGAGGGCCAGTTGCAGGCCGTGGCCGAGCAGCAGTTCGCCAAGGCGTTGTAGCGGGCTCCATGGCGCCATACCACGCGCCAGGCGTGCATACAGGCGTTCTGCCTGGCGCGCCTGCGCGGGCTCGAGGGGCTGGTAGACGGTACCCAGCGCTGACAGTTTGCCGTCGTCGAGTAGCGGCACCACATAGAGCGTGCGCCAGGCCAGATTGCCCTGCTTGTGGCGGATCATCACCGGTGCTGTCCACGGCACACCGGCGCGCAGTGCGCGCCACATGCTGTCGAGCAAGAGCGCCGGCATGTGCGGATCGTTGATCAGTTCGTGGGGTTTGCCGATCAGCTCATGTTCGGCATAGCCACACATGTGCTGGTAGGCGGCATTGCACGTGAGCAGGGTGCCCTGCGGATCAAGCCGCGAAATGGGCGGCTCATCGAAGCCGGTTGGGGTGTTGCTGGCAGTGTGCATGGCACGACTCCTTGACTGTGGCCAGGCGGGCCGTGGGATGACCTGGAGCTTCAGGTGGCGATCAGGTCGTCGTCTTGTCGTTCTGGCGCCTTGAGGGACTGCCTGTGGCACCCCTCAGACACAACCGGTTTTGCACCTCCCATGCCAGAAAGGTGTGCACCCAGGTGAGGCACGCCTATTCCTGGGGCGATTGGGCACGAGGCCTGGCGCGCCGGGAACGGCCTGATAACAACGGGATGGAAGGT
This sequence comes from Pseudomonas sp. FG29, assembly GCF_057809355.1. Classification (NCBI taxonomy): domain Bacteria; kingdom Pseudomonadati; phylum Pseudomonadota; class Gammaproteobacteria; order Pseudomonadales; family Pseudomonadaceae; genus Pseudomonas; species Pseudomonas sp. FG29. The sequence continues at coordinate 225,126 of NZ_JBMDJU010000003.1, read as the reverse complement.
GTGTCGCTCAGCGGCTAATGGCTGATTCAGCAAGGGCTGGAGAAGCTTTTAAATGGGGAATTTCAGGCAGTTTTTTCATGTTTTCATGATTAAAAATGGGTCTATTTATTGGATTTATTTGGCTGCTTGAATCTGCAATTTCTGTGCGGTTATCGGCCAGTGAAGCAGTGTGAGGAGAAGCGCAGAGAGCGACGCTGGTAAGTGATATTTATTCTTATATCGTAATTAAATTGTTGATTTTAAATAATTTAATAAAAAATAAGCGTGAATATTACCGGTTTTGTTTGTTACCAAACTGCACGATAAAGGTGTCGTGCGTGTCAAAAATGCACCGAATCTACCCACTGTTTTCTGGTTGATAATTCAATTGACAATTCACGTAATTCTTCCGATTCTGGATTTACGCGATTCGCTCCTCTGAGGCGGCTCGCGCTTCCAACAAGAACGGTGATGGGTGAAGCAGATGGCGATAGTGGTCGAGAAGCTGAGTCTCGGCGGGCAAGGCCCCCGCGTGATGGTGAAGGACACCATCGATGTGGCCGGTCATCCCACCCGAGCCTCCAGCCGTGCGCTCGAACATGCGCCGGATGCCGAGCGGCATGCCGATGTGGTTCAGGCATTGCTCGACGCCGGTTGCCAGCTAATCGGCAAAACCAGCCTGCACGAGCTGGCCTTCGGCACCACCGGCCTCAATGCCTGGACGGGTACGGCTGAGAATCCGCGCTATCCCGGTCGTATCCCAGGTGGCTCTTCCAGTGGCTCGGCCGCTGCGGTGGCTGCCGGCCTGTGTGATTTCTCCCTGGGCACCGACACCGGTGGTTCGGTGCGCATTCCCGCCGCTTGTTGCGGTGTGTTCGGCCTCAAGCCCACCTTCGGCCGCGTCAGTCGCGCCGGGGTGATGCCGGAGCAGACTTCACTGGATTGCGTCGGCCCCTTCGCTGCCAATATCGAGATGCTGATCGCGGCGATGAAGGCCATCGATCCTTCCTTCAAGGCGCTGCCGGATGTCGACGGTGTGCGCATCGGCGTGGTGCCTGTGCAGGCTCAGCCCGAGGTGCAGGCCGCTCTGGATGCCGTGCTCGAAGCGGCGGATTTCGAATTGTGTGAGATGCCGCTGTCCGGCATGCAGGCGGCCTACGACGCTGGCCTGGCGGTGATCAACCGCGAGACCTGGAATGCCTGCGGGCACTTGGTGGAAACCGGCCTGGTCGGCGCCGATGTTGCTGGCCGGCTGCTGGCTGCACGCGACACCCGCGACGACGCTCTGGCTGACGCCGAACGCTGCCGCGCCGCCTTCACCGCCGAGGTGGATGCCGCCCTGGCGCAGTGCCCGATTCTCGCCCTGCCGACCATGCCGGATTACCCGGCGCTCGTCGCAGACGCCGCCGATACCCGTGCGGCCATTGGCATGACCGCTTTCGTACGCCCTTTCAACCTGACTGGCCACCCGGCATTGAGCATCCCTTTCGAGGGCGCTTCGAAATTGCCGGTAGGACTACAACTGGTCGCCGCCAAAGGCGCGGACGAACTGCTCCTGGCAGTCGCCCGCGAGCTGTTGCAGCGCCTCGAACAATAACCGTGCCCATCCTGGAGAAGCCCATGTCTTCCCTAAGCCAGCTGGAACACCAGCGCCTTGCCCCGATCACCGCGAACGAAGCCTTTCAGACGCTGCTGGCCGATATCCGCGAGCGCGCCCGCCGTGAGGAGTTCGATCAGCAGCGTTACATCTCCCATGACGTGATCGCGCGTTTCAAGGAGCTCGGCGTCTACCGCGCCCTGGTGCCGACCCGCTTCGGCGGCGAGCAGCGCAGCCCCATGGAGTTCTGCGAGATGGTGGAGGATGTCTCCGCAGCCGATGGTTCCGCCGGCTGGGTCGCCAGCTTCGGCATGAACCCGGTGTACCTGGCTGCGCTGCCGCTGGCGACGCTGGACAAGGTGTACGCCAATGGTCCGGACGTGGTGTTCGCCGCCGGCATCTTCCCGCCGCAGCCGGCGGAGACCATCGAAGGTGGTTTCAAGGTGCGCGGACGCTGGAAGTTCTCCAGTGGCTGCATGGGCGCCGACCTGATCGGCGTGGGCATCAGCCCCAAGGTCGGTGAAACCCTGTCGCTGCCGCGTCTGGCCGTGATGCCGCGGGAGAAGGTCGGCATCGAGGACACCTGGGACGTGGTCGGCCTGGTCGGCACCGGCAGCCATGACCTGGTGCTCGATGGCGTCGAAGTGGCCGAGGAGTGGACCTTCGTCCGTGGTGGCCCGGCCAACCTCGATGAGCCGCTGTTCCGCTATCCGTCGCTGTCCTTCGCCACCCAGGTGCTGTCCGTGGTCGGTCTGGGTGTCGCCCGCGCCGCGCTGGACTACCTGGCCGACATGGCCAGCGGCCGTTTCTCCGTCACCGGCGCGCCGGCCCTGGCCGACCGCCCGCTGGCGCAGATGCAGATGGCCAAGGCCGAAGCCGAGCTGCGCGCTGCCCGCGCCTGGTTCTACGAAGCCATGGAAAACGCCTGGGCCAGCGTGCTGGCCGGCGATGCAGTGAGCGTCGAGCAGACCAACCTGCTGCGCCTGTCCTCGACCCATGCCACCCGTGTAGCCGCCGAGGTGGCGCGCACCGCGCAGATGCTCTCGGGCATGACCGGCGTTTACCGCCACAGCCCGCTGGCGCGCTTCGTCAACGATGCCCAGGTGGTCACCCAGCACGCCTTCATGGGTGACATGACCTACCAGAACGCCGGCGCGATCTTCTTTGGCGGCAAGCCGATGCCTGGCTACCTGTAATCGACAACTTGAATAGCGGTGACTGTGATGACTGAGAAAAAAGCCTTGCGCGTGCTGTTCTGCATGGGCATCAACCAGAACTTCTTCGACGCCCCGCGTGAAGAGCAACTGGAAGTCTGGGCGGCGTTCAGCGCCATGTGGAACGGTATCCATGACCTGCCCGGCGTGACGGTGTTCGGCAACATGGACGACGACCAGAGCATGGTCGGCCCCAGTACCGGCTACCCCTGGACCACCTACCTGCTGGCCGACGTGCCGGACATCGAGACGGTGCACGCCGCCTGCAACCTGTTCCGCACCACCGCCGTGGGCACCGGCCCGTACAAGCTGTGGCGCTACTGCAAGGTGGAAGCGCGTACCGGCCGCGAACTGATCATCCAGCGTGCCTGAGCCATGAGCCGATCCCTCGAAGCCCGCCTGCACCAGCTGGAAAGCGAGAACGCCGTGCGTGCCTGCATGAATCGCTACATGGTGCTGTGCGATGCACTCGATGCACGCACCCCGCTGGACGAGCTGGCCGGGCTGTTCACCGCCGACGCCATCTGGGAAGGCAAGGGGGCCAAGTACGCCAAGAGCTTCGGCGGCTACCGGGGGCGCGAGGCGATCCGCGCGATGTTCGCCGGCTACATGACCGAGCCGGCGCACTTCGCCCTCAACGTGCACTTCCTCTGCTCGGAGCTGATCCGCGTGGAGGGCGACGAGGCCAATGGCAGCTGGGTGATGCTGCAGACCTCCACCTTCGCCAGCGGTGCCTCGCACCTCAACGCGGCGCGCCTGACGGTGCGTTTTCGTGAGGAGGAGGGCACCTGGCGCATGGCGCACTTCCAGACCGAGAACCTGTTCGGCCGCCCGGTCGAGGCGTGGAACAGCGATGCCCACCTGCCCGTGCCGGGCAAGACGTAGGGTGGGCTTCAGCCCACCGCAGAAAGGCCAAACGTGGGCGCAAGCCCACCCTACGAAGATGGCGCTAGCCGAAGCTCCGATTTTCGGGCAAGGCGAGCAAAAGAAATTGTGAGTCGGCACCTGATGCCGACGAGGAGTGACCGTGACCAACCTGATCGAAACCGTGAACCTGGCCAGCTCGCCGGCCGACCTGGTGCTGCACGACCGCGTGCACACCTCCCTGTACACCGATGCGCGCATCTTCGACGAAGAGCTGGAAAAGGTCTTCTACAGCACCTGGGTGTGGGTGGCGCACGCCAGCGAGATTCCCGACAACGGCAGCTACAAGAGCACCTACATCGGCAAGCAGCCGGTAATCGTCGTGCGTGACCGCAAGAAGGACGTGCACGTGCTGCTCAACCGCTGCCGCCACCGTGGCGCCACCGTCTGCGAGCACAAGAAGGGCAAGACCAACAGCTTCGTCTGCCCCTACCACGGCTGGAGCTACGCGCTCGACGGCAGCCTGCGCGGCGTGCCGCACCCGGAGAGCTACGCCGACTGCCTGGACAAGGGCGAGTTGCCACTGGTGAGCCTGCGCGTCGAGCAATACAACGGCATGATCTTCGCCACTTTCAAGGACGACATCGAGCCGCTGGAAGACTTCCTCGGCGCGGCCAAGAAGTGGATCGACCTGTTCATGAAGCAGGGCGCCGGTTACGGCGTGAAGGTCTCCGGTGAGCATCGTTTCCGTTTCCCCGGCAACTGGAAGATCCAGCTGGAGAACACCACCGACGCTTACCACTTCCCGCTGGTGCACAAGTCGTTCCTGTCCTCGGTGGACGAGCAGACCCTGGAGCTGTTCGATTTCGTCGAAGGCCCGGGCTACGTCGAGGATCTTGGCAACGGCCACAGCGTGATGGTGATGATCCCCGACCTGGTGGATCTGGAAGCCGACCTCGACAAGCCGATCCCCGAGCGCTTCGAGGCGCTGGCCCAGGAGCTGCGTGACGAAGGCATCGAGGAGCAGCAGGTACGACGCATCGTCCGCGCCGTCGGCGGCTCGGGCTTCAACCTCAACCTGTTCCCCAACGTCGCCTGCTCCATGGCCTTCTTCCGCGTGCTGCAGCCGGTCTCGGTGAACGAGACCGAAATCCACCACGCGGTGATCACCATGGACGGCGGCCCGGCCGTGGCCAACCGCTACCGCCTGCGCCTGCACGAGCACTTCCAGGGCCCGATGGGCTTCGGCACCCCGGACGACTCCGAGGCCTGGGAGCGCGTACAGAAGGGCGCCCAGGCCGGCAGCGACCTGTGGATCATGCTCAACCGCGGCCTGCCCGGCGAGAAGCCGAGCGAGGACGGTCTGGTCAGCGACGTGAGCGCCGAGACCGGCATGCGCGCGGCCTACCAGCAATGGAAAAAGATGATGTCGGCCTGAGCCGCCGCGCCTCTCTGCCCGCGTGGGTGAGAGGGGCCCGTCACGCACCTATTTGAAGAGAACGAATATGAATCTTGAACTGCTCAACCACGTCAGCGCCTTCATCTGGCAGGAAGCGGACATGCTCGACCACGGCGACTTCGACGCCTGGCTGAACCTGTGGGCCGACAAGGGTACCTACATCATCCCGATCGACCCCAGCGAGACCGACTTCGAGAACACCCTCAACTACGCCTACGACGACCACCACATGCGCCAGTTGCGTGTGCAGCGCCTGATCGGTGGCGAGTCCATCTCCACCAGCCCACGTGCCCGCACTGTGCGCAGCCTTTCGCGCTTTCGCGTACTCGGTGAGGAAGACGGCGTGGTCACCGTGCGCTGCGCGCAGAACCTGCGTGAGTTCCGCAAGGACGTGCTCAAGCACTACACCGCGGATGTCACCTTCCAGCTCAAGCGCGACGGCGACTGCTTCAAGATCCAGCGCAAGCTGATCCAGCTGATCAACTCCACCGATACCCTCGCCGGTATCGGCTACATCCTGTAGGACGCCGTCATGACTCAGGTAGCCCTCGTCACCGGCGCCGCACAGGGCCTCGGTTTGTCCATCGCCAACCGTCTGTTCGCAGCCGGTTACGCGGTGGTGATCACCGATCTGTCGTTGGAAAGTGCCCAGGCCGCCGCTGACCGTCTCGACCCGAGCGGTCAGCGCAGCCTGGCGCTGCAACTCGACGTCGCCAGCAAGGCCGACTTCGAGGTCGCGCTGGCCGCGGTGCTGGCCCGCTGGGGCGCGCTGCACGTGGCAGTCAACAGCGCCGCGATGACCCGCACCACGCCGGTCATGCAGATCAGTCCGGAAGAGTTCGACCAGGTCATGAGCCTCAACACCCGCAGCATCTTCCTCGGCTGCCAGGTGTTCGGCGGGCACATGGCCGAAGCTGGCTACGGGCGGATCATCAACATGGCTTCGCTGGCCGGGCAGAACGGCGGCACCGCCACGGGCGCGCACTACGCCGCCTCCAAGGGCGCCATCGTCACCCTGACCAAGATCTTCGCCAAGGAGCTGGCGGCTGCCGGGGTGACGGTCAACGCCATCGCCCCCGGCCCCATCGAGTCGCCCGCCGTGCATGCGGCGGTGCCGCCGGAGCGTATGGCCGGGCTGCTGGCCAATATCCCGGTGAAGCGCCTCGGCGATGCCGATTTCCTCGGTGACCTGGTGGTGCAACTGGCGCGCCCGGAAGCCTACTTCACCACCGGGGCGACCTGGGATGTGAACGGCGGCCTGTTCATGCGTTGAACCCCGTCCGCTGCAGCCCAACGGCCGCAGCGGACAAAAGAAAGAATGCCGCGCGTGCGAGCAGCGGACTGTAACGAACGAGAACAATCAGCACCTCGAAGGGTGCGGGAAGGTCGGTATGACTGAGCAAGTGTTGAACCTGGTGGTACGCAAGCGGCAGGAGCAAGGCGAGGGCGTGGTAATCCTCGACCTCGCCGATCCGACGGGCAGCAATCTGCCGACCTTCGAGGCCGGTGCCCATGTCGATATCCACCTCAAGCCTGGCCTGGTGCGCCAGTATTCGCTGTGCGGTGATCCGGCCAACGCCAGCGTCTACCGCCTGGGCGTGCTGCGAGACCCGGCCTCACGCGGTGGCTCGGTGGCAGTTCACGAGCTGCTCACCGAGGGCGCCAGCGTCAGCGTCGGCGCGCCGCGCAACCTGTTTCCCCTGGCCGCTGGCGCCAGTCGCTCCATCCTTATCGGCGGTGGCATCGGCATCACCCCGATGATCGCCATGGCGCACCAGTTGACCGCCCAGGACAGCCCGTTCGAGCTGCATTACTGCGGGCGTTCGCGCCAGCGCACGGCCTTCCTCGACGAGCTGGCCAGCGCCGATTTCGCCGCCTGCGTACGTACCCACTTCGATGATGAAGGCGATGCGCAGAAGCTCGACCTGCCGGCCGTGCTCGGCCAGCCAGGCGCCGGTGTGCATGTCTACGTGTGCGGCCCGTCCGGCTTCATGGACTGGGTCATCGACGGTGCACGCAAAGCTGGTTACGCCGAGGAACACATCCACCGCGAGTACTTCCAGGTGGAAGTCGACGCCAGCGGCGACAGCTTCGAGGTGGTTGCGCAGCGCAGCGGCAAGACCGTTCAAGTCGCCGAAGGCCAGACCATCATCGATGCCCTCGCCACCGTCGGCATCAAGGTGGAAATCTCCTGCGAGCAGGGCGTCTGTGGCACCTGTCTGTGCGACGTGCTGGAAGGCGAACCGGATCACCGCGACGTCTACCTGACCGATGACGAGAAGGCCGCCAACGACCAGATCCTGGTCTGCTGTTCGCGCGCCAAGTCGAAAAAACTGGTGCTGGACATCTAGCGCAGGCCTGCAGGCCGTTAACAGACGAGGGCAAGATCATGGTCGACACCACAGGTTTCCGTAATGCCATGGCGCTGCTGGGCGGCGCCGTTTCAGTGATCACCACCGACGGTGCAGCCGGGCGCTGGGGCTTTACCGCCTCGGCCGTATGCAGCGTCACCGACCAGCCGCCGACGCTGCTGGTATGCATGAATCGTTCATCTTTCTCCAATGGCCACTTCAAGCAGAACGGCGTGCTCAGCGTGAACGTGCTGAGCGCCGAGCTGAAGGACATTTCCGGCGTGTTCGCCAACCGCGAACTGGACTCCGACCAGCGTTTCGCCCAGGCCAGCTGGAGCACCCTGGAAAGCGGCGCGCCGCTGCTGGACGACGCCCTGGTCAATTTCGATTGCCGCATCGCCCAGGCGCATGAGGTGGGCTCGCACACCATCTTCTACTGTGAGGTGCTGGGTATTCGTAACGGCAAGAGCCAGGACGGGCTGGTGTATTTCAACCGCGCCTATCACCGTCTGGGTGAGCAGTCGCGCGCGGCGTGCTGAGGTTTCGTGGGTGGGCCGAGTGCCCACCCTGCCTCGCTTGCAATCCAAGACTGCGAGAAGACCATGCGACTCTATGAACTGATCACTTTCACCCTGCGCGTGCGCACTCCGGCCGAAGCGCTGAAGCACCTGCGTGAGACGCTCGCCGAGGCGCGCGATGGCTGCACACTGATGGGCTGCTGGTCGTCCGAAATCGGCCCGCTCAACCAGATTGCCGTGCTGCGCGGTTTCCGTGACGAGGCGGCGCGGCAGGCTGAGCGCGAGCGCTTTCTCCAGGCACCGGATGCCTTCGGTATCGAAGCCTTCATGCTCGATATGAAGGTGGAAAACTACACGCTGTTTCCCTTTCTCGAACCCCTGGCGCCCGGCCACCACGGGCCGTTCTACGAGCTGCGCGAATACAACCTGATTCCCTCGGGCTTGGCCCCTACGATGGCGGGTTGGGAAAAGGCCGTCGGCCCGCGCACCGGCGCAGGCTATTCGGAGGTCTACGCGGCGTTCTTCGCCACCGACGGGCGTACTCCGCGCTATCTGCACATCTGGCCGTACGCCAGCCAGGAGCAGCGCCTGGACGTACGCACTCGCGCGGTGGCGGACGGCGTCTGGCCGCCGGAGAACTCCGGGCCGCAACTGCGCGAGATGCATTCCACCCTCTACCTGCCGGCGGCGTTCTCGCCGTTGCAGTAGGTACAGGTGATTTTTTCCAGGTGTGCTTTCAGCCCGTCTCTCCTTACGGGCTTTTTCTTCGGCCAGGACGCCGTTCCAGGTTAGTCCTGACGGCTGCGCGACAGCTCATCGACCAGCGCCAGGCAATGCTGCAGGGCTGGCGAGGCGTCACCAATACGGCGGCTGATGATGATCGGCGAGGTGGCTTGCGCTTCCTGCAGTGGCGCGTAGTCGATGTCGACGCGATGCAGCACCTGCACCGAGGCCGGCACCAGGGTGATGCCGATACCGGCGGCGACCAGACCGATGGCGGTCTGCAGCTCGTTCGTCCACTGCGCCACACGGATCTGCAGGCCATGCGTGGCGAACAGCGTCAGCACGTGATCGGCGTAGCTCGGGCGCGGGTTGCCCGGGTACAGCACGAACGGCTCGCGGGCCAGTTCGGCCAGGCTCACCGGGCCCGGCAGCAGCGCATGCCCGGCGGGCAGGGCGGCCACCAGCGGGTCGAGCCTCAGCACCTGCTGTGAGATGGCTGCATCGTCGATATGGATACGGCCGAAGCCGACGTCGATACGCCCGGCCTTGAGTGCTTCCACCTGCTGCAGCGTGGTCATTTCCGACAGACCCAGCTCCAGGCCGGCATCGCTGCGCAGGCGACGGATCAGCTCCGGCAGCACGCCGTAGAGGGTGGACGGGGCGAAGCCGATGCCGAGCCAGGCTTTCTCGCCCGAGCCGATGCGTCGGGTGCTGTCGCAGACCTTGCCCAGTTGTTCGAGCAGGGCGCTGGAGTGTTCGTGGAAGAAGCGCCCGGCTTCGGTCAGGCGTAATGGCCGGCCGCGTTCGAGCAGGGCTACGCCAAGTTCCTCCTCGAGCTGCTGGATCTGTCGGCTCAGCGGCGGCTGGGCGATGTGCAGGCGCTCGGCGGCACGGGTGAAGTTGAGGGTTTCGGCGAGCGCCTGGAAATAGCGCAGGTGGCGAAGCTCCATGAGCGGCTGTCCTTCGAGGTTGACGATACCTGTGGGGTATTGTTGCAGACAAAATCAATATTGGAACCTGCCAAAATGCAGGATCAATATCCGATCACATACATGAACAACCTGATGGGTATTGAAATGAGCCACGCCGCGATCGAGTCGCTCGAAGCGATCATCGTCGACCTGCCGACCATCCGCCCGCACAAGCTGGCGATGCACACCATGCAGAACCAGACCCTGGTGATCCTGCGCCTGCGCTGCGCCGATGGCATCGAGGGCATCGGTGAAGCGACCACCATCGGTGGCCTGTCCTATGGCAACGAGAGCCCGGACAGCATCAAGGTCAACCTGGATCGTCACTTCGCGCCGCTGCTGATCGGCCAGGACGCGAGCAACATCAACGCCTGCATGCAGCGCATCGACCGCGTGGTGAAGGGCAACACCTTCGCCCGTTCGGCCGTGGAAACCGCGCTGCTCGACGCTCAGGGCAAGCGCCTCGGCCTGCCGGTCAGCGAGATTCTCGGCGGCCGCGTGCGCGACAGCCTGGAAGTGGCCTGGACCCTGGCCAGCGGCGATACCCGCAAGGACATCGCCGAAGGTGAGCAGATGCTCGAAGCCCGTCGCCACCGCATCTTCAAACTGAAGATCGGCGCCGGCGAGGTGAACAAGGATCTGGCCCACGTCATCGCCATCAAAAAGGCCCTCGGCGAGCGCGCCAGCGTGCGCGTCGACGTCAACCAGGCCTGGGACGAAGCGGTAGCCCTGCGCGCCTGCCGCATCCTCGGCGACAACGGCATCGACCTGATCGAGCAGCCGATTTCGCGCCACAACCGTGGCGGCCAGGTGCGCCTGAACCAGTCCAGCCCGGCACCGATCATGGCCGACGAGTCCATCGAGTGCGTGGAAGACGCCTTCAATCTGGCGCGCGACGGCGCTGCCCCGGTGTTCGCCCTGAAGATCGCCAAGAACGGCGGCCCGCGCGCCGTGCTGCGCACCGCCAGTATTGCCGAGGCGGCCGGCATCGGCCTGTACGGCGGCACCATGCTCGAAGGCAGTGTCGGCACCCTGGCTTCGGCCCATGCTTTCATCACCCTGAACAAGCTGGCTTGGGACACCGAACTGTTCGGCCCACTGCTGCTGACCGAGGAAATCGTCACCGAGCCGCCGCTGTACCGTGACTTCCAGTTGCACGTGCCGCGCCTGCCCGGCATCGGCCTGACCCTCGACGAAGAGCGCCTGGCGCGCTTCCGCCGTTCCTGATCCTGCCCGAAGGAGGAAAGCCAACATGCTGTTCCACGTGAAGATGACCGTGAAGTTGCCGGTCGACATGGATCCCGCCCAGGCGGCCAAACTCAAGGCTGACGAGAAAGAACTGGCGCAGCGCCTGCAGCGCGAAGGCAAGTGGCGCCACCTGTGGCGCATCGCCGGACACTACGCCAACTACAGCGTCTTCGACCTGGGCAGCGTCGAGGAGCTGCATGACACCCTCATGCAGTTGCCGCTGTTCCCCTACATGGACATCGAGGTGAACGGCCTGTGCCGTCATCCTTCTTCGATTCACCAGGACGATCGCTGATCAATCTTCCACTCGATAAAAACAAGATGAGGAAATAATCATGAGCATCAAACTGTCGCATACCGAAAGCGTCCAGAACTTCTTCAAGGAAGTCAGCGGTCTCACCAACGAACAGGGCAGCCCGCGCATGAAGGCGCTGGTCAACCGCATCCTGATGGACAGCATCCGTCTCATCGAGGACATGGAAGTCACCACCGAGGAGTTCTGGAAAGCCGTCGACTACCTCAACCGCATGGGCGCGCGCAGCGAAGCCGGCCTGCTGGTGGCCGGTCTGGGTCTGGAGCACTATCTGGATCTGCTGCTCGATGCCAAGGACGAGGCGGCCGGCCTGCTTGGCGGCACCCCGCGCACCATCGAAGGCCCGCTGTACGTGGCTGGCGCGCCGCTGTCCGAAGGCGAAGCGCGGATGGACGATGGCACCGACCCGGGCACGCCGATGTACCTGCATGGCCAGGTCTTCGATGTCGACGGCAAGCCGCTGGCTGGCGCGGTGGTAGATTTGTGGCACGCCAACACCAAGGGCACCTACTCCTACTTCGATTCCAGCCAGAGCGAGTTCAACCTGCGCCGCCGCATCGTCACCGACAGCGAAGGCCGCTATCGTGCACGCAGCATCGTGCCGTCCGGCTACGGCTGCCCGCCCGATGGCACCACCCAGGAGGTGCTCAACCTGCTCGGTCGTCACGGCAACCGCCCGGCGCACATCCACTTCTTCATCTCCGCGCCTGGCTATCGTCATCTGACCACGCAGATCAACCTGGCTGGCGACGAGTACCTGTGGGACGACTTCGCCTACGCCACTCGTGACGGCCTGATCGGTGACATCCAGTTCGTCGAGAGCGAGTCCGCCGCGCGTGACCATGGCTTCCAGGGCAACCGTTTCGCCGAAGTGAAGTTCGACTTCCAGTTGCAGAGCGCTACCGTGCCTGACGCTGAACAGCGCAATGCGCGCCCGCGTGCGCTGCAGTAATGACTTAACCAGACACCCTGCGTTTGACCGGCCCAATGGGCCGGTTTTTTTATGCCCGATACTTGAGGCGGCTGCACTCAGAGTCGGCGCATGGATCTACACAACGTCACGATCAGCGTCTGCAGCACTGCCAGAGTGGTGAGGAAGACGATCACATAAGCCCAATGGCCAAGCGCAGCGTGGATCAGTACCGCCAGGCCCATGCCGCTACCTGCTCCCAGGTTGCCCGCCAGGGTGATGAGCGCGTTGGCCTGTGCGGCCTGTGCCTTGCCGGCGATCTGTTCGGACATGGCGATCAGCAAGGCGTAGCCCGGTAGTTGGCAGGCGCCCAGCAGGGCGGCGTAGAGCAGGACGAAGGTGGGCGCCGTGGCGTAATAGAGCAGACATAGCATGGGGATGACGCACACGCCGCAGCCCGCGAGCACGATGAATTTGCCGCCGACACGCTGGGCCAGCGAGTCGATGAATAGCGAGCCGATCACACCGGCGAGGATCATCAGTGCTCCTGCCGCCGAGAGCGTCTCGGCGCCCAGCCCATGCTCCGTCAGCATGGGCTCCAGGCTCAGCGCCAGGGCATTGAACAGCCCGCATCCAGCCAGGGTCGTGAGCAATACCGGGCGCATGCCCGTTGAGCGAAACAGTTGCACCAGGCTCATGGTTTGCGCCGATTCTCCACGCGGGTAAGTTGGCGCGCTGGCGCTGCACAGCCAGAGCAGCCCGGCTGGAAGCAGCCCGACCAGGCCGGTGATGAGCAGGCCCTGAGCGATTCCGGTCTTCGCCACCAGCATGGGCGGCAGGGCAAGCCCCATCGCCAGCCCGAGGAACAGGCCGGCGGTGGCGATGCCGATGGCCGTTCCGCGTTCGTGCTCTTCGAACCACTCGATTGCCATGCGCGAGATGCCGTTGAGCAGCAGGGGTTGGGAGATGCCGATGAGCACCTGCCCGAGCATCAGGCCGAAGAAACTGTCATCGACGCGCAGTGGCAGTGACAGGGCCAGTACGCCACTGCCCAGCGTCATGCCACGCCTGAAACCTGCACGGTCGATCAGGCGTCCCGCCGGAACGGACAGCAGGATGCAGAGAATGGGGATGATCAGGATGCTCAGGCTGCTGGCGAGCTCACCCAGGCCGTACTGCAGTTGTATCTGCGTCTGCTGCGGGATGAGAAAGCACACCTGGGTCTGGTTGGCGCAGAGCACCAGGGCAAAGAGCAGAGCCACGGCCCAGCGCCGCTTGGCCGGTGCCAGGGGCGTTGCGGCCGTCAATGGGATGGCCGTGCATGAGGAGTCGTTCATGGTCGCAGGGCGCCTCGGCGTCGTTCAGGGGAGAACCGGAGCGTTGCGCCCCGGTCACTGGGCGGGAATCAGGCATTCCCGCCGCATCGATCCTCACTGCGTGCCGGTGCGGCGCAGCGTGGCCGGGGTCCAGTAGCCAGGAGGCGGTGCCGGAAGGAGGAACTGGCGGGGAGCCTTCTCGCTGTTGCGCAGGCCGATGGCGGTGTAGGTGCGGGCGTTGAGGTCGTGGTACACGACGTTGACTGGCGTGATGGTGGGCACTTCGTAGGCGTTCTTGCTGAACGCCAGGTTGACGTGCCAGAGCGCGCCGCGCGAGTCGTAGTTCTCCACCATCAGGGCGTACCAGCTGTCCTCGTCGAGGTAGAAGCGGCGCTTGGCATGCACGTGGCGTTGGCCCGAGCGCAGCGTGGCTTCGACGATCCACACGCGGTGCATCTCCCAGCGCGTGTAGTCCGGGTTCAGGTGGCCGGGCATGAGCAGTTTTTCCGCGGCGACGCCGGGCTGCTCCATGGCGTAGTTGTGGTAGGGCACGAGCAAGGCCTGCTTGCCGACCAGTTTCCAGTCGTAGCGGTCGGTGGCGCCGTTGAACATGTCGGTATCGTCGGCGTAGATGCCATCGTTGGGCGTGTCATAGGCCAGGGTTGGCGCGCGGCGCACACGACGCTGCCCCGGGGTGTAGACCCAGGCTGCCCGTGGTTCTTCGACCTGGTTGATGAAATCGCGCACCAGCAGCTTGCGCCCGGCCTCGCGTGACGGTGGCAGCAGCTCGCTCATGAAGTTCTGCAGCACGTTTTCCAGGGTGCCGACGTTCTTGCTGGGGTCGTAGTAGTTGGAGAGCATCTGCATGCGTTCGCGGATGATCGAATAACTACCACTGGTGGTGACCTGCGCGGTGTTGGCGATCTCGTCGATGTAGCGGCCCTGCCAACGGGTGATGTGGTTCCAGATCGCTTCGCGGCCATCGTTGGGGATCGGGAAGGGGATGCCGGCGTAGGCGCCGCTCAAGCCGTTGCCGCCTTCGACCAGGGTGGCATTGAGGGCGTTGCGCCGGGTGTTCTGGTAGATGTCGTCAGGGGCTGCCACGCTGCGGTGGCTGGGGTAGACCGGAATCTTGAAGGTAGTGGGGAAGGACTTGAGCAGGGCCTGCACGCCGGGGCTGAGATTGCTCTCGTCTGCGGCCATGTTCTGCGCATCGATCACGCGCAGCGGCTTTTCATCGGCGAAGGGATCGACATGGAAGCTGCCGGGGCCTTGGTACCCGGCGGGTGGCGTTTTCAGGCCGCCGGTCCATTCGGGGATGCCCTTGGCGGCATCGCCCTGGCGCTCGGCGCCGAACGGCGTGAGCGAGTTGCCGAGCTGGGCGGCACGTTCTTCGCTGACCTTGGCATGAGCGAGCAGCGGCACCTGTAGGCCGATGGCGAACAGCAGGGCACTCACGCACAGAACATTCTTATTCATTGTTGTTTCCGCCCTCAGAAGGAGTAAGAGACATTGAGCGCGAGGTGGTCGCGATCGATGAGCGAATTGTCTTTGCGTGCGCCCCAGAACGAGGTGTAGGCCAGCTTGCCGCCGAACCTGTCGCTGTACTTGAGGCCGAGTTCGAGCGTGGCCGACTTGCGCCCCTGCACGAAGTTTTCGTTGATCGTCGGCGAGGTGCCGGAGACGTCCTGGCGGAAGGTGATGGCGGGCATCAGGTCGAGGTTCGGTTGCACGTCCTGGATCAGGCCGGTGAAGTTCACCGTGTAGCCCCAGGCGAACGAGTCCAGATAGGCGTAGTTGACCGAATCCAGCAGGCTGCCGGGCACATGGTTGAAGGCCGCTTCGGCCAGCATCGTCAGGTCGTCCAGGCCGGCGGTCGGGCCGAAGGTGTGGATGGCCGATACCGAGCCGGTGTAGAGCTCGTGGCGCTTGTACAGATCGATGCTGCGGCGTCCGTCGTTGTTGGAGCCGTCACCGAACTCGCCGAGATCGATGCCGACGCCGCTGGCACCGCCTGCGGTCAGCGCGCCCTCGGCCAGTTGTTCCAGCTCGTAGGTCATGGACGGCTCCAACGGCGCGTTGGGGCGGTAGGTCAGTTCACCGGCCAGGCTGGTGTCGCCGACCGTACCGGAAACGCTGAAGCCGAACAGGCGGATGTCTTCGGGGTAGATGAAGTCGTAACGGCTGCTGTCGAGAAAGGCCAGGCCATCGACCAGCGGCACCGAGGTGGGGTCGAACGTCTGGGCGAAGCCGCACAGGTCGGCGAAGCGGCCTCCGCTGCCAGTGCTGCAAGCGCCGGACACGCCCTTCTGCAGGCGCAGGAACGGCACCTTGCTGTGGTAATTGAGGTAGTAGAGGCTGAACTCGGTGTTGTTCCAGTCCTCGACCATATAGCGCAGGGCGAAGCCGTACTGGCCGTCGTCACGTGCGTCATGCTCGCGGCCGTAGCGAGCGCCGGCGACGATGCCGTTTTCGCCGTTCAGCCCCGGTACCAGCTCGGCCAGTGGCCCCAACTGGTTGCGCAGGTCGATCAGCACGCCATTGCTGCCTTTGCCGAAATAGTCCTGATTGTTGAAGAAGGCGCCGGTTGGCATCACTTCATGGCCCTTCCACTCGAGCCCGTAGAAGGTCTCGAAACTGAGCGCATCGGTCAGGCCGAGTTGGGCCGAGATCATGTTGGTCGGCAGCAGGGCATCCTTGAAGCTGGCGTTGGGCAGCACCACGCGGCCCTGATCCACCGGATTGATCACGTTGAGCCCGTCGGCGTAGAAGATGCCTTCGCCCCAGTTCAGCACCTGGCGGCCGAGTCGCACGCTCACCGGCATCTCGCCCAGATAACGGTTGGTGTAGAGGTAGGCGTCGAGCAGGCGGGCGCGATGCCCGGAGCGGTTCTTCAGGTCGGAGGGGTAGCGCGCGTCGCTGTCGGTGTTGTGCGTCGCGAAGCCATCACCGGTGGGGTCGTTGTCCATGATCTGGGTGTCGTACCAGGCGGTACCGCGGACGAACAGACCATCCTGCTGGGTGCGTACGTGCAGCTCCGAGGTCAGCTTGAACTCGTTGGAGACGAAGCCTTTGTCGTAGTACTCGCTGCCGTCGTTGTTGTTGATGAAGATGTTCTCGCCACCGCGCTCGATGTGCTCGGGCGAGCCCGTACGGTAGATCGAGGTGAACTCGGCGACGCTTTCCAGGGTGGTGGTGACGTTCGGCCCGGTGTCGATCTGGAAAGCTGGCGCCTTTGCCCCACAAAGGCTAAGCCCCACAACCAATGCCATCTTTTTCTTCTTATGCAACATGGTGACCTCTGCTTGCGCTCGAAATGACCGCCGACACCTGAGGCTTTGCGGGCGCTAGCGCCCGCGCGAACGCCAGGCGCTAGCCGGCCGGTTGGGTGAGTGAACCGACGGTGCTGCTGTGAATGAGTCGAAGGCTGTCCTTGAGCTGCCTGATGCGCGCCGGGCGCTCTTCTTCAGGCAGCGTCAGGATCAGTTTGGTGACCGCTGTGGCGCCTTCGGTGAGCACCAGCGCCAGGCCTTCTGCCTGCTCCTCGTCGAGCGACGGATTGCTCACGCGGAACGTGGTCGCCAGCACCTGCGCGGCGCGGAAGGTGTCCTCACGGTTGAGTTCGCGCAGCTCCGCCGACGCGGCGACGCAGCCCCAGATCTCGACGAAGCCGGGGTGGCTGCTCTGGATGCCCACCATCAGGTCGATCAGGTGTTCGATCAGCGCGCCCGAGTCGGCGGGCGTGGTCGGGTCGCTGACGGTCTTGAGCACCTCTTCCAGGGACGCGTTGATGGCGGTGGTGTAACGCAGCCAGACCTCCTTGGCGATCGACAGCTTGGTCGGGAAATACATGTACAGCGAGGCGATGGGCAGCCCTGATTCGCGGGCGATCTCGCGCATCGAGACGGCCTCGTAGCCATTGGCGGCGATCAGTTGCAGTGAGGTATCGAGAATCGCCTCGAGCCGCGCCTGGCTGCGCTCCTGCTTCGGCACCCGTGGTTTGCGGGTCTTTTTCGGATCGCTTGACAAAGTTTCGGTCACCCCTACATCCTCTTAAAACATGAGCAATGCTTATGTTTTAGCCCGGGCGACAAAAAATGGGAAGAGCAAAGAAAAAAAATATGAGGTGGCTGCCTTGAGCTCTGATGATCCTTTGGTGCTTGCCGTTGACCTCGGCAGCTCCGGTTGCAAGACGGCGCTGGTCAGCCTGGACGGGCGCGTCACCCGCTTCGCCTTCCGCCCCGTGCGCACCCATGTATTGCCGGGCGCCGGTGTCGAGCAGTGCCCGGAAGACTGGTGGCAGGCGTTGCTGGAGAGTGCCGAAGAGGTGCTGGATGGGGATGCCGCCGTGCGCCGGGCGGTGGTGGCGATGGCCTGCTCCTGTCAGGGCGAGGGCACCTTGCCGGCGGATCGCGAGGGCAATCCGCTGGCGCGCGCCCTGCTGTACATGGACATGCGCGGGCAGCAGGCGGTACGGCGCCGGGTTGGCGGCGCGCTGCCGCGAGTCGCCGGCTACGATCCACTCAAGCTGTGGCGCTGGCTGCGCCTGACCGGCGGCGCGCCGGCGCTGTCAGGCAAGGACAGCTTCGGCCATATCGCCTTCATTCGTGATGAGCTGCCGGAGCTGTACGAGCGCACCGACAAGTTTCTCAACGTGCTCGATTTCATCAACCTGCGCCTGACCGGCCGCCTCGCTGCCACCGTCGATTCGGCGCTGTGCAACTGGGTCACCGACAACCGCGACCCGAGCCGCATCCGCTATGACGAGCGCTTGCTTGGCATGGCTGGGCTGCGGCGCGATCAGTTGCCCGAACTGGTGCGCTGCCAGGAGGTCATCGGCACCTTGCTGCCGGCGGTGGCCGAGCGCCTTGGCCTGTCGTCGAGCCTGCCGGTGGTCGCAGGGGCGGTCGACAACACGGCTGCTGCACTGGGCTCCGGTGCGGTCGCCGATAACGCGCTGCACCTGTACGTCGGCACTTCATCGTGGATTGGCGCGCATGTGGCGAAGAAGAAAACCGACGTGTTCCGGCAGATCGCCGCCGTGCCCTGCGCGCTGCCGGATCGCTACCTGATGATGGCCATGCAGTCGGCCGCCGGGGCCAACCTGAGCTTCCTGCGGGATCGCATTCTGTACGCCAAGGATGCCCTGCTGCAGAACGAGGCGGGGCCAGACGTCTATCGCATCCTCGATGAAGTCGCCGCCGGCGTGCCTGCCGGTTCACGCGGGTTGCTGTACCTGCCCTGGTTGATGGGCGAGCGCAGCCCGGTGGATGACGCGAACCTGCGCGCGGGCTTGGTGAACATGACTCTCGAACATGCCCGCGAGCACATGGTGCGCGCCTTCCTCGAGGGCGTTGCCCTGAATACGCGCTGGATGATGCAGGCCGTCGAAGCCTTCATCGGCCATCCGACCGAGGCGATCACCCTGGTCGGCGGCGGTGGGCAGTCGGAGGTCTGGTGCCGCATCTTCGCCGACGTACTCGGCGTCACCGTGCGCCTGCCCGAGCAGCCGATCCAGGCCAATGCCCGGGGCGCGGCCTTCCTGGCCGGGGTCGGTATTGGCGCGATGAGCTTTGCCGACATTCCCGAGCGGGTGGCGATCCGCCGCGCCTTCGAGCCGGACAGCGCCCGGCATGCGCTCTACGACTGCAGCTACGAGAACTTCCGCGCCGCGCACAAGGCGCTGGCGCCTTTCTATGCACAACTGAATCGAGGTGCTCAATGAGTCTTGAACAGCGGGCCAGGGAAACCGTGGTGCGTACCGCCGTGGCGATGGCCGACAAGGGCTTTCTCGCCGGTATCGGCGGCAACCTGGCGCTGCGCATCGACGCCGAGCGCTTCGCCGTCACGCCCTCGGCCAGTGATTACTACGCCATGTCGCCGGCGGACATCTGCATCCTGCGCCTGGATACGCTGGAGCAACTTGCCGGT
The DNA here is from genome assembly GCF_057809355.1 of Pseudomonas sp. FG29. NCBI lineage: Bacteria > Pseudomonadati > Pseudomonadota > Gammaproteobacteria > Pseudomonadales > Pseudomonadaceae > Pseudomonas > Pseudomonas sp. FG29. Next base: position 205,732 of record NZ_JBMDJU010000003.1, on the reverse strand, counting down.
GACGGCAAACCCTCAGTCGAAAGCGGATTGCACGCTCGGATGCTCAAGGCGCGCCCCGATTGCCAGGCCAGTCTGCATACCCATCAACCGATCGCCAGCGCCTTCACCCTGCTTGGCCGGGCCTTGCCGATCAGCGGTGCCGAGGCCCGTCAGGTGATCGGTCGGCAGGTGCCGATGTGCGCCTACGGCCCTTCCGGCTCCGGGCTGTTGAGCTGGCTGATTGGCCGCCGCGTACGCCCCGATGTGAATGCCTACCTGATGCGCAACCACGGTGCCATCGGCATCGCCAGCACCCTGGAGCAGGCCGGGCGGGTCATGGAATTGCTGGAGCAGGAGGCGCGCGACTGGTTCTGCCGCGCGCTGCATGCGCAGCCCAACCACGCACTGTGCCGACACGCCCTCGCCAGCCTCAACGACTACTAAAAGGACAGCCACAATGAACGCTTCCACTGCCCCGATTCCCGCCACCTCCGGTATCTCGCGCTGGCCCGACACTGCAGCCGTCGATGCCCGGCTCAAGGCACTGATCACGCAACCGATCCGCCCGATCCGCCGCGAGCACATGCAGAAGGTGCACGATTACTTCGAGCACAAGTGTCGTGCCTCCAAGCAGCTCGCCGGCCGCGCTGCCGAGGTCATTCCTGGCGGTATCCAGCACAACCTGGCCTTCAACTATCCCTTCCCGCTGGCGATGAAAAATGCCCTGGGCGCTCACCTGGAAGATATCGACGGCAACCGCTATATCGATTTCCTTCAGGCCGGCGGCCCCACGCTGCTCGGCAGCAATGACCCGGTGGTGCAGGAAAAGGTGATCGAAACCCTGCGCGAGTGCGGACCGGTCACGGGGCTGCTGCACGAGTGCGAGGTCAAGCTGGCGGAACTGGTCTGCAAGCACGTGCCCTCGGTGGAGATGTTCCGCATGCTGGCCTCCGGTACCGAGTCGGTGATGGGCGCCATCCGCCTGGCCCGTGCCTATACCAACAAGAAGTGGATCATCAAGATCGGCGGCGCCTATCACGGCTGGAGCGATCAGGTGGTCTTCGGCATGCGCATTCCCGGCACCGGGCGGCGCGAGGCGCTGGGCATCCCCAGCGGCTCTACGAGTTACACCCAGGAAAGCTTCCCCAACGACCTGGCGGCCATCCGTCGCCGCCTCTGGCTCAACCGCCTGCGCGGCGGCACGGCGGCGATCATCGTCGAACCGCTGGGGCCGGAGAGCGGGACGCGGCCGGCGCACAAGGACTTCAATGCCAACCTGCGCAAGCTCTGCGACGAGTTCGGCGCACTGCTGATCTTCGATGAAGTGGTCAGCGGCTTCCGCGTCGGCATGGGCGGCGCCCAGGGCTATTTCGGGGTGATGCCGGATCTGACCATCTTCGGCAAGTGCCTGACCGGCGGCTACCCAATGGCCGGCGGCATCGGCGGGCGCCGCGACATCATGATGATGCTCGCCGGTGGTATCGGCGGCAAACAGGGCAAGCGCGCCTTTGTCGGCGGCACCCTGACGGCCAACCCGCTGTCCTGCGTGGCCGGTTATCACACCTTGCTGGAAATGGAAAAACGCAACGCCTGCGCCATCGCCGGTCGGGCGGGTGATCGCATGGCCGCCGGGCTGGCGCAGATCATCGAGCGCCTGGGCCTGCCCTACGTCGTCTACAACCAGGGCTCGGTGGTGCACCTGCAGACCTCCGGCGTGCTGCTGCTCAACGTGCGTAACCCGATCCAACTGATGCGCGAGGTGAATCCGCGCAAGCACATGATGGAAGAAATGGGCGCCGCCTACATGGCGCATGGTCTGGTGACGCTGGCCGGCAGCCGTCTCTATACCAGTGCTGCCGATACCGACGAGATCGTCGACGAAGCCCTGAACCGCTTCGAAGACGTGTTCAAGATGGTGATATGAGCATGCAGGACGAACTGATCAAGGCCGCCGCGCGGCTGAGTGGTAAAGGCCTGCTCAATCGACAGGGCGATGCACTGTCGATGCGCCTGGTTGGCGAGGGCAAAATGCTGATCCTGGAACCGGGTGGTGTGGTGCGCAGCCTCGACCTGAACGATCCCGGTTCAGGCGTCGCCGCCACGCACGCCCGGGCCTACCTGGCCCGCTCGGATGCCGGTGCCGTAGCGACGCTGAGCCCGCGCTGGAGCCTGCAACTGGCGGGGCTGGACGAAGCGATGCCGGGCATCTTCGATGAACAGGCCCGGCACTTGGGGCGCAACTGGGCACCCACGCAAGCCGGGAAGTTGGCCGAAGCCCTGGCGTCTGGCGGCAATGCCGGCCTGGTCGACGACCGTCTACTGGTGCTCGGCATCACGCGCAATCGCCTGCTGTTCAACGCCGAGTTGTTCGAGAAGTGCGCGATGGCCTACGTGCTGGCGCGCCTCGGCGGTGGCCGGGTCAGCAAGCTGCCGTGGATCGTGCGCAAGGTCGCCGGCGGACGGCTGCTCAAGGACGAAGCCATGGCCTGCGCATGCCATGCCCGTGGGCAGCGCAGCCCTGAGCCAAGTGGCTACTGAGCGAGGCATGACTGTGAGGCGCTGACGCTTTGCGGCATCATCGCAGGCGTCCGCCTCCGGTGCCCCTGATGAACATCGACACCCGTATCAAGTTTCGCCACCTGCTGTGCTTTCTCGAAATCGCTCGCCAGCGCAGTTTCGCCAAGGCGGCCGATGCCCTGGCCGTGAGCCAGCCGGCGATCTCCAAGACGCTCAAGGAACTGGAGGGAATCCTCGACGCCAGCCTGTTCGAACGGGGCAAACAGGGCGTCAGCCTGACCGCTGCGGGTGTGGCCTTCATGCGTTACGCCGGCCCTTGCGTGCAGGCGTTGCGCGATGGCGTGAACAGCCTGCGCGACGGCGAACACGAGGCCGGGCAGGTGCGTGTCGGCGTGCTGTCTACCGTCGAAAGTCTGCTGATTCCCGAGGTGGTGCGGCGTCTGCACGAGCGGCATACGGCGCTGGTGGTCAGTGTTGCCACCGGGCCGGGGGCCTATCTGCTCAGCCAGTTGCGCGTTGGCGAGCTGGATCTGGTGATCGGCCGCATGACCGACAGCCCGGACATCCAGGGCCTGACCTTCGAACACCTGTACAGCGAGTCGATGACCCTGGTGGTGCGTCCGGGCCATCCGCTGCTGGCCGTCGGTGACGAAGCGCTCGGACAGCTGGGTGATTACCCATTGGTATTGCCGACAGCGGGCACCACCATCCGCAAGCATGCCGACAGCCTGTTCGTGCAGTGCGGCGTGACGCCCTCGCGCCAGCGTCTGGAAACCCTGTCACCAGCGCTGAGCCGGCGCTACGTGTTGTGTAGCGATGCGCTGTGGGTGGCGCCGCAGGATGCGGTTTGTCTGGACGTTCAGCGTGGCGAGCTGATCGAGCTGCACTTGCATGTGCGTGAGCCGGGCGGCTCGGTGGGCATCTGCCGTAATGGCGCTTTGGGCCTGCCGCTGGCTGCCGAGCGCTTCTGCGATGTGCTGCGCGAAGTGGCGCAGGCCTACCGGGAAGGTGTCTTTCCATAACCTATTGGTTATGTATTGGCGGCATCTTTTCAATTTTCAGCCAGGCTGCCTTGATCGAGACTGCGCCCAATGCCCCGAGGAACATGTCCTTGGGGCGACTCCACAATACCCATAACAGGAGTGCGCAATGCCTGCCGAGGACAATCGCCGTTTCGTCATTCGTGACCGTAACTGGCACCCGAAAGCCTTCACCCCCGACTACAAGACCTCCATCGCCCGCTCGCCGCGTCAGGCGCTGGTGAGCATCCCGCAGTCGGTTTCCGAAACCACCGGTCCGGACTTCTCGCACCTGAAGTTCGCCGAGCACGACAACGACCTGCTGCTCAACTTCAACAACGGTGGCCTGCCCATCGGCGAGCGCATCATCGTTTCCGGTCGGGTGATGGATCAGTACGGCAAGCCGATCCCGCATACCCTGGTAGAAATGTGGCAAGCCAACGCCGGCGGCCGCTACCGCCACAAGAACGACCGCTACCTGGCGCCGCTCGACCCCAACTTCGGTGGCGTCGGCCGTGCCCTGACCGACAGCGAAGGTCGCTATATCTTCCGCACCATCAAGCCCGGCCCTTATCCGTGGCGCAATGGGCCGAACGACTGGCGTCCGGCGCACATCCACTTTTCCATCGGTGGCCCGTCGATCTCCACGCGCCTGATCACCCAGCTGTACTTCGAGGGTGACCCGCTGATCCCGCTGTGCCCCATCGTCAAGTCCATCGCCAACCCGGACGCCGTGCAGACGCTGATCGCCAAGCTGGACATGGGTACGGCCAATCCGATGGATTGCCTGGCCTATCGCTTCGACATCGTGCTGCGTGGCCAGCGCCAGACCCATTTCGAGAACAAGTAAGGAGGGATGACCATGCCTGTTGAATTGCTGCCGGAAACCCCTTCGCAAACTGCCGGCCCCTATGTGCATATCGGCCTGGCCCTGGCCGCCGCCGGCAACCCGACCCGCGAGCAGGAAATCTGGAACCAGATGGCCAAAGCCGATGCGCCGGGTGAGCACATCGTCCTGGTTGGCCACGTCTACGACGGCAATGGCCACCTGGTGCGCGATGCCTTCCTCGAACTGTGGCAGGCCGATCATCAAGGCCAGTACGACGAGGATTACGACCAGTCCAAAGCCTTCAACGGCTTTGGCCGTACCGCTACCACCTTCGATGCCGGCAGCGAGTGGTTCGCCTACACGGTCAAGCCGGGTGTGGTGAAAAACGCCGCCGGTGTACCGATGGCGCCGCACGTCAACGTCGCGCTGTTCGCCCGTGGCATCAACATCCACCTCAATACCCGTCTGTATTTCGAGGATGAAGCCGAGGCCAACGCCAAGGATCCGGTGCTCAATCTGATCGAGCAGCCGCAGCGCCGCGAGACGCTGATTGCCAAGCGCTGCGAAGTGGACGGCAAGCCGGCCTATCGCTTTGATATCCGCATCCAGGGTGAGGGAGAGACGGTCTTCTTTGACTTCTGAGTTGTACACGCAGGCCTCACGCTCGATCGCGGCGCGAGGCCTGCATCTGGATGACGCCCAAGAGCGCATGCTTGTCCGTCTGGCCGATTGGCTGCAGGCGCGCTTGCGGCCGTCTGCCTGGTGGCGGCGAACGGCGGCTGGCGCGTACCTCTGGGGTGGCGTCGGACGCGGCAAGAGCCTGTTGCTGGCGGCGTTGTTCGAGGCCGCACCCGTGGCCCATAAACGCCGCGTTCACGTACATGCGCTGCTGCAGGAAGTGCAGCAACGCATGCTGACCCATGTTGGGCACGCCGACCCGCTGTTGCGCGTGGCCGATGAGCTGGCCAGCGAAGCGCGCCTGCTCTACCTCGACGAATTTCATGTGCACGACATCGGTGATGCGATCCTGCTTGGTCGCCTCTTGCAACCTTTGATCGCGCGCGGTTGCATCCTCCTGTTCAGCTCCAACTACGCGCCGGCGCAGTTGTGCCCAAACCCGCTGTATCACAGCCGTTTCAAACCCTTCGCCACGCTGCTGGAAAAGCGCTGCCTGGTGCTGGAAATGGATGCCGGTGTCGATTATCGCGCGGCCAGTACGCAGCACTGGGGCCTCTACCTGCAGGCGCCGACGAGTCGTCTGCAGGAGCGCCTGGGGCATCTGCCCGCCACCGTGCAATTGCCGCTGGCGCGCCGCAGCCTGACACTGCGCGGCATGGACGCTCGCACCCTGTGGCTGGATTTTGCCGCGCTGTGCCAGCAACCGCTGGCCAGCAGTGACTACCTGCAGCTATGCCAGCGCTTCACCCACATCGTCCTCGGTGAAGTGCCCGTGCTGGCGCGCTGCTCGCTGGATGAGCAGCAGCGCCTGGTCAATTTCATCGACATCGCCTACGACAGCGGTCGCGAGCTGTGGCTGCATAGCACGCATGCGCTGGACGAGCTATGCACGGGCGTCGCCCATGGCGACTTCTCAAGAACGCGCAGTCGTCTGGCGCAGTTGCGCCTCGAGCGTGCGGCATGACACCTTCCGATCTTTGTCGACGCGAGCCCCTGGCATGCTGGCTGTTCTGAGCATCACCGCCCCTATCTTCATCATCATCGGCCTGGGCTTTTTGTCCGCCCGTATCGGCCTGGTCAATCGCGAGCAGGCCCGTGGCATGGGCACCTTCGTCATCCACTTCGCGCTGCCCTCGCTGGTGTTCAAGGCGCTGGTCGAGCGCAGCCTGGGCGAAGTGCTCAATTGGCCCTACCTGGGCGCCTATGCCCTGGCCTCGCTGAGCCTGTTCGGCTTTGGCCTGCTGCTGACGCTGCGTTGGCGCGGGCAGAGCCTGTCTTCCAGTGCGATTCTGGCCATGGGTATGTCGGTGTCCAACAGCGGTTTCATCGGCTACCCCATCGCGGCCATGGTCATCGGCCATACGGCCGCGCTGGCCATGGCGCTGGGCATGCTGGTGGAGAACCTGCTGATGATTCCGCTGGCGCTGGCCATCGCCGAGGCGGGCCGCCAGGGCGGGCAGGGGTGGGCAGTGGTGCGCGAAACGCTGCTGCGCCTGCTGCGCAATCCGCTGATCATCGCCATCGTGCTGGGCTTGAGCATGTCGCTGCTGGAGCTGCGCCTGCCGGTCGTACCGGCGCGGGCGATCGAGATGCTGGCGGGGGCATCGGCGCCGTTGGCGTTGTTCGTCATCGGCGCTTCGCTCAACGGGCTCAAGGTCGGTGGCATGGCCGCCGACGTGGCGCAGGCCTCCATCGGCAAGCTGATCCTGCATCCGTTGCTGATGTTCACCGCGTTGTGGCTGATGCCGGGTGTCGATCCGGCACTGATGGTCGCCGGCCTGCTGTTCGCCAGTGCGCCGATGATGAGCGTGTTCCCCATCCTCGGTCAGCGCTTCGGCCTCGAAGAACGCTGCGCCGCCGCTCTGGTGGCCTGCACCGTGCTGGCCTTCTTCAGCGTCAGCGCGGTGCTCGCGTTGCTGCGCTGGCAGGGATTATTACCAGGCTGAAGCCTGTAGGAGGCGCTTCAGCGGCGAGCTTCTATTGGGTATCTACAAGCCAATTCGAATCTACGGCAGTCGCGACTGAATCCCCTCTTACGGGCCACCTGTTTTCGCCTATTTACGATAACCGCACGATGGTTCGATAATCGCCAGGTGCTGTCAGCCCTGCTTCGGAGGTTCCATGAGCGAAACCCGTCCGCCCCTTGCCAGCCTGGCGCCACCTCCCTACGTGTCGCCGGCCAAGCGCATCGAAGAGTTCGCCGGCGACCCCAATTTCATGACCTCCCTGGCCCGTGGTCTGGCGGTGATCAACGCCTTTCAGGAGCGCAAGCGCCACCTGACCATCGCACAGATCAGCCACCGCACCGAGATACCGCGCGCGGCCGTACGCCGCTGCCTGTATACGCTGATGAAGCTGGGCTACGTCACCACCGACGGGCGCACCTATTCGCTGCTGCCCAAGGTGCTCACGCTGGGCCATGCCTACCTGTCTTCGACACCGCTGGCAGTGTCCGCGCAGCCGTTTCTCGACCGCCTCAGCGAGCAACTGCACGAGGCCTGCAACCTGGCCACGCTGGAAGGTGAGCAGGTGCTCTACATCGCCCGCTCGGCGATTCCCCAGCGGCTGATTTCGGTGGATCTGAGCGTCGGCAGCCGCCTGCCGGCCTACTGCACATCGATGGGGCGCATCCTGCTGGCTGCGCTGGACGATGACCAGTTGCAGGACTACCTGGCCCACGCCGAACTGCAACCCAAGACCAGCCGCACCCTGCACACCCCCGAAGCGCTGTGGGAATGCCTGCAGCGCGTGCGCCACCAGGGCTGGTGCGTGGTCGATCAGGAGCTGGAGCAGGGCCTGCGTTCGCTGGCGGTGCCGGTCTACGATTCGGCCGGCCATGTGCTGGCCGCGATGAACATCAGCACCCACGCCAGCCGGGTACCGACTGCCGAGCTGGAGAAGCGCTTTCTGCCGCTGATGCTCAGTGCCAGTCGCGAGTTGAGCAGCCAACTGTTCCGTCCAGCCTGAAAATGGAAGTCGTTCGATAATCGCCCCGTATGGCGATTATCGGATTGTTCTCCTTCGGGTCGTTTTTTAAGGTGGCAGTCACCCGGTAACTGCCACCTGACGAGAACACCACGATGGCCGACATCATCACCCTGCGCGAGGCTATTTCGCGCCATGTCCACGACGGCGATTGCATCGCCCTCGAAGGCTTTACCCACCTGATTCCTACTGCCGCTGCTCACGAGCTGATCCGCCAGGGCAAGAAAGACCTGCATCTGGTGCGCATGACCCCGGACTTGGTTTATGACCTGCTGATCGGTGCCGGTTGCGCGCGCAAGCTGACCTTCTCCTGGGGCGGTAACCCCGGTGTCGGTTCGCTGCACCGCCTGCGCGACGCGGTCGAGAAGCACTGGCCGCACAAGCTGGAGATCAGCGAGCACAGCCACGCGGCCATGGCCAACGCCTATGTCGCCGGTGCCTCCAACCTGCCGTTCGCCGTGCTGCGTGGCTACCAGGGTTCCGACCTGGTCAAGGTCAACCCGGACATCAAATTCATCGAGTGCCCGTTCAGCGGCGAGAAGCTGGCGGCGATCCCCAGCGTGCGCCCGGACGTCACCGTGATCCACGCGCAGAAGGCCGACCGCAAGGGCAACGTGCTGATCCAGGGCATCCTTGGCGTGCAGAAGGAAGCCGCCCTGGCCGCCAAGCGCTGCATCGTCACCGTCGAAGAAATCGTCGACGACCTTGAGGCGCCGATGAACGCCTGCGTGCTGCCGACCTGGGCCATCAGCGCGGTCTGCGTGGTGCCTGGCGGTGCCCATCCGTCCTACGCCCATGGCTATTACGAGCGTGACAACCGCTTCTACCAGGCTTGGGATCCGATTGCCCGCGACCGCGACACCTTCACCGCCTGGATCGATGAGTACATCCGTGGCACCGAGGATTTTGCGCAGTACCAGGCGAAAGTGAATGGGGAGGCCAAGTGATGAGCGCGTTCAACACCAATGAAATGATGACCGTGGCCGCCGCACGCCGCCTCGGCAATGGCAGCGTCTGCTTCGTCGGCATCGGCCTGCCGTCAAAGGCCGCCAACCTGGCGCGCCTGACTCACGCCCCGGAAGTGGTGCTGATCTACGAATCCGGCCCGATTGGCGCCAAGCCGAGCGTGCTGCCGCTGTCCATCGGTGACGGCGAGCTGGCGGAAACCGCCGACACCGTGGTGCCGACCGGCGAAATCTTCCGCTACTGGCTGCAGGGCGGGCGCATCGACGTCGGCTTCCTCGGCGCGGCTCAGGTCGACAAGTACGGCAACATCAACACCACCGTGATCGGCGACTACAACGCGCCGAAAGTGCGCCTGCCAGGCGCCGGTGGCGCGCCGGAAATCGCAGGCTCGGCGAAGAAGGTGCTGATCATCCTCAAGCAGGGCCATCGCACCTTCGTCGACAAGCTGGCCTTCATCACCTCGGTCGGTCACGGCGAGGGCGGTGACCATCGCAAGCGTCTGGGCCTGCCAGGCGACGGCCCGGTGGCGATCATCACCGACCTGTGCATCATGGAGCCGGAAGCCGGCAGCAACGAATTTATCGTCACCTCGCTGCATCCGGGCGTGACCCGCGAGCAGGTGATCGAGAATACCGGCTGGCAGATCCGCTTCGCCGACAGCGTAGGCACCACCGAGGCACCGACCGCCGCCGAACTGGCTGCGCTGCGTGACCTGGAAGCGCGTACCGCCGCCGCCCACGGCCAGGCCGGAGGTGAAGAATGAGCCGCGACGTATTCATCTGCGACGCCATCCGCACACCCATTGGCCGCCTCAATGGCGCGCTGTCGGCGGTGCGTGCCGACGACCTGGCGGCGATTCCGCTCAAGGCGCTCATCGAGCGTAACCCGCAGGTCGACTGGTCGGCGGTCGATGAGGTGTTCATGGGCTGCGCCAACCAGTCCGGCGAGGACAACCGCAACGTCGCGCGCATGGCGCTGCTGCTCGCCGGCCTGCCGGAAACGGTGCCGGGCGTGACCCTCAACCGCCTGTGTGCCTCGGGCATGGAGGCGGTCGGTGCTGCCTTCCGCGCCATCGCCACGGGCGAGATGGAACTGGCCATCGCCGCTGGCGTCGAGTCCATGACCCGCGCGCCCTACGTGATGGGCAAGGCCGACAGCGCTTTTGGTCGTGGTCAGAAGCTGGAAGACACCACCCTGGGTTGGCGCTTCGTCAACCCGCTGATGAAAGCGCAGTACGGCGTCGATCCGATGCCGGTCACCGGTGACAACGTCGCCGAGGACTACGGCGTCAGCCGCGACGACCAGGACGCCTTCGGCCTGCGCAGCCAGCAGCGTGCGGCGGCGGCTCAGGAGAGCGGCTACTACGCCGAGGAAATCGTCCCGGTGGTGATCAAGACCAAGAAGGGCGAGATCGTCGTCGACCGTGACGAACACCCGCGTGCCGACACCACGGCTGAAGGCCTGGCCAAGCTCAAGCCGGTCAACGGCGAAGGCAAGACCGTCACTGCTGGCAACGCCTCGGGCCTCAACGATGGTGCCTCGGCAATGATCCTGGCCTCTGCCGAAGCGGTGCAGAAGTACGGCTTGAAGCCGCGTGCCAAGGTGCTGGGCATGGCCAGCGGCGGCGTGGCGCCACGCATCATGGGCGTTGGCCCGGTGCCGGCGGTGCGCAAGCTGCTGGCGCGGCTGAACCTGAGCATCGAGCAGTTCGACGTGATCGAGCTGAACGAGGCCTTCGCGGCCCAGGGTCTGGCTGTCACCCGCGAGCTCGGCTTACCGGACGACAGCGCCAAGGTCAACCCGAACGGTGGCGCCATCGCCCTCGGCCACCCGCTGGGCATGAGCGGCAACCGCCTGGTGCTCACCGCCGTGCATCACCTGGAAAAGACCGGCGGCAAACTCGGCCTGGCGACCATGTGCGTGGGCGTCGGCCAGGGCCTGGCGCTGGCCATCGAGCGGGTGTGAACCTTGTGGGAGGCGCTTCAGCGGCGACGCTTTTATTCCGTCGCGGCTAAAGCCCTTCCCACAGGCACCCTCCGTGTGCGGCGCCGCCGGTTGATGCCACACTAGCCGTACATTTTTCCCAGGAGCGTTGCGCGCGTGAGCAACCAACTTTTCGATGCCTATTTCACCGCGCCGGCCATGCGCGCGATCTTCTGCGACGCCGGACGGGTGCAGGGCATGCTCGATTTCGAGGCCGCCCTGGCGCGGGCCGAGGCGCGCGTGGGGGTGATCCCCGCCGAGGCCGTGGCGCCCATCGAGGCGGCCTGCAAGGCCGAGCTCTACGATTACCCGGCGCTGGCCCAGGCCATCGCCACGGCGGGTAATTCCGCCATCCCGCTGGTCAAGGCGCTGGGCAAGCGTATCGCCGCCACGAACCCGGAGGCCGAGCGCTACGTGCACCTCGGCGCCACCAGCCAGGACGCCATGGATAGCGGCCTGGTGCTGCAACTGCGCGCGGCCATTGGCCTGCTGGAAAGCGATCTGGCGAAGCTGGCCGATGCCCTGGCGGCGCAGGCCGAGCGTCATATCGACACCCCGCTGGCCGGGCGTACCTGGCTGCAGCAGGCCACGCCGGTCACCCTCGGCATGAAGCTGGCCGGTGTGCTCGGCGCCGTGACCCGCCATCGTCAGCGCCTGAGCGAGCTCAAACCGCGCTTGCTGAGCCTGCAGTTCGGCGGTGCTTCCGGCAGCCTAGCGGCGCTCGGTGATGCCGGCTGGTCGGTCAGCGGAGCGCTGGCGCAGGAGCTGGAACTGACCCTGCCCGAGCAGCCCTGGCATACCCAGCGTGATCGTTTGGTGGAATTCGCCAGCCTGTTGGGGATGATCGCCGGCAGCCTGGGCAAGCTCGGTCGCGACCTCAGCTTGCTGATGCAGACCGAAGCCGGCGAAGTCTTCGAGCCGTCGGCGCCGGGCAAGGGCGGTTCGTCCACCATGCCGCACAAGCGTAATCCGGTCAGCGCCGCGGTGTTGATCGGTGCCGCGACGCGAGCGCCGGGCCTGGTGGCGACCATGTTCAGCGCGATGCCGCAGGAGCACGAGCGCAGCCTCGGTCTGTGGCATGCCGAGTGGGACACCCTGCCGGAGCTGTGCTGCCTGGTCTCCGGCGCCCTGCAGCAGGCGCTGCTGGTGGTGCCGGGGCTGGAGGTGGATGCCGCGCGCATGCGCGCCAACCTGGAGCTGACCCAGGGGCTGGTGTTGGCCGAGGCGGTGAGCATCGCCCTGGCGCAGAAGATCGGCCGTGACGCGGCTCATCACCTGATCGAGCAGTGCTGCAAACAGGCCGTGCGCGAGGGCGTTCATCTGCGCGTGGTGCTCGGTGCCAATGCCGAAGTCAGCGCACAACTTTCTGCTGCCGAGCTGGATCGCCTGCTCGATGCTGCGCATTACCTGGGCCAGGCCCGCCGCTGGGTCGAGCGCGCCGTTGCCGAACACACGCAATTTTCCTCTTAGGAGTTGTCCATGCCTGCCGTACGTCTCGCCGATGGCGACCTGAACTACCTACTCGAAGGCCCGGCTGGTGCGCCGGTGCTGGTGCTGTCCAACTCGCTGGGTACCGACCTGCACATGTGGGACGCGCAGATCCCGGCCTTCACTCAGCACTTCCAGGTGCTGCGCTACGACACCCGTGGTCACGGCGCCTCGCTGGTGAGCGAGGGCCCGTACAGCATCGAACAGAACGGCCGCGACGTGCTGGCCCTGCTCGATGCGCTGGGCATTGCCAAGGCGCATTTCTGCGGCCTGTCCATGGGTGGCCTGATCGGCCAGTGGCTGGGCATCAACGCGCCCGAGCGCATCGAGCGCCTGGTGCTGTGCAACACCGCCGCCAAGATCGGTACGCCGGAGGTGTGGAACCCGCGCATCGAAACCGTGCTGGCCGGTGGCGCGCAGGCCATGCGTGATCTGCGTGATGCGTCGATCTCGCGCTGGTTCACCGCCGACTTCGCCGAGTCCAATCTGGACAAGGTCGAGCCCATCGTCGGCATGCTGGCGCAGACTTCGCCCGAAGGCTACGCAGCCAACTGTGCGGCGGTGCGTGATGCCGATTACCGCGAGCAGCTCGGCAACATCAAGGCGCCGACGCTGATCGTCTGCGGCAGCGGCGATCCGGTCACCACGGTCGAGCATGGCTGCTTCATGCAGGAGCGCATCGCAGGCGCCGAACTGGTGGAGTTCCACGCCGCGCACCTGTCCAACGTGCAGGCTGGCGATGATTTCAGCCAGCGCGTGCTGGTCTTCCTGACTGCCTGAGCACACGCCTTCTTCGAGGATTGATCGATGGATGAGAAACAACGCTACGACGCCGGCATGCAGGTGCGCCGCGCGGTACTGGGCGATGCCCATGTCGACCGCAGCCTGCAGAACCTGACGCCGTTCAACGAAGAGTTCCAGGAGATGATCACCCGTCACGCCTGGGGTGATATCTGGACGCGCCCGGGCCTGCCACGCCACACCCGCAGCCTGATCACCATCGCCATGCTGATCGGCATGAACCGCGAGGGTGAACTGACGTTGCACCTGCGTGCGGCGAAGAACAACGGGGTGAGCCGCGAAGAGATCAAGGAAGTGATCATGCAGAGCGCCATCTACTGCGGCATCCCGGCGGCTAACGCCACCTTCCACCTGGCCGAAGCCGTGTGGGACGAGCTGGGCGTCGAATCGCTGGAAGACTGATTCCTACGAGCAATGCAGCGCTGCCCGAACCACGCATTCGGGCGGCGCTTTTTTATGCCCGCCATCCGTGGCGGGTGAGTCTCAGATCTTGGCCGCGTGGCGTCCGGCGATATAGCCGAAGGTCAGCGCTGGCCCAATGTTGATGCCGCCCGAGGGGTAGTGACCACCCAGCGGGCTGGCCATATCGGTGCCTGCTGCATACAGCCCGGGTATCGGTTGGCCTTCGTCATCAAGCACGCGCGCCTGCCCATCAGTGCGCAAGCCGGCGAAGGTACCGAAGCAGCCCGGCTGCACCTTCACTGCATAGAACGGGCCTTGCTCGATGGGTGCCACGCAGGGGTTGGGGCCGGCGTGCTGGGCATCGCCGCTGCGGCGGTTGAAGGGCGTGCTGCCACGGCCGAATTGCGGGTCTTCACCAAGGCGCGCGTAGCGGTTGAATTCGCTGACGGTGGCGACCAGGCCAAGTGGGTCGATGCCACAGGCAACGGCCAGCTCTTCGAGGGTGTCGCCGCGCTTGAGGTAGCCGTTGCGGATATGCGGCGACACCGGCAGCGGTGCCGGGCGGGCGAAGCCGAGGCCATAACGGCGCTGGAAGCGGTGGTCGCAGATCAGCCAGGAGCAGGCTTCCTGATCCTCGGGGATCGCCTTGAGCATGGCGTCGACGTAGTCGTAGTAACCACCGGCCTCATTGACGAAGCGCTGGCCGGTTTGCAGCACGCCGATGATGCCGGGCTTGCCGCGGTCGATGATGTGCGGGAAGTGGCCAACGCTGCCGTCGGGGTAGGGCACCTTGGACACTGGCGCCCAGGCCACTGGCGAGCGCAGGTCATCGGCTACACGCCCTCCGGCTGATTCTCCCAGGCGCAAACCATCGCCGGAGCAACTGAGCGGCGGTAAGGCGAGGTTGTCATGGCCGCTGGTATCGCGCGGGAACATCGCCTGGCGCCGTTGCGGATCATTGGGAAAACCGCCCGCCGCGAGCACGACGGCCTTGGCGCGGATAGTCATTTCCTCGCCGGCATGCAGCACCACGGCGCCGCATACGCTGCCGTTCTCGATGATCAGGCGCTGCGCGGGCGTGGATTCCAGCATCTGCACGCCGAGATCCTGCGCCGAGCGCGCCAGACGGGCGACCAGCGCCACACCGTTGACCAGGTGCATGGCGCGGCCATAGCGGGCCAGGTGGTAGAGGTGGCTGGTGAAGCGCCGGATGACGTGCAGCAGCGCCTTGGGTGAACGGGTCATGTTGAGGAAGGCTGCCAGGTCGGCGCCGGCCATGATCGGCATGCCCATGAAGGAGGTCTCGCGCATCGTCTTGCGCAAGCGCGGCAGCAGGTCGAGCACTTCGCGGGCATCGTAGGGCGCGGCGATCACCTGATGGCCGCCGGTGGCAGCGCCGGGCGTCTCGCCGTGCATATCGGGGATGCCGTTGCCATCGACGAACTGCAGTGCGGTGTGCTGCTCGAAGAAAGCCACCATGTCCGGGCAGTTCTGCAGAAAGGCGTCCACCAGCTCGGGGCGATAATGCTCGCCCAGTTCGTTGCGCAGGTAGGTGCGCGGCTGCTCGATGTCCTCGACGATGCCCGCGCGCTGGGCCAGCGGGTTGCGCGGCGCCCACAGCCAGCCGCCGGACCAGGCGGTTGCTCCGCCCAGCACCGCATCCTTCTCCACCAGGATCACCCGTTTGCCCAGGTGCGCAGCGCTGACGGCAGCGGCCAATCCAGCCGCGCCGGAGCCGACCACCAGCAGGTCGCAATCGAGTTGAGCATGGGGCATGGCAGGTCTCCGGATTTTGTATTTATTGGAACATTGTTCCGGATTTTACGTTGAGCGCACGGAGGCGCCAAGGGTGGTGGGAAAGAAGGGCTTGGGATGTCGTGCGGTTAGCGGCCATTTGTCGTGCGCTTTGCCGCCGCTGGAATGGTGCAGGCATCAGTTTCACTGTGGATAGGCTCAAGAGCCGTCGCCGCTGAAGCGCCTCCCACGGGGTGGCCTGAAGGCGTGGGCGCCGATTCGAGTGTTTACCTGTGGGAGGGGCTTTAGCCGCGATTGTTTAGCTACCGCAGCTAGAGCGCCCCCACGGAAATGCAGCGTTCTGCCTCAACTGCGGAAGCGGCCGATACGTTCCTGCAGTTCACCGCCGAGCCTGGC
Organism: Pseudomonas sp. FG29; assembly: GCF_057809355.1. Classification (NCBI taxonomy): domain Bacteria; kingdom Pseudomonadati; phylum Pseudomonadota; class Gammaproteobacteria; order Pseudomonadales; family Pseudomonadaceae; genus Pseudomonas; species Pseudomonas sp. FG29. The sequence goes on along the minus strand of NZ_JBMDJU010000003.1, from coordinate 189,934 downwards.
CAGTTCAGCGCTGGACAGGGCGGTCTGTTCGGTGGCGCTGGCGCTCTGCTCACCGATGCTGCGCACGTTTTCCAGGCTGCGGTTGATTTCCATGGCGACCGCGCTCTGTTGCTCGGCGGCGCTGGCAATCTGCTGGTTCATCCGTTCGATCACAGCCACCGCCTGGTTGATGCGCGTTAGGCTGTGCCCGGCCTGTTCGACGCTGGCGACCGCGTCCTGGCTCAGGTGCTGGCTGGACTCGGTCTGGGTCACGGCCTGGCGAACTCGTTGCTGCAGGCTTTCGATCAGGGCTTCGATCTCGCGGGTGGAGTCCTGGGTGCGACGGGCCAGGGCGCGCACTTCATCGGCGACCACGGCGAAGCCGCGACCCTGTTCTCCGGCGCGTGCTGCTTCGATGGCGGCGTTGAGAGCGAGCAGATTGGTCTGCTCGGCGACCGATTTGATCACGTCCAGCACGCTGCCGATGCGCAGGCTTTCGGCCTGTACCTGGCCGACGGTGGTGCCGGTGTCGAGCACTTCAGCGGCCAGGCGTTCGATGCGAGTGATCACTTCGCGTACGCGCTGGTCGCCATCATGGCTTTGCTGCTCGGCCTGGCGGGCCGCCTGCGAGGCTTGTTCGGCGTCGCCAGCGACCTGTTGCACGCTGCTGACCATCTGCTGCATGGCATTGGCGGTCTGGTTCGATTCCAGGCTCTGCTCGTGGACACCGGCGCGTGTCTGTTCACTCACGGCGGACAACTGTTCGGCGGCGGCAGCGATCTGGGTGGCGCTGCCGTCGATCTGGCCGATCAGCTCGCGCAGGTTTTCACGCATGCGTTGCAGGGCTGTGAGCAATTGCCCGGCTTCATCGCGCCCGGCACGGAGGTGCAGGCCGCCGAGATCACCCGCCGCCACCTGTTCGGCCAGGCGCAGGCATTGCTGCAGCGGGCTGACGATCAGCCGGCGAATCAGCCACGTGGCGCCAAAGGCTAGCAGCAGCGCGGCGCTGGTCAGCAGCGCCAAACGCAGCAGGGCGTGGCGGTTTTCTGCGGCGATGGCCTGTTGTTGTTGCTGTTGCAGCGTATTGCCCTGCTGCAGCATGCCTTGCGCCAGCTCGCTCAGTTGCACGCGGCTGGCGGCCTCGTTGGCCAGGCTGTCACGGTAATGGGCGAATGAGTCGCGATATTCCTGCAGTGCCCGTATGGCCTCGTCCAGGGAGGCCTGTTGCAGGCTGGCCAGGTTTGGGTGCAGCGCTTTGGCTGCATCGATCATGCTGTCGAACTGGCGTTGCCAGTCATCGGCCTGTGCCGCTTCACCGGTGTTGATGAAGGCTGCTTCGGCCAGGCGCAGCTGCAGCAGCAACTGGCGCAGTCGTGCAGCGGCTTCGGCTTGCTCGAGAGTGTTGCTGGTATCGCTTGCACCGTCGAGCAACTGGTCGCGGAGGAGGCTGAATTGATCCTGGGTGACCATGTCGAACTGGATCAGCGCTTCGTCGGCGCGAATGGCCATGCCGGTCTGCGCGGCGCTGGCTTCCTTCTGCGCGCTGCGCAAACGCTCGAAGCGTTTGCGGTATTCATCGATGCCGCTGAGCAGGCCAGCCACAGGCAGGGCCGCGTCGTGCAGTGGTGCGAGTTGCGTGGCGATACTGTCGCGTGCGGCGAGCACTTGGCGGTCATGCCCGGCCTGTGGCGCAAGCAGGTGATCCTTTTCCAGCAGGCGTAATTGCAGGATGCCTTGCTGCAGTTCGGCTGCATGGGCGAACTGCGCGTTGTGGCGCAGGATATCGGCGGCAGTGCGCCAGCCACCCAACGCGACGGCCAGGGTCAGTAGCATCACCAGCGAGAAGCCGATCAGCAGTTTGTGCCCGACCTTGAGATCGGCGGTGCGTTCGATAATCCAGCGCATGGCGGTAAGTCCTCGAACTCGGGGCAGAAAAAGGCCCGTCGCAAGGACGGGCCAAAGGTGCCGTAACACATTGGAGTCAATCGTGAAGCGGTGCAGCCTTTACAGCAGGGACAGCGGGTAGTTGATGATCAGGCGGTTCTCGTTGAAATCCTGGCCGACATCGCGACGGATGTCCGAGTTGCGCCAGCGCACGCTGAGGTTCTTCAGGCTGCCTTCCTGAATGGTGTAGGCCAGCTCGGATTCGCGGCCCCACTCTTCGGCGTCGTCATTGCTGGCGGTCTTGATGTTGTCGCCGCTGATGTAGCGGTTCATCAGGGTCAGGCCGGGAATGCCGAGACCGGCGAAGTTGTAGTCGTGACGCAACTGCCAGGAGCGCTCTTCGGGGTTGTCGAAGCTGGCGGTGAAGGCATCGTTGACCAGGCTGCCGCCGCTGGCGCCGTCGACGCGCAGGAACTTGGTGTCGCCACTGAGCTTCTGGTACGCCACGGTGAAGGTGTTGTTACCAGTCTTGGCCGAGAAACTGCCCTGGTAGACCTTGTTGTCCAGATCGCCGGCCTTGGCCGCGCCATCTTCCTTGCCGTTGAAGTAGCCGAGGTTGGCGCCGAGCACCCAGTCACCGACCGGTTGGCTGTGGGTCAGTTGCAGGTAGTTCTGCTGGTACACGTCCTGCAGCTCGGCGCGCCAGGCGCCGACCATGGTGCGGTTGTCGTTGAAGCGATACTCGCCGCCAGCGAAGTCGAAGGCGCTGGACTTGAATACCTGGGTGGAGCTGAGGCTGAACGACATGCGCTCCATGCTGGCATCGTTGCGCTGGCTGTTGCCGTTGAAGCGACCGCCATACAGAGTCAGGCCGTCGATCTCATTGGAGGTGATCTGCCCGCCCTTGAAGGTCTGCGGCAGCGAGCGACCATCGTCGGCGCGCAGGATTGGCAGCACGGCGAACCATTCGCCAACCTTCAGCTCGGTCTTGGAGATTTTCGCCTTGGCGGCGACGGCGGTACGACCAAACTGATCCGCCGGCTTGCCATCGTCATGGATCGGCAGCAACTGGCTGTTGGCCACGGTGTCGCTGCCGTCCAGTTTGATGCTGTACAGGCCCAGCACATCGAGGCCGAAGCCGACAGTGCCTTCGGTGAAGCCGGAGCGGGCATCGAGGATGAAGCTCTGTGTCCAGCCTTCGGCCTGGGACTGGTCGTCACCATTCAGGCGCGGCCCGGAATGGTTGAGGTAGTTGCGGTTGAAGTAGTAGTTGCGCAGGTTCAGCGAGACCTTGGCGTCGTCGACGAAGCCGGCGGCCTGGGCGCCGACCGGCAGGGCAGCGATGACAGCCAGCGCCAGGGCGCTGGGTAGCAGATGGGTCAGGGTGGATTTCATTGTTGTTGTTCCTCTTGGTTGACAGAGTGTTCAGCGCGCACGAACCCCTCCGCGTGCGCAGATACGCAAAAAACGAGGGGTAAGGGGCCGCCGGCTCAGGTCGGCCGGCGGCGGATCAGCAAGGGATTAGGGCTTGGGAATGCCGACCGAGTCCGGGGCAATCTCGATGGCCTTGGCCTTGTACATCGACCAGGTGGTAACCGACTGCCAGCGCTTGAGGAATTCCTCGGCCTCGGCACCGTTGAGGTTCAGGCTCTGCGCGCCGAAGTTCTTCAGGAAGCCCTGGAACTCGGGGTTGGCCACGGCCTTGGCATAGGCTTCGACCAGCTTCTGCTTGACGTCATCCGGGGTGTCCTTGCGCACGAAGGCGCCCCAGAACGGGCCCCACGGCAGGTACTCGGCGATGGCCGGCAGCGACTTGGTGATCGGCTCCACGCCCGGCAGCTCCGGGGTTTCCTCGGTGGCGAACACGGCCAGGGCCTTGAGCTTGCCACTGCGTACCAGCTCGCGCGCGGCGGCCAGGCTCAGCGGCATGAAGTCGATGTGGTTGCCCATCAGCGCGGTGATGCCGGGGCCGTCGCCGCCGAAGGTCACTTCACGCACTTTCAACTCGTCGACTGCGTTGATCATCGCGCTGACAGTGCTCGGCAGGCCACCGGCGCCGGTGGAACCCATGCGCAGGGTGTCCGGATTGGCCTTGGCGGCGGCCAGCAACTCGGCCATGTTGTTGAACGGCGCGTCGGCGTTGGCGGCGATCACCACCACGTTCTGGCCGATGATGCTCACCGGGTAGAAGTCGGCGTAGTCGAAGTCAGCCAGTTTCAGCACCTTGTACAGCTGCGGGTTCTCGGCGCCGAGCAGAACGGTGTAGCCGTCGGGACGCTGGGTCTTGACGAAGGTGCTGCCGATCACGGCGGTGCCGCCCGGACGGTTGTTGAGGATGAACTTGCCGCCCAGCTCCTTCTCCACATACGGGGTCAGGCTGCGCATGACGTTGTCGGTAGCACCGCCGGCGCCCCAGGGAATGACTGCCTGGATGCTGCGCTCGGGGTATTCGGCATGGGCCGGCAGAGCCATGGTGAGGGCGCTGAGGCCGAGGGCGGCGCCGGTCAGTAGCGATTTGAACATGTGGAGACTCTCCATCGGTTGTTGTTGTGAGCCCCTGTAGGCCGGGGCATGCCGGGTGAATTGGCGATCAGCTGCGGGCCGAAGCCGGGCTGAACTTGTTCTTGATCTTCTTCAGCAGCGGGGTGTTGCCCAGCAGGATCAGCACCACGCCGCTGGTCAGGATCATCGACAGCGGACTGGTAACCAGACCTTGCAGCAGCTCCAGCGGGTGGTCGCCGGCCGAGGACATGGCCTGGCGGTACGAGGTGTCCATCAGCGGGCCGAGGATGGCGCCGAGGATGATCGGGCCCATCTGGAAGCCGAAGATCTTCATCAGGTAGCCGAGTACGCCGAAGCCGAGCATCCAGTACACCTCGGTCATGCTGCTGTTGATCGAGTAGGTGCCGACTACGCAGAGCACCAGAATCAGCGGGATCAGCACGGCCTTGGGCATCTCCACGAACTTGGCGAAGAGCTTCACGCCCATCAGGCCGAAGACCATCAGGAAAATGTTGGCCAGCAGCAGGTTGCCGACGGTGAAGTAGAAGATGTGCGGGTTTTCCACCATCAGCATCGGGCCGGGGTTCAGGCCATGCACCACCAGGGCACCGATGATCACGGCGGTTACCGCGTCGCCGGGCATGCCCAGGGTCAGCATCGGCACATAGGCGCCGCCGACCGCCGCGCTGTTGGCGGTTTCCGGGGCCACCAGGCCTTCGTAGGCACCCTTGCCGAAGGGCTTGGTCGGGTTCTTCACGGTGCGTTTGGCATGGTCGTAGGCCATCAGCGCGGCGATGTCGCCACCCACGCCGGGCAGCACGCCGACGATGACGCCGATCAGCGAGGTGCGGATCGACAGCGGCAGGAACTTCAGCACCATGGCGAAGGACGGCAGGATCTTGTCGACTTTCTGGCGCACGGCCGGGCTGTCGAGGTTGTGCAGTTGATAGAAGGCTTCGGCGACACCGAACAGACCAATCATCAGCACCACGTAGTGGATGCCGCCCATCAGCTCGACCTGCCCGAGGGTGAAGCGCCCTTCGGCGGTGACCGGATCCATGCCCACCAGGCCGATCACTGCACCCAGCGCCGCCGCGAAGATGCCCTTTGCCAGCGAACCTTCGGACAGGCTGCCCACCAGCAGCAGGCCGATGGCGGCGACCAGGAAGTAGTCACGCGGGGCGAATTTCAGCGCCAGATCACCAATCACCGGTGCGGCGCTGGCCAGCACCAGGGTGCCGACCAGGCCGCCGATCACCGACATCACGGTGCTCAGGCCGATGGCGCGCCCGGCTTCACCTTGTTGCGCAAGGGGATAGCCGTCGAACGCGGTGGCGACCGAGGAGGGCGCGCCGGGAATGTTCAGGAGGATGGCGCTGCGCGAGCCGCCGTACACGCCGCCGATGAAGATGCCGACGATCAGCGCCAGGGCGTCGTTGACGTCCCAGGAGAAGGTGAAGGACACCAGGATCGACACCGCCATGGTCACCGACAGCCCGGGGATGGCGCCGATGTAGATACCGGCGAAGGTGCCCAGCGCCGTCAGCATCAGCAGCTGCGGGTCGCTCCAGGCCATCAGCAGGTAGGAAAAGTTATCGCTCATCTCGGGTGCCTCGTTATGGCAGGTAAACGCTGAAAGCCAGGCTGAACAGCAGATAGATCAGGAGCAGCAGCACGCCGGCGATCACCACCGCGTTGAGCACGCGACTGCCGCCACGCAGGTAGACGATCGACAGCACCAGAAAGAAGAAGGTACTGACGTAGAAACTGGCCCAGTGAATGGCCGCCAGGTAGACCACGGCCAGCAGACCAAAGATCAGGACCGCTTTGGGGAAATGCTGACGACGGAACTGCTGGAAGGCATCGAGCCAGCCGTCGCAGTCCGGTTTGGCCTTGCCAAACATCTCGAAGGTGATCTTGATCGCCGACAGCAGCATCACCAGCGCCACGCCCAGAGGGAAGGCGCCCGGGGAGTTGGCCGAGGAGAAGCCGGAAATCTGGTAGGCCAGGTAGAAGATCGCCAGGCTGAATACCAGCAGCAGCGCGCAGCAGGTGCGCTCGCCGACCAGCATCTTGTCTGTCTTGTTCATGCTATCGCTCCGACAGAGTGAGTGCGGGGAAGGAATCGGGGTGGTCAGACGGCGCTGAAGCGTCGTACCCAGGGGAGCCGGGCAAGCATGCCGCGACGGACGCGCGCGGGCTCGCCGGTGATGGCGGCAGGTGCCATGACCGGTACGGCAAAGGATGACAGGGAGGTCCAGTCTTCGAGCAGGACGCTCATGCTGGAGCGCTGAGCGACCGAAGCGGACGCTGGTGTGGCCGGGGCACGCAAGTGCTTGGGCTGAGACATGGCAATCGACCTTCTTATATTTATTGGCTGCTGAAGTGGACGCGGCGCAAGGTGTCTGGCAGAGCGCGCTACGTTTCAGGCGTGTCGGCATAGTGGGCCGACCCTGCTGGCCATTTCAATTCGTCAAATCGGGTTTTGTTCGATAAACGAACAAGAACGAACCAGTTAGTACATTCCTGCCGTCATCGCAGTATCGCGCGTCTGCTCGCCTGCATCCAGAGGGGTGGGCTGTCAGGCGGGCCGCTTGTCTCTTAGAATCGGCGCACATTTTTCAGGATTCCCCCATGGCCGGCAGTCAGATCGAACGTGCGCTCAGCCTTCTCGAAAGCCTCACCCGCGATGCTCGCGGCGTGCAGTTGCAGGCCCTGGCTGATGAGTTGGAGATACCCAAGAGCGCGACCCATCGCATGCTCGCCGAGCTGATTCGCCTGGGCTACGTACGTCAGGACGAACGCACCAGTCGCTATCGCCTGTCGACCAAGCTGGTCGCCCTGGGTTTTCGCTACCTGGCCAACAGCGGTGCCGACGTGGTGCAGCCGATCCTCGATGGACTGGCCGAGCGCAGTGGCGAGCTGGTACGCCTGGGAGTGATCGAAGGCGAGCGGCAGACCTGGATCGCCAAGAGCCAGGGCGCGCGCTCCGGCCTGCGCTACGACCCGGACATGGGCCGCGACGCGCCGCTGTTCTACACCGCTTCCGGGCATGCCTGGCTGGCCAGCATGAGCGATGCCGAGGCGCTGGCGCTGGTGGCGCGCCAGGGCGTGGCCGATCCGGCCGAGTTCGGCCCCAACGCGCCACGTAACGAGCAGGAACTGCTGCAGCGTCTGGTCCTGGCGCGCCAGCAGGGCTATGCCTGGGTCATGGAAAGCTCGTCGCTGGGCACTGCGGCGCTGGCAGCGGTGGTGCGCCATCCGCTCGAGGGGCGGGCCATCGGCGTGCTGAGTATCGCCGGGCCCAGCGCGCGCCTGCCATTGAGCCGCATCGAGCAACTGGCTCCCGAGCTGCTGGCCGCCGCTACCGAGCTGGCCGCCGCCAGTCCCGCCTCCGAGCTGTTCGCCTGATCGGCTGACACTGCCACCCTGTCGTAGGAGCGGCTTCAGCCGCGAAACGCCCGGGCCGGGTAGCAATCAGCACAAAAAACGTGGGAGGGGCTTTAGCCGCGAAAAAGGTTCGCGGATAAAGCCCCTCCCACGCGTTGTTAATCGCGATTTGACGTTGCGGCGGGCCTTGGCTCGCTCAGTGAGCCCTCCACGCCAACTTCTGGGGGCTGTCGTACGCCTCGAATTTTCGTCTTGCGGATTTTTTGGAACTGAGTTCTAAATATTAAAAGTCTGCGCCTGCTGCATTCGGCGCACCCACGCGAGCACGACAACAAGAGGAACCACGCGTGACTTCCCCCTTGCGTATTGCCCTGATCGGCGCCGGTGTCATGGGCCGTCAGCATCACCAGCACTTGCAGGCACTCGCCGAGGCGCAACTGTGTGCCATAGCCGACCCAGGCCCACAAGCTGCCGAGTTCGCGGCTGAATGCGGCGTGCCGTACTTCGCTGATTACCGGCAGATGCTGGATGAGGCTCGTCCCGAAGCGGTGATCATCGCCAACCCCAATGCCCTGCATGTCAGCACCGCGCTCGATTGCCTCGCCGCCGGTGTGCCGGTGCTGCTGGAAAAACCGGTGGGCGTGCATCTGGATGAAGTACGTGAACTGGTCGCGGCCAGTGAGCGCACGGGCGTGCAGGTGCTGGTCGGCCATCATCGCCGTCATAACCCGTTGATCGCCCGCGCCCGTGAGCTGATCGAGCAGGGCGCGCTGGGGCGACTGACTACCGTCACTGCCCTGTGGCAGGTGCAAAAGCCCGACAGCTACTACGACATCCCCTGGCGTCGAGAGGCCGGTGCCGGCATGTTGCTGACCAACCTGATCCATGACCTCGACCTGTTGCGTCACCTATGCGGTGAAGTGCGCCAGGTGCAGGCCATCACCAGCAATGCCGTGCGCGGTTTTGCCAACGAGGACAGCGTCGCCGTGCTGCTGCAGTTCGACAACGGCGCGCTGGGCAGCCTGACCGGCTCCGATGCGGTTGCCGCGCCTTGGAGCTGGGAGCTGGATTCCGGGGAGAACCCGGTCTACCCGCAGCAGGCCGACCAGCCCTGCTATCTGCTCGCCGGCACCCGTGGCGCCCTGAGCATTCCCCAGCTCAAGCGCTGGCAGTACGCCGAGGACGGCGCCGGCTGGCACCAGCCACTGCTGCGCACGCAGGAGGCGTTCAACGCCGACGAAGCGCTGCGCCTGCAGTTGCAACACTTCGTCCGGGTCGCCCGTGGCCAGGTGGCGCCGCTGGTCAGCGCTGCCGATGCTGGGCGCACCCTGGCGCTGGTCGAGGCCATTCGCCAGGCCGCCGAAACGGGGCGCGCCTGCGCTCCACAGATTCTTTGAGCGAGAGATTTCCCATGAGCGAACGAATTCTTTCCCTGGCCGCCCTCACTGTGCTCGAGCTGTCGCCGCCGGAGATGGTCGAGGTCGCCGCCCGCGCCGGCTACAGCCATGTTGGCCTGCGCCTGGTGCCGGCCACGCCCGAGGAGCATCACTTCCCGCTGGTGGCCGATGCCGGTTTGCGCGCGCAGACGCTGCAGCGCCTGCGCGACACCGGCGTTCGGGTGCTCGATGTGGAAATCCTGCGCCTGAAGCCGGACACCCGCGTCGCTGATTTCGAGTCGATCCTCGCTGTCGGCGCCGAGTGTGGCGCCAGCGAGCTGCTGGTGGCCGGCAACGACCCAGACGAGGCGCGGCTGACCGACAATTTCGCCGCGCTCTGTGACCTGTCGCTGCACTATGGCTTGCACCCGCACCTGGAGTTCATGCCCTGGACGAACGCCCGCGATCTGACCCAGGCCGTGCGCATCGTCGCGGCGGCGGATCGTCCCAATGGTTGCGTGCTGGTCGATGCTTTCCACTTCGACCGCAGCGCCTCGCGCCTGGCGGACCTGGCCAGCATCCCGCCCTCGCGGCTGCGCTACGCCCAGCTGTGCGACGTCGCCGGGCCGCGTCCGGACGACATGGACGAAATCCTGCGCCAGGCCCGCAACGAGCGACGCTTCCCAGGTGACGGCGACTGCGACCTGCATGGGCTGCTGCGCTCCCTGCCGGCGAACATCCCGCTGAGCCTGGAAATTCCCACCCGGCAGTTGCTGGATCAGGGCGTCAGTGCCCTGCAGCGAGCGTCTCTGGCGCTGGAGAAAACCCGCAGAGTGCTGGCAGAGTGCGGATGAATTCGCCCTGGCCTTCGGACGATTGGCCGAGGCGCCTGAGCAGGCTATGGGTGTATAGTTAGTTGTCTTGCTATCAATCTCGCGCCCTGTGCGCTGTCTCAGGTAATTCATGAGCCTTACCCCGCTATCTGGCCCCAACCAGCCATTCAAGGGCATTGGCCTGATGGTGCTGGCGACCTTTCTATTCGCCAGCCACGACACCATGTCCAAGTACCTGTCGGGTTTCTATCCGATCATCCTCATCGTCTGGGCGCGCTATCTGGTGCATACCCTGTTGATGGCCGGGATCTTCCTGCCGCAATCGGGGTTGCGTGTACTGCGTACCAAGCGTCCGGGGCTGCAGGTGCTGCGGGCGCTGTGTCTGCTGGGCGTCAGCCTGCTGTTCACCTCCGGTTTGATGTTCATCCCGCTGGCCGAGGCGACGTCGGTGATCTTCCTCGCGCCTTTGCTGGTGACGGCGCTTTCGGTGCCGCTGCTCGGCGAGCGCGTCAGTCGGGGGCAGTGGGTCGCGGTGATCATTGGTTTCATTGGTGTGCTGATCATCGTTCATCCGGGCGGCAACCTGTTCACGCCGGCGGTGCTACTGCCGCTCAGTGCGGCGCTCTGCTTCAGCCTCTACCAGATACTGACGCGGCGCTTGAGCGGCGTGGACAGCGCCGCTACCAGCAATTTCTGCGCTGGCCTGGTCAACACTCTGGTGATGAGTCTTCTGGTGCCATTCGTATGGGAAGTGCCCAGCCTCACCCACGGCCTGATGATGCTGGCGTTGGGAGGCTGTGGTATGGGGGCTCATCTGCTGCTGACTCACGCCTTCCGCCATGCGGCGCCGGCACTGCTGGCTCCGTTCGGCTACGTGCAGATCATCTTCGCCGGGCTGCTGGGCTGGCTGGTGTTCCAGCACACGCCCGATTCCACCGCGCTGATCGGCATTCTGATCATCTGCCTGAGCGGTTTGGCTGCTGCATGGCAGAGTCGCAAGGCGGTGCAAAAATAAGCAGTGTGCGATTATCGAACTGAAAACTAACCGGTTCGTCCATTTTGCATTGCCGAGTATCGACGTGCTGCCAATAATCCGGGTAACGAACAATTCATGAGCGCCGACCAACCGGCTGCGTGAGGGGCTGCGAAACAGCCGGATAACCATCACCAGCCTGCCACGGCGCGTTCCAACCCGGAGCCGTCCGTCTATGCAGCGTTCAATTGCCACCGTTTCCCTCAGCGGTACCCTGCCCGAGAAGCTCGAAGCCATCGCCGCCGCCGGCTTCGATGGCGTGGAGATCTTCGAGAACGACCTGCTCTATTACGACGGCAGCCCCAGCGAAATTCGCAAGCGCTGCGCCGATCTGGGCCTGGCCATCACCCTGTTCCAGCCGTTCCGTGACTTCGAGGGCTGCCGCCGTGACCGCCTGCAGCGCAACCTCGACCGCGCCGAGCGCAAGTTCGACCTGATGCAGGAGCTCGGCACCGACCTGGTGCTGGTGTGCAGCAACGTCGCCGCCGACTCCCTGGGCGATGATGAGATCCTCATCGATGACCTGCGCCTGCTCGGCGAGCGTGCCGGCGCACGGGGCCTGCGTATCGGTTATGAAGCGCTGGCCTGGGGCCGACACGTCAATACCTACCAGCAGGTGTGGAACCTGGTACGCCAGGCGGATCACCCGGCGGTGGGCATGATCCTCGACAGCTTCCACACCCTCTCGCTGAAGGGCGATCCGAGCGCCATCGCCGAGATTCCCGGCGACAAGATCTTCTTCGTGCAGATGGCCGATGCGCCGATCCTGGCCATGGACGTGCTGGAGTGGAGCCGCCACTTCCGCTGCTTCCCGGGGCAGGGCGAGTTCGACCTGGCCGGTTTCCTCGCGCCAATCCTGCGCACGGGGTATCGCGGCCCGCTGTCGCTGGAAATCTTCAACGACGGCTTCCGCGCCGCGCCGACCCGGCAGAATGCCGCCGATGGTCTGCGCTCGCTGCTGTATCTCGAAGAGAAGACCCACAAGCGCCTGGAGAAGGAAGGCCACGCCATCGAGCCAGGCGTACTGTTCACGCCACCGCCTGCCAGCCGCTACGAAGGGGTGGAGTTTCTCGAATTCGCCGTCGACGAGGCGGTCGGTGCCCGTTTGGGCAACTGGTTGGAGCGCCTTGGTTTCGCCCGCGCCGGTCAGCACCGCTCCAAGGATGTCAGCCTGCTGCGTCAGGGCGACATCAATATCGTGCTCAACGCCGAGCCCTATTCCTTCGCGCACAACTTCTTCGAGGCGCACGGCCCGTCGTTGTGTGCCACCGCGCTGCGGGTCAAGAACGAGTCGGCGGCTCTGCAACGCGCCTGCGACTATCGCGGCCAGCCCTATCGTGGCCTGGTCGGCCCCAACGAGCGTGAGGTGCCGGCGGTACGCGCGCCGGATGGCAGCCTGATCTATCTGGTCGAGCAGGGCGCCGAGGGGCAAAGCCTCTACGACACCGACTTCAGCCTGGATGCAGCCGCGCAGACCAGTGGCGGCCTGCAGCGCATCGACCATATGGCCCTGGCGTTGCCGGCCGATTCGCTCGATAGCTGGGTGCTGTTCTACAAGAGCCTGCTGGATTTCGAGGCCGATGACGAAGTGGTGCTACCCGACCCGTACGGCCTGGTGAAGAGCCGTGCGATCCGCAGCCGCTGCAGTTCGGTACGCCTGCCGCTGAACATCTCGGAGAACCGCAACACCGCCATCGCTCATGCGTTGTCCAGCTACCGTGGCTCTGGCGTGCACCATATCGCCTTCTCCTGCGAGGACATCTTCGCCGAGGTGGCCAGGGCCAAGGAGGCCGGTGTGCCGCTGCTCGAGATTCCGCTGAACTACTACGACGACCTGGCCGCGCGCTTCGACTTCGACGATGAATTCCTCAGCGAGCTGGCCTATTACAACGTCCTGTACGACCGTGACGCTCAGGGCGGCGAGCTGTTCCACGTCTATACCGAACCGTTCGAGGAGCGTTTCTTCTTCGAGATCATCCAGCGCAAGAATGGTTACGTAGGCTACGGCGCGGCCAACGTCGCAGTGCGCCTGGCGGCCATGGCCAAGGCGCGCAACGGTGGCCTGAAGCGGCCCCGGCTGTGAGCGCGGGCAGGCTGTGACGTGTCGTCTCAGCGCTGCCCAGCCATCTGCCGGCCTGCCATACTTCATCCCTGTCCATACCTATAAAAAGATCACAGCCGTATGACCGAAGCCGCCATTGGCCTTGCCAGCGTGCCCACCGAGGCCGTGCGCAAGGCGCGCAAGAACAACCCGGAGAAGACCCGCGAGAACATTCTCCAGGCTGCCGTCACCGAGTTCGTCCAGCAGGGCCTCTCCGGCGCCCGTGTGGACGCCATTGCCGAACGCACCGCGACGTCGAAGCGGATGATCTACTACTACTTCGGCAGCAAGGAGCAGCTCTACGTCGAGGTACTGGTCAAGCTCTACGGCGATATCCGGGGCACCGAGAGCCGTCTTGATCTGGAGTCGCTGCCGCCGGCGCTGGCGATCCGTCGACTGGTGGAGTTCACCTTCGACCACCACGACCACAACGTCGATTTCGTGCGTATCGTCAGCATCGAGAACATCCACTACGGCGAGTACGTCAAGCAGTCGCCGGCCATCCGCCAGATGAGTAACGTGGTGCTCGATACCCTCGGCAAGACCTTGCGTCGCGGCGAGGAGGAGGGCGTGTTCCGTCCAGGCATCGATGTGCTCGACGTGCACCTGCTGATCAGCTCGTTCTGCTTCTATCGCGTGTCCAACCGGCATACCTTTGGTGAGATCTTCCAGATCGACCTGCCGGACGAGGACGTCCGTCAGCGGCACAAGACCATGATCTGTGATGCGGTGCTGCGCTATATCCAGCGCTGATTTCCAGTCCCGTGGAAGAGGTTCTTTGTTGTTTAGAGGGCTGCTTGGTTAATACTGGACTGGCAAGTTTGTGTGGATTTGCTGTCATTTTCGGTGTTCAGGCTGCTTATCGGCATTCTGCTGACAGCTCCCGTTTCGCCCCCCGGCGACCTTCTTTTGTCAAACGCCACAAAAGAAGGCAAAAAGTCTTGGCCCTGACATCCGGCCCCGGCTTCGCCGGGTTCGTTCGCTCTATCGCTGCTCCGAGGGTCGGCTTACAAGGGCCGTCCCTGGCCCTTTAAGCGGGGCCGCCATCGGTATCTCGCGGCATCCATGCCGCTCGCCCCTCTGCGCAACGATTCCACTCACCCTCCTGAAGGGGCCATTCGCGCGCCTGAAACTATTGGTTTAACTCAGTAGCCACATCGGCTGCTCTTGCTCCTGCTAGACCACTCCGAACAGCTTCTGGGTTGCCTCAGGTTCAGGCGCGTACAGAGCCCGCCCAGGAGGGCGAACGGAATCGTCGTGGAAGAGGTCGAGCAACATGGATGTCGCGAGAGCCGCGATGGGCCATGGATGGCCCACCGTCGGTGGGCCGCATCCGGTCGGGCCTCTGGAACGGCGATGGAGTGAGCGAACCCTCGCGCAGCGAGGGCCGGATGAACGGGCGGAAGGGTTTGGTGACTTTGCCCGCAAAGTCACTCGCCCGGGAGGGCGAAACCAGAAACATCAGTAAAAACGCGGCAATCCGGAACAGACACAAGAACAACCAACACCGTATTGCCAGTCCGGTATCAAGACTCTTTCCCTGTGACTCCGCAGAGAACCCAAAAATAAGCCCCTGGCCGCAGCATTGCGGCCAGAGGCTTGTCGGTTTACAGCTTCAGAAACTGGCGAAGTGCGCCTGCATGCGCTCGGCATCGGCGGCACGGCCACTGAACAGCTCGAACGCCTTGACTGCCTGGAACACCGCCATGGTGCCGCCATCCAGCGTGCGGCAGCCGAGTGCGCGGGCGTGACGGAGCAGTTCGGTTTCCAGCGGGAAGTAGATGATCTCGGCAACCCACAACCCGGCATGCAGCAGCTCCACCGGCAGCGGTGTGCCGGGCAGCTTGGCCATGCCCACGGGCGTAGTGTTGACCAGGCCGTCAGCGGCTGCGACTTCACAGGCCAGATCCTCGCCGGCAACGGCGCGACCGGCGCCGAAGTGGGCGTTGAGGTTATCCGCCAGCGCCTGAGCGCGGCCGGGCTCCACCTCGAACAGGCACAGGCGCTCGACACCTTCTGCCAGCAGCGCGTGCGCCACTGCCGCGCCGGCACCACCGGCGCCCATTTGCACCACACGGCGGCGGCTGACGTTGGGCAGTCCGCGCCGAAAGCCCTCGGCAAAACCCAGGCAATCGGTGTTGTGCCCGACGCGCTTACCGTCCTTGAGCACCACGGTGTTGACCGCGCCGATGCCACGGGCCTCGGCAGACAGTTCGTCGAGCAACGGAATGATCGCCTGCTTGCACGGGAAGGTAATGTTCAGGCCGGTAAAGCCCATTTGCTGGGCGCTGGTAAGCAGGGCGGGCAGGGCATCGATATCGAGGTCGAGTTGATCCAGGTCGATCAGTCGATAGAGATAGCGCAAGCCCTGGGCGTCGCCTTCTCGCTCGTGCATGGCCGGCGTGCGCGAGGCCTGGATACCGCGGCCGATGAGACCGGCGAGGATGCCGGAAGAAACGCTGGACATGTGTCTTACCCCTTGAGCGACTGGCCGAAATATTCGAGCCCCAGACGGTAGCCCTGGCTGCCCAGGCCGCAGATCACCCCGACCGCGATGGCCGAGACGAACGAATGCTGGCGGAAGGGCTCACGCTTGTGCACGTTGGACAGGTGCACTTCGATCACCGGCAGTTCGCTGGCCACCAGGGCGTCGCGGATGGCTACCGAGGTATGTGTCCAGGCCGCCGGGTTGATCAGAATGCCGGCACAGCGTCCGCGTGCACCGTGGATCCAGTCGATCAGCTCACCTTCATGGTTGGTCTGGCGAAACTCGATGGTCAGGCCGTGCTCGGCAGCGGTGTCGGCGCACAGGCGGGAGATATCGGCCAGGGTCTCGTGGCCGTAGGTGGCCGGTTCGCGGGTTCCGAGCAGGTTCAGGTTGGGGCCGTTGAGCACCAGGATGCAGGGTGTCATGGGGGCGTCTCTTGTTGTTGTGACGAACGCCCGAGAAAATGTACTAACTGGTTAATTCAGTCAATCGGCAGCCCTTGCGCATGAGGCCATGGCGTGGGCCTTGACCTCTAGTGGGCGCGTTGGAAGCCAGGTAGGACGGGGCCTGCAGCCCGCCCTGGGGCAGGTGGGGGCAGCAGGAAATGTGGGCGATTACCGGTCAGCTATACGCTGCCATGATCAGGTGTCGTCGCTGACCTGAGCGACGCAGTTCCGCCCGCTGTGTTTGGCCAGGTACAGCCCTTCGTCGGCCTTGATCACCAGGCTCAGCGGTTCGCTGCCCATCGACGGCCGCAAAGTAGCCAGGCCGATGCTGACGCTGATCGAGGAGCCGGGCTTGGGCAGGTCGTGGGGGATTTCCAGCGCTTCGATGGCGCGGCGAATCTTCTCGGCCTGCAGGCGCGCCCCGCCGGCTGCAGTGCTCGGCATGATCACGGCGAACTCTTCGCCGCCGTAACGCGCGACCAGGTCGGTCGAGCGCGAGCAACTGGCGCGCAGGGTATCGCCCACGCGGCGCAGGACGTCGTCGCCATCGACGTGCCCGTTCTGGTCGTTGTAGGCCTTGAAGTAGTCCACGTCGATCATCAGCAGCGACAGTTCGCTCTGCTCACGCAGGGCTCGGCTCCATTCGAGTTCCAGGTACTCGTCGAAGTAGCGGCGGTTGGCCAGGCCGGTAAGGCCGTCGGACTTGATCAGCCGCTGCAGTACCAGGTTGGTGTCGAGCAGTTGCTGTTGGCTCTCGCGCAGGGCGCGATAGGCCTCATCGCGTTGCAGCAGGGTGAGGTAGGAGCGCGAGTGATAACGGATGCGCGCCAGCAGTTCGATTTCATCCGGCAGCTTGACCAGATAGTCGTTGGCACCGGCGCTGAAGGCAGCGCTCTTGACCTGAGGATCCTCCTTGCTTGACAGCACGATGATCGGCACTTCGCGCAAGCTGGGGGCGTTGCGGTATTGCACGAGCAGGTCGAGGCCATCGAAGCCGGGCATGATCAGATCCTGCAGGATCACCGTCGGCTTGATCTGTTGCGCCAGGCTCAGGGCTTGCTGTGGGTCGGAGCAGAAGTGGAAGTCGATGTCGCTCTCTGCGCTCAGTGCCCGTCTCACGGCCTCGCCGATCATGGCCTGATCGTCGACCAGCAGCACCATCATCTGCTGCTCGTGCTGTCGGTACTGGTTAGGGGGACTCCCTTGGGGCCGCTGCATTACCTGTCTCCGCCAATATGTGAATGAGTTCGGCCCAGTCGCTCGACCAGGCGTGCCGCGATTCGGTTCAGCGGCAATACTTCGGCTGCGGCCTCGATTGCCACGGCAGCCTTGGGCATACCATAGACTGCGCTGCTGGCTTCATCCTGCGCAATGGTATGAAAACCTCGCTCGCGCATCTGCTTCAGGCCGCGTGCGCCATCGCGGCCCATGCCCGTCAGCAGCACGCCGACGGCGTGACCCTGCCAGTGGTTGGCCACACTTTCGAAGAATACATCGATAGAGGGACGATAGATCTGGTCGAGAGGCTCGCGGCGATATTCCAGATGCCCCTGCTGGGTCAGGTAGAGGTGATTGTTGGTGCCGGCCAGCAGCACGGCGCCCGGTTTCAGCGTTTCGCCATCGCGCGCCAGGCGCACGGGCATGTGCGACTCGCTGGCCAACCACTGCGCCATGCCGGTGGCGAACACTTCGTCGACATGCTGAACCAGGACGATGCTGGCGGCGAAGTCCGCAGGAATTTCCCGCAGCAACTCCACCAGTGAGGCCGGGCCACCCGCCGAGGCACCGATGGCTACCAGGCGGTTGCCGCGATTCCCCGTCTGGCGCAAGGGCGCGGCCTTTGCCGAGTGCGAGGTCTTGTGCCCGACCATCCAGGAGATGTTGTGAATCTTGCGCCGCAGCGTCGCCGAGTCGGGCGTCTGCTGCGGGCCGAGCGATGGCACGGCGACCACGTCCAGTGCGCCAGCGCCCATGGCATCGAACACCTGGGTCATGTTGCGCTCGACGTCGGAGGTGACGATGAGAATGGCGCAGGGGGTCTCCTGCATGATCCGGCGGGTCGCTTCCACGCCGTCCATACCGGGCATCTGCATGTCCATCAGGAGCAGATCCGGGAGCGCTTCCTGGCAGCGTTGCACGGCTTGTTCACCGTTTTCAGCTACCCAAATCAGTTCGTACTGGGCGTCGCCGGCCAGGGCGCGGCGCATGGCTTCGACGGCCAGGGGCATATCGTTGGCGATGGCGATCTTCATTCGCGGGCCTCACCGATCAGGGTCTGCACGGCGTCCAGCAGCGCTTCGTCGTGGAAGCTGGCCTTGGCCAGGTAGTAGTCGGCGCCGGCCTCCAAGCCGCGGCGGCGATCCTCTTCACGATCCTTGTACGACACCACCATCACCGGCAACGAGCGCAGACGCGGATCCTGGCGCACCTGGCTGACCAGTTCGATGCCATCCATGCGCGGCATGTCGATGTCGGTGATCAGCAGATCGAAGCTCCCGGCGCGCAGGGCGTTCCAGCCGTCCATGCCATCCACGGCCACCTCCACTTGATAGCCACGGCTGAGCAGCAGCTTGCGTTCCAGTTCGCGCACCGTCAGCGAGTCATCGACCACCAGGACGCGTTTGCTGTGCGCCTGACGGGCCAGGCTGCTGTGGTCGACCCGCTCCAGATTGCCGCTGCCGAGCAATTTGCCGACCGAGTTGAGCAGGTCGTCGACATCAAGGATCAGCACCGGCGTGCCGTCATGCAGCAGGGCGCCGGCCGTGACATCGCGTACCTTGCCCAGGCGGGCGTCGAGCGGCATCAGCACCAGAGTGTATTCGCCGACGAAGGCTTCGACGGCCAGACCATGACAGCGTTCGCGGTCACGGATCAGCACGATCGGGATGTCCTCCTGCTCGCCCTGGGCTTCTGCACATTGCAGCAGTTGCGCGGCCGAAAGCAGGCCGACGTGCTCGTCCTCCAGCCAGAACTGCTGGCGCCCTTCGAGCTGGACGATGGCACTGCGCGGCAGGCGCAGCATGCGTTCGATCTGCGCCAGTGGGAAGGCATAAGCCTCGCCGCCAATGGTCACCACCAGGGCGCGCACCACCGACAGGGTCAGCGGCAGCTCGAGGTGGAACAGGCAACCCGCCTGCGGGCTGCGCAACAGGCGGACATTGCCGCGCATGCGGCGAATCTCGTGCTGCACCACGTCCAGGCCGACGCCGCGTCCGGACACTTCGGTGACCTGCTGGCTTAGGCTGAAACCGGGCAGGAAGAGGAAGGCCAGCAGCTCTTCCTCGGTCATCTGCATCACCTGTTCGGCTGTGGCGAACTGGCGGTTGACCACCACCTGGGCGACCCGCTCAAGGTCGATGCCGGCGCCATCGTCGCTGACTTCCATTACCAGCATGCCGGCGTGATGGCGGGCGCGCAGTTGCACCAGGCCTTCCTCGGCCTTGCTCTTGCGCCGGCGCTCGGCGGGTGGCTCGATGCCGTGGTCGACGGCATTGCGCAGCAGGTGGGTCAGCGGTGCTTCCAGGCGTTGCAGCACGTCGCGGTCGACCTGGGTGTTCTCGCCCTCGATTTCCAGGCGCACCTGTTTGCCCAGCGAGCGGCCAAGGTCGCGCAGCATGCGCGTATGCCCGCCCAGCACATCGGCGAAGGGGCGCATGCGCGAGGCCAGGGCCAGGTCATAGAGCTGCTGGGTACGCTGACCGCCATGCCAGACGAAGTCGTCGAACAGTTCCTGGTGCGCCTGCAACTGCTGTTGGCATTCGATCAGCAGGTTGCGGCTCTCATTGAACAGCGCCTGGGTGGTGGCATCCAGCTCGGTGCCGAGCAGATGTTCGCGCAGCGATTCCAGGGTGCGCCGTGCCGACTCCTGCTGGCGCTTGAGGCGATGCAGGGCATCGCTCAGCGGCTTGGTGCGCTGGAACTCCACCAGCGATTTGCCGGAAAGATCAATCAGGTGATCGAAGCGCTCGGCGGATACGCGCAGCACCCGGGCATTGCGCTCGTCCGTCTGGGGATCGCTGGCTGTCGAGCTGGCAGCAACAGAACTGAGCGTGCTGACTTCGTGCGGTTCGGCATGTGTTTGCGGCCGTGCCGTAGGTTGACCGAACAGTATCCGCAGGTGGGCGGTCAGGCTCGCAACCTGACCATCGAGCGCTGGGTCGGTCTGCGTCTGGCCGATCCGCAGGAGCATGTCGGAGCCTTGCAGCAAGGCATCGATATATTCCGGGGACAGGCGTAATTGCTGCTCCTGCGCCGCCACCAGCAGGTCTTCCATGGCATGGGCGACCTGTACGCCATGATCCAGACCGACGATGCGTGCCGCGCCCTTGAGCGAGTGCGCGGCGCGCATGCAGGCTTCCAGCTGACTGGCGTTGAGCGGGTCACGCTCGAGAATCATCAGGCCTGTGTCGAGCACCTGCTTCTGCGCTTCCGCCTCCAGGCGGAAGAGTTCCAGCAGCGATGCATCCCTCATCTGATCGGGTGTCACGCGAGGCTCCTGATCATGTGTTGCAACAGCGCTTCGTCATCCAGCACGGTGATGCTGCGATCCTGCCACTGCAGCACGCCGGCCGTGAAGCGGCTGATGGTCAGGCTGTCGTCGTGGCGCGCGCTGGCAATACGGGCCACGGGCACGCGTTGGGTGCCGCTGACTTCATCGACCGGGGTCACCAGCGGGCCGCTTTCGCTTTCCAGAATCAGCATGCGCGGCACCACGCGCCGCTGTTCGCGTGGCGTGCTCTGGCTCGGCAGGCCGAGCAGGTCTGGCAACGACAGGCAGGCGACCAGGGTGCCACGGACATTGGTGACGCCGAGCAGGCCCTGATTGCTGCGATGCGGCAGGACGTGAATCGGCGACACCGGCATCACCTCGGCCAGGCGCCGGGTGGCAATGGCCAGCCATTGCTCGCCGAGGCGGAAGATCAGCAAGGAACGCTGCTCACCGACCGGCGCAGAGAGTGCCTCGGCCTCTTCCTCAGCAGGCAACTCGTTCTGCAGGCTGCTGTAACGGTCGAGCAGGGCGATGGCGGCAGCGCCATAGACTTCGCAGTTGCGGCAGTGGATATGGCGCTGCAGATGGGGGCAGCTCTTGTCACCGAACACGCCGATGCGGTTCCAGCAATCGTCCACCTGTGTTTGCTCGACCGGGATCTCAGTCACGCTTGCCTACCTCCGTGTTCTGGGCGCGGCGATACAGGCGCTGTGCACCACTGGCATCGCCCTGGGCCTCCAGGTGCGTGGCCAGATGGGTAAGCGCCTCACGATGCTGCGGGTCGAGATAGATGGCCTTGCGGTAGTAGGCGCAGGCTTGCTCACCCTGGCCCTGCACATCGCTGAGCAGGCCCAGCCAGTAGTAGCCCTCGGCGCTCGGCCCGTGTGTCTGCAAGTGTTTCTCGCAGTGCTGCCGGGCTTGCTCGCTGCGCCCAGCGTTGGCCAGGCTGGCGACCTCTTGCCAGATGTCGTTCGGCGCCGCTGCCGGCGCGGTGGGTGTAGGCGCTGCTGGGCGTGGTCGTGGGCGCGCCACCACGACGGGCCGTGCCACCGGTGGCAGTGTTTGGCGCAGCCGGGGCGTGCTGGGTTGAGTCACTAGGGGCGCAGGCCTTGGTGGTGCCAGGCGAAAGGCGAAGGTCTGCTGCCGGCCGATGGCCTGCAGGCCGCTCTGGCTGGCCAGGCTGGCTTCGGCCGGGCCGATGAACAGGGTGCCGTCCTCCTGCAACTGGCGTTTGAGCAGTTCCAGTACGCGCACCTGGGTCGGGCGGTCGAAGTAGATCAGCAGGTTGCGGCAGAAGATGAAGTCGTACGGTGCTTGCCCTGCGAACAACGCGGGGTCGAGCAGGTTGCCGGTGCGCAGGTTGACGCAATCGCGCACGCGCGCATCGAGCAGAAAGCCATCGGCCTGCTCGTGGAAATGGCTTTGGCGAAACGCCAACTGCTCGCCGCGGAACGAGTTGCGCCCATACAGACCATGGCGCGCGCGCTCCAGTACCTTGTCGCTGACATCCAGTGCATCGATGTGGAACTGGTTGGGCAGCAGGCCGGCATCGAGCAGGGTCATGGCGATCGAATAGGGCTCTTCGCCGCTGGAGCAGGGCAGGCTGATCAGCCGTAGTGGGCGACTGCCGGCCAACTGCACCAGGTGCTCCAGGGCCAGGCTGGCCAGCGCGTTGAAGGATTCCGGGTAACGGAAGAACCAGGTTTCCGGCACCACCACTGCTTCGACCAGAGCCTGCTGCTCGCGCGAAGAGCCGCCGAGGGTCGTCCAATACTGTTCCAGCGTGTTCTGGCCGAGCGCGGCCATGCGCTGGCGCACGGCGCGTTCGATCACGTTGCGGCCGATCGATTCGGCATCCAGCCCGATGCGGCTTTTGAGCAGGCGCTCGATGTGTTCGATCATGCCGTCAGCCCCTGTCCGCCGCCTGGAACAGCAGGGCGCGCATGCTGGCGTCGAGCAGGCCGGCCACTTCGATACGCTGGATCAGGCCCGCGCCCTTGCCCTGCACGGGGCCGAGATAATCGGGCTGGCCTGCTTCCAGGCCGCTGCTCTGGAAGGCCTCTTGCGGCAGACGCAGGGTGTTGCTCGCCTGTTCGAGAATCAGCCCCAGCACGGCGCCAGTTGCGGCCTGCGCTGTAGCGAAATGCACCAGCACCAGGCGCGTGCTGTTGCGTGCCAGGGCCGGGCGACCGAGCACGCGGCGGCTGAGGTCGAGCACCGGGATCATCTTGCCGCGATGCGCGAGCAAGCCGGCCACCCATTCCGGCGCCTCGGGAATCTGCTTTAGGCGGCGTAGCGGCAGCACCTCGACCACCTCACGGGCGGCCAGTGCGTAGCGATCCTCGCCGAGCTGGAACTGCAGATGCAGTTCGCCGGCCGACGCCTTGCTGGAGGCTGACATGTTCAGACCTTGAAGCGGCTGACGCCAACGCGCAGGTTGTTGGCCACCTGATTCAGCTCGTCGATGGCGCTACCCGCCTGGCGCAGCGAGTCGACCGTCTGGCTGCTCGCCTCGCTCAACTGCACCAGCGCCTGGTTGATCTGCTCGGCACCGGTGGACTGCGCCTGCATGCCCTCGTTGACCATCAGGATGCGTGGTGCCAGGGCTTGCACCTGCTGGATGATCTGGTTGAGCTGATCGCCCATCTGGGTCATCTCGCCGATGCCACGGCGCACCTCTTCGGAAAACTTGTCCATGCCCATCACGCCAGCCGACACGGCCGACTGGATCTCGCGCACCATCTGTTCGATGTCGTAAGTGGCCACGGCGGTCTGGTCAGCCAGGCGACGCACCTCCACGGCGACCACGGCGAAGCCCTTGCCATACTCACCGGCCTTCTCCGCCTCGATGGCAGCGTTGAGCGAGAGCAGATTGGTCTGGTCGGCCACCTTGACGATGGTGGTGACCACCTGCGTGATGTTGCCGGCCTTCTCGTTGAGGATCGACAGCTTGCCGTTGACCACATCGGCGGCGCCCATCACCTGGTGCATGATCTCTTCCATGCGCGCCAGACCGAGCTGGCCGGTGCCGGCGAGGATGGAGGTCTGTTCGGCGGTGTCGGACACCTCGCTCATGGTGCGCACCAGATCGCGCGAGGTGGCGGCGATCTCCCGCGAGGTGGCGCCGATCTCGGTGGTGGTGGCGGCGGTTTCCGTCGCGGTGGCCTGCTGCTGGCGCGAGGTGGCGGCAATTTCGGTGACCGAGGTGGTCATCTGCACGGCCGAGCGCTGGGCGCTGCCGACCAGCGTCTTGAGTTCGGCCACCATGCTGTTGAAACCCTGCTCGATGACGTTGAACTCGTCACGGCGGTGCAGATCGAGCTTCGCCGACAGATCGCCGCTTTCCAGATTCTTCAGGCTGCTGACGATGAGATTGACCGGGTGAAGAATCGAGCGTAACAGCAGCAGCCCACTGACCAGCGCGACCATGATGATCAGCACGATGGCAATCGGGATGCTCAGCTCCAGCCAATATAAGGTGCTATTGATTTGCTTGGCGGCGCTGGTGGATTGCTCGCGGTTGATCTGGCTCAGATGCGCCAGATTCAGCTGACCTTCATCCCACTTGGGAAACACTTTGCCGCCGCCGAGCTGGCGGGCCGCTTGGTAGTCGTCCGCCTCGAGGAGGGTCAGCAGTTGCGCATGCAGCTTCAGGTATTGCTGGTAGTTGCGTTTGAAGGTGTCCAGCAGATCCTGCTCCTGCTCGCTGGCCACTGCGCGCTGGTATTGGCCGAGCAACTCGTCGATGCCTTCCTGATAGGTCGCGCATTGGTCGCGATAATGTTGAATCAGCGTCTCGTCTTTTTCATCGAGCAGGCGTAGTTGCAGGCGGCGGGTATCGAGCATATGGCGAGCCCACAGATCCTGCAGGCTGCTGACGTAGTAGGTGCCGGGAACGGACTTGGTGACCATCTGCTCCGTTTCGCTCTTGATCCGCGAAGTCTGCAGGTAAGCCATCATCGCCATGATGAGAAAGATGACGATGATCACGGTGAAGCTGGCAATGATGCGGTTGCGTAAGGTCAGGGTTTTCATAGTTCTCGTTGCCCAGGCTGAGCCCTGCGGGAAAGTCGATTACAGCATAGCGGCAAAGGGCCGCTGGCATGACGGCCCCGGACTGTGCAGTGCTGTGCTGTGTAAAGGCAATAAGGAAAGTCGGATTTTTACTTGGCAAACTCCGGTGGTGGCAGGCGCTCAGGCATTACGTAGGCTTTGGGATAGTTCCTGTGCGGCAATGACGACCATTTTGGCGTTTCCCCTAAGTGCGCCCCCTGCAACCTGCAGAAGGCGCTACGGGTGTTAGCCGTTTATCGCGTCGTTACTGGCAGGTGCCAGGCACGCGGCAGGCGCAGGTTGTCGGCACATGGCAGGCGTGGCCTTTGCAGCGCATGGCTTGGGCCTCATTGCCGCCGCCTGGGTAGGCACCGAAGTGTTTTTCGTAGAGCGCGACGGTATGAGCGAATGCATTCGTCAGTTCCTGATAGTCCTCCTGACCGTAGATGCCGAAGTAGGGGTAGTGGTCGATGAAGCGGCCAAATACCTGATGGCAGTCCTCGCGGTAGGCGCGGGTATCGAGAATGTGTGCATGCCAGATGTCATCGACCTGCTTGCTCGGCACCAGTGCCACTGCCGGATACAGGCACTTGAGCGTCAGGAAGCGGCGGTACTCCAGCTCCGCCCCCTCCCATTGCTCGGCGCTCATTTCCGCCTCGGATGAGACCGTGTACTTGTGCTTCAGGCGTGCAAAGTCCAGCAGGCTGACCTGCAACTCCAGGCCATCGGCGGCCAGCAGCGGTTGTTTCAGTGCAATGATTGCAGTCATGGGTGTTTCTCCAGTGAATGAAAGGAATCAGGGCTTGAGAGCCCGCCTTCGTTTCAGTTCACGTTCGAAACACTGGCGGCTGACCAGACTGTGCGGCACGTAGCCGTTGGTGCTGATGCGATAAAGCAGACGCCAGGCGCAACCCAGCTTGAACCGCACCAGGCCGTGGCGACAGCGCACGCGCTTGCCACCCAGGGCAGTGAAGGGCGTGCCCTGGCGCAGCGCCTGATCGATTTCCAGGGCTTTGTGCTGATGGCAGGGGCTGACCTGGTGAGGGCAGCGGGTGAGGATTGCTTGAATGGTATGCATGACTGGCTCCGTTGTGATGACGGAGCCAGTGTTCAGGTGTGGAATCCACTACCAAGACCGTTCATCGCCACGTATCCAGCAGCTCATCGAAGGCGCGTGCTTCTTCGTAGCGGCGCAGGATCATCTGGCGATACTGCAGTAGCAGGGAGTTCTGGGTGTCCAGGGCGAGTGCTGCCGAGTGCGCCTGCTCCAGTTCGCCATTGAGGTAGTGAGCCATCATGCTGTCGCCTAGTGACAGGGCCGCAGTCTGGCAGGCGAGTGCCCGCAGCAGGTTGCCGCCATAGTCGTCCAGGCCCATCTGCGGCAGGGTGTTGTTATCGAAGGGGTTGGGCAGGCGCACCTGCTTGAGGTCAACGTCCGATTCGAGCAGGTCGAGCAAGCGCAGCAGCTCCTGATTGATCAGCCCCAGACTGGCGACCGATTGCCGCTCCAGCAGTAGGCTCCGGGCCCAGTCGGCATGCTCGCGGCGAACCTTGGGTTGCTCGAACAGGCGCAGAACCGTTTTCGGTTCACCGAAGATACCGTGCAGCACTATGGCATTGCTCAGCCCGACCAGATCACTGCGCGGCAGCGTCCAACGTTTGCGGCCGTTCGTGACGTAGCTGATTTCTTCTTCCTGTAACTGCAACACCTTGGCTTGGCTCAGCGCCTTGACCAAGGTGTTTACCGCATTGCGCAGCACCGGATGGCGAGCCACGGGAATACCGAACAGGCGCTCCACCGCCTGGGGTAGGGTCAGCCCCTGTTCAACGGCCACAGGCAGTTGCCAGCAAGGTGTCGACATCCTGCGGTTGCTCGAAGGCATGGCTGGCAATGGTATTGGCCTGCTCACGCCAGTCGTTGGTGTTGCAGGTATTCTTGCGTTGGTACTCGTCGAGCACGCCTCGGCAATAACCGGCGCGCATCGCCTCGGAGAGCGACGTGAACTGTGCAGCGGCAAAGCGCAGTTCGTCGCGTTTGCCGTAGATGCTGACCAACTCGCGGCAGCCGTCGATCAATCGGGCGGCATCGGTATTGGCCTGGCTTGCCTGTAACGGCAGGCCGAAAAGAGTCAATGCACACAGCGGGTACAGGTAGTTCACAGCGAGACGTCCTTGTCGGGAGTAGAGGCGAGGGTGGGTTCCTGGCGCAGCGCCTGTTGTTTCGGCTGGGTGGCTACGGCATCGAGTGGGCGAGTAGGCGCGCCGAGATACAGGGCCAGCAGCACCATAGCCAGGCCAGTGATTTCGTAGGTCTTGAGAGTTATATCGCCATCGTTCATGGCATCCGCAGTGATCTGCCATTCCAAGGGCTGGCTCATGGCCCACAGCATTAACAGCATCATTACCCCCAGCAGGGTGAACTGGATGATCAACGCCGTGCCCTGTGCGCTCAGCCCTCGCGCCAGGCCGCGCCAGAAGCCATAGCCGAATTGCCGGGCGTAATGGCAATGCCGCCAGGCCAGCAGCGCTGCCAGCACCATGAAGGCCCATTCGAACTGGGAGATATCGGCCAGCCCTTCGCCATATTCGAACACGATGCAGGTTGCCGCGATCAGGGCGGTCAGGCCCGTCAGCCAGAGAGCCAAATGTTTGAGACCGCGCAGCACATAACCGACGGCGTGGTTTAGGCTGATATCGAGTTGCTCCAGCAGAAAGCTTGGTATGGGGAGCTGCATGGGGCGTCCTTGTCCGTTTGGGGGTGTTGGCTGGGTTTGGCGCGCTTCAGTGAATACCGAAGCGTTCCTTGAGTCGCTCCACCGTCCAGCGCCATTTCGGCGTGGTCGGGCGGCAGATGGTGTTCTGGTTGCCGAACAGGCCGACCTCCTTCACCGCTTCGTTCAGCGGCAGGCTGTGTAGCCACTGCACCGGCACGAAGTATTCGCAGCGTTCGGGATCGTCGACGAACTCGCGGTGGTAGTCCGCCTGCAGCATTTCCAGCGCCGGGCGTTCCTCGCCGTTGTGCAGCAGGCAGAAGTCCTTGGCCGGGGTGGCGTGGCCGGTGACCTTGGCCACGCCCACGTAACCGGCGCCGGGCACGTTGACCCACACACGGTCGCCGGGAGCGAGCATCTTCAGGCTGTTGCTGTACCAACTGCCGCCACCGCCGCAGATGAAGCCGAAGTGCCGCGCCTCGGCCCAGTCGCGCGTGCTGCTGTGGCCGTAGGAACCATAGAACTCACCATTCCACGGCTCGGCCGGCATGCCGGGCTTGCTGGCGCTGCTGGCTTGCGGCGCCTCGGTCGGGTCAAGCAGCCAGGCGCGGCTGATCAGTTGTTGTTCCCCCAGCTGGAACACCTGAAAGCACAGCACGTTGATGGCGATATCGCGCTCGCTCAGGTAACCGACGATGCGCTCGCTGCTGGCATCCAGTTCGGCGGCGACGATGACGATCTGATGGCTCTGGTTCAGCGCCTCGGCCTCCAGCGGCGCGCCGAAGCGCGCCTGAAAGTCCGTCGCCAGGTCGGCACCCGGCTTGAAGCGCTGGTAGATGGCCTCGATCTCGTTTGCCTGCAGGCGCTCCACCCACACCGCATAGTCCAGCGCCTGCGCCACCACCTCGCGCGGGGTGCGCTCGCGTTTGAGTTCGATCAGCACCAGCGAGGCATCCGGCGCCAGCGCCAGCAGGTCGATACGCCCGCCCTGGCCGGTGCTTTCCTGCCGACCGATCAGCAGCCAGTCCTCGGACAGCAGCGCCGGGGCGCTGACGATCATGTCTTCGAGAAACTGCTCACTGGCCAGCACGGCGTTTTTCAGCGGCGCGGGCTGTGCGCCGACCGTCCATATTTGCGTGCGAATGGGCATCCCTGCACTCCTGTTGGTTAGGCCACGGCCTGCTCGACCAGCGCGCTGGCCAGTTGCTCGTGCACCTGGCGGGCCTGGTTAAGGCGGGCTTTGAGTTGGTCGCAGAGCGTCATCAGTTGATCGACTTTAGCGACGATGCGGTGTTGTTCGGCGAGTGGAGGTAAAGGAAATTTGATCGCTTCAATCTTTATCGGCGAAGTATGTTTCACCTTCATGCCAGTCGAGCTTTCAGCAACGCTCGACCTGAGGAAGGCACTATTGAAGTAGAGAGAAACAAAACCAGAGCAAAGAATTTCACGATTAAAAATGAGCTTGCCTAGTCGCTGATTGTGTAAATAAATGTTTTCATCGCTTGGGATAATGGCGACGCTTCCCAGAAGCCCCGATGCCTGCTCTGTCATAGCGACAATAAGATCGCCCGGCTCAAGAATAAACTCTTGATCAACTGGCCCATCATAATACTTTGTGCGATCACCTCGGTCTTTGAAGCCGCCGCACTCAAAAAAATTTCCCGGCGTAGTCAAGATATATGGCGATCTTGAGTTGCAAAAAAAATCACTAGAAAAAGCATAGCCATGCTTTATGGAAATAAGATCACCTACGCGACACCACGCCCAAGACTTTGGAGGTACAAATAGGTTTTGCTCTTTCATACTTGCTGGCAGTGGCTTTTTCTTTTTAGCTATTACTTCATTAGCGCTCTCATTTGAAAGCTGCTTCAGCAACTCACTAGCTGGCTCATCGTTAGGATCTTGCGGCACCAGTTTGCCCATCACCGCCAGTTGCAGCAGGGTTTGCTTGAGGGCGTCGATACTGGATTCGGTGGTGAACAGGGTGTGGAAGTGCTCGGCCAGGCGTTGCCAGCTTTGCGCAAAGTCCTCGGCATCGCGGGCCTGGACCAGGCTATCCAGCAGCGCCTGCACCAGTTGGGCGTGGGCGCTGTCGGCATCGGTCTGCCGGGCTTCCAGCCGGTCGCACAGGGTCATCAGTTCATCGACTTTGGCGACGATGCGGTGTTGTTCGGTAAGTGGGGGAATTGGCAGAAGGAATTTCCCAAGATCGCCTGCGGACAGGTTAGGTTGCGCTGTGCCGTTGTCATACTTCTTGATCATTCGAGACGCGAGCGAGCTTGAGAGATATCGCATTAAGTAGTTATTTTGTGTCTTGGGGAACACTCGAATAATCACAAGAGAAGACGCAATCGCCCCTTCTTTTATCGATTTTACAAGAGCATTTTTCCCCAAAGAGCCACGTAAGCAGAACAAGATATCGCCATCGGCCACCTTGCCTGATCTGAGCAGATCAAACCGCTCACGGGAGATGTAATTCATATCGGCCATGTCTACGCGGCCGTTAACTAGGTGTCCGGCGTTGATGAAAGCTATTCCCTTCTCAACTAGTTGGCTTTTGTTCGGATAGTTGCTACTTCTATCGCCGTTTTCTAGCTCAGAAATCGAATTTAAGCTTACCCACTCCCATCCTGGAGGCGCATCAAACGGTCTTTCTGTTTCACCAATTTCAGCCAGCCCCTTCTGCTTCTTGATCTTCCCCTCAGCCACCAGCCGCGCCTTTTCCTCGGCAATCCGCTTAAGCAGCTCACTGGCTGGCTCATCGTTCGGATCTTGCGGCACCAGCTTGCCGCGCACCGCCAGTTCCAGAATCAGCTCACGCAGTTTCTTGATGCCATTGGGCGCGCCGGCCAGCAGTGGCAGGTTATCGGTGAGCAAAGCGGTCATGGGCGGGGTACCGGGGCGAGCATATTCATGATCAAGGCTATCAATGTGTCTTTCTGTGCGGAGGACGGGCTAGGCGGCCAGCAGGGTCAGAGCGGCCAGGCCGGTGTCGTTGATCAGCGGGTTGCCCTGGGCGTCGAGCAGGCGGCCGTTACGGTGCAGGAAGTCGACGAACAGGTAGGCGCCGCTGCGTTTGTTGCCATCGGCGAAGGGGTGGTTCTTGACCACGAAATACAGCAGGTGCGCGGCCTTGCTTTCCAGGCTGGGGTAGGCCGGCTCGCCGAATACGCTCTGCTGCAGGTTACCGAGCAGCGCGGCGAGGCCGTCGCCGCGTTCGCGGGCGAACAGGTCACTGGCTTCGCCACGGGCCATCAGCTGGGTTTTCAGCCCCTGCAGGTGCTGGCGCGCGCTGGCCAGGTCGGGCAACTCGCCACCGGGGCTGCCGGCGGGTTCGCTGAGCAGGCCTTCGTCATAGCGCTGCAGCCAGAGAAAGGTCTGGGTGTAGCGGCTGACGATTTCCACCAGCCCACGGCCACCCTCGCTATCCAGCTCGGGCGCGCGTGCCGTCTTGCGCACCAGTTCCAGCGCCGCTTCCAGCTCGCGGGCGTTGGCCTCGAAGCGTTCACGGTTGAGGGTGTAGCCTTGGGTCAGGTGTTGCTTGAGTACCTGGCTGGCCCATTGGCGGAAGCGCGTGCCCTCGCGCGATTTGACCCGGTAGCCCAGCGAGATGATCACGTCGAGGTTGTAAAAGGCCACAGGCTTGTCGGAACCGGCAATGTGCAGGTTTTGCACATTGCTTTCACGCTCCAGCTCGCCCTCGGCGAATACATTGCGAATATGCCGGCCGATCACCGTACGGTCACGACCAAACAACTCGGCCAGTTGTTCCTGTCTCAGCCAGACACTGTCGTGCTCGACGGTGACGGCAATCTGGCCGTTGGCGCTTTCATAGATCGCTATTTCGCTGTTCATGCTCGTGCTCCCCCAGGTGTTCAGTGGCGCTCCAGCGCTTCGGCCAGCACGGCCTTGAGCTGGTCGCGCAGCTCACCGATCTCGCCTTGCAGGGCGGCGTAGTTATGCAGCAGCTCGTCCGGGTCGTGGCTGACCTGCTCGCCGACGTGCGGGTTCTTGCAGTCCAGGTTCCAGTTGCGCGCCTTGATCTCGTCCAGGCTGACCTTCCAGGCGAATTCGTTTTCTACCCGTGCGGCAAAGCCATCGGCCTCGTTGCCCCACCAGGCTTCCTCGACGGCGAACTCCTCGATGCGCATGGGCTTGGTCTTCGAGTAGCTCTTGTAACCAGCCGGGTACTGGTGCTCGTAGAACCACACCTGCTTGGTCGGCGTGCCCTTGGTGAAGAACAGCAGGTTGGTCTTGATGCCGGTGTAGGGGTTGAACACGCCATTGGGCAGGCGAACGATGGTGTGCAGGTTGCATTCGGTGAGCAGCTTTTCCTTGATGCGGCTCTTGATGCCTTCGCCAAAGAGGAAGCCATCGGGCAACACCACAGCGGCGCGGCCACCGTCTTTGAGCAGGTGCATGATCAGCACCAGAAACAGGTCGGCGGTTTCCCGGGTGCGGAAGGCAGCGGGAAAGTTGCTTTCGATGCCGTCCTCTTCCATGCCGCCGAACGGCGGGTTGGCGACGATGCAGTCGACCCGTTCGCTCGGCCTCCAACTGATCAAGGAGCGGTTCAGGGTGTTGTCGTGCTTGATCTGGCTGGGCACTTCGATGCCGTGCAGGATCATGTTGGTGGTGGCCAGCAGGTGCGGCAGCGGCTTTTTCTCCACGCCGAAGATACTGGCTTGCAGCACGCGTTCGTCGTCGGCGGTTTTCACGTAGCGGCTGCGCTTGTGGTCAATGGTGCAAGTGAGGAAGCCGCCCGTGCCGCAGGCGGGATCCATCACCTTCTCGTGCAGCTTGGGGTCGACCATGCGCACCATGAATTCGGTGACCGGGCGTGGGGTGTAGAACTCGCCGGCATTGCCGGCCCCTTGCAGATCTCGCAGCAGTTGCTCGTACATCTCGCCGAAGGCGTGGCGCTCCCGCGCCTTGTTGTAGTCCACGCCTTCCTGGATCTTGTTGATCACCTGGCGGATAAGCTGGCCGGACTTCATATAGTTGTAGGCGTCCTCGAACACGCCGCGCACCACGTAGGCGGCTGGAGTGGTGCTGTATTCGTGGAGGTTCTGCAGTTGCGGGAACAGGTTGTTGTCGATGAAGTGCTTGAGCTCCTCGCCGGTGATGCCTTCCGGGTTGGCCGCCCAGGTACGCCAACGGCAACTGTCGGGCAGTGGCGAGCGGTAATCGCTATCCAGCTCTTCCCATTCCAGTTCGCGGTCATCGAAGATCTTGAGAAACAGCATCCACACGAGCTGGCCGATACGCTGCGCATCGCCGTCGACGCCGACGTCCTTGCGCATGATGTCCTGGATGGATTTGATGGTTGAGCTGATGGACATGGTGACTTCCGGGCAGGTACGGCAAAGCGGGGAATTGTAATGGGGTTGGTGGGTAAGGTGGGCAAGGCTGCACCGTTGGCCACCTTACTGGCGGCGCTGGCTAGCTGGCGTAAAGCTCGGTTTCCAGCTCATGCAGCGCCTTGTCGTAGCCGGCCCGGTCGCCAAACGCCCTGACCAGCTCCATCGGCGCGCCTATTTGCCGGAACGGGTCGAGCTGGAGAATGCGGATGTCTTCGATATGCTCGATGCCGGTGTCGGCGTATTTGTCGAGTAAGGCTTCCAGCACCTGGCGGGCGGCGCCGGAGTATTTGCCGAAGTAGTTGCGCTTCTTCACTTGCTCGGCGCGTTCCTTGCGGGTCAGCGGCGGTTGGTCGAAGGCGATGTGGCAGATCAGGTCGAAGGGGTCGAGCGCCTGACCGCGCTTGGCCTCGACTTCTTCGGCCAACGCCTCCCACATCACGCCCTGGGCGGCGAGTTCGTCGATGATGGCTTTCTTCTGCTCGGCACTGCTCCACAGGCGCAGGAAGTCATCGAGCGAGGCGAACTGCTTCTGCACGCAGGTGCGGGTGTAGTCGCGCAGCGATTCGGTGATCAGCTTGCCGTCCGGCCCGTAATACTGCACGCGCTCGGCGATGACGTAGATCGGTACGCTGTCGATCACGTACTTGATGCGCTTCTTGCCGCTCTCGTCGCCGTCGTCGGTTTCGTCTCCTTCGGGCAGCCAATCGCCACCGTCGACGATGCCGTCTTCATCGTCCAGTGGGCTGTCCGGCGGCACGGGCGTTGCGTCACCTTCGGGGCTGTAGATCACCACCGGCTCGCCGTCGAAGGCAGGGTCGGCGAACAGTTCGGTGGCTTTCTTGAAGTCCATGATGGTGAACCAGTACTTGCCGTAATCCTCGTTGATGCGCGTGCCGCGACCGATGATCTGCTTGAACTCGGTCATGGACTTGATGTGCTGGTCGAGCACGATCAGCTTGCAGGTCTGGGCATCCACGCCGGTGGTCAGCAGCTTGCTGGTGGTGGCGATCACCGGGTAGCGCTGCTCGGGGTTGATGAAGTTGTCCAGCTCGGCCTTGCCTTCCTGGTCATCGCCGGTGATGCGCATGACGTATTTGCGGTTTTCGGCGATGCGCTCGGGGTTGAGGTTGAACAGCGCTGAGCGCATGCGCTCGGCGTGATCGATGTCGTCGCAGAAGATGATGGTCTTCTGGTACGGGTCGGTGGCCTGGAGGAACTCGGTGACCTTGGCCGCCACTGTCCAGGTGCGTGCTTCTATGACCAGGTGGCGATCCATGTCCTTGAGGTCATAGATGCGGTCTTCGATCAGTTCACCGTTCTTGTCGCGCATGCCCTTGGGCGGGCGCCAGCCTTGCAGATCCTTGTCGAAGTCGATGCGCACCACCTTGTAGGGCGCGAGGAAGCCGTCTTCGATGCCTTGCTTGAGGCTGTAGCTGTACACCGGCTCGCCGAAGTAGGTGCTGCTGGAAACCTCCTTGGTTTCCTTAGGCGTGGCGGTAAGGCCGATGTGGGTGGCGCTGGAGAAGTAGTCGAGAATCTCGCGCCAGGCGGAGTCGGCAGCGGCGCTGCCGCGATGGCATTCGTCGATGATGATGAGGTCGAAGAACTCGGGTGAGAACTGCTTGTAGATGTTCTTGCCTTCTTCGGCGCCGGTGACGGCCTGGTACAGCGACAGGTAGATCTCGTAGGACTTGTCGATCTGCCGCTTGGCGATCTTGGTCATCGCCGGGCCAAAGGGCTTGAAGTCCTTGCTCTTGGTCTGGTCGACCAGAATGTTGCGGTCGGCGAGAAAGAGGATGCGTTTCTTCTGCCCGGACTTCCACAGGCGCCAGATGATCTGGAAGGCGGTGTAGGTCTTGCCGGTGCCGGTGGCCATCACCAGCAATATGCGATCCTGCCCGCGTGCGACGGCCTCGACCGTGCGGTTGATGGCGTTCATCTGATAGTAGTACGGCGCGCGCCCAGAGCCGTCGTCATAGTACGGTGCCTGCGCCTTCTGCTGGGCCGGGGCATCCAGGCCCTTCCACTGGCAATAGCGTTGCCAGAGTTCGTCCGGGCTGGGGAATTGGTCGAGGCTCAGCGCGGTTTCCACCTGGCTGCCGGTGCCGCTGCGGTCATGGAAGAGAAAGCCATCACCATTGCTGGAGAACACGAAGGGCACGTCGAGCGATTCGGCATAACCGAGCGCCTGCTGCATGCCCGAGCCGAGGGAGTGCTTGTTGTCCTTTGCCTCGATCACGGCGATGGGCAGGTTGGGCTGGTGATAGAGGATGTAATCGGCGCGGCGTGCCTCACCACGGCTGTGCAGCTTGCCGCGCACGATGATGCGGCCCTTGGTGAAGCTGACTTCCTCGCGCACCTGCTTGTGCAGATCCCAGCCCGCAGCGGTGATGGCGGGGGTGATGTATTTGCTGCAGATGTCGCGCTCGGAAAGCGATTTTTTATCCATGACCAGCTACGTCCTTATGGCGTGCTGTGGACTTTACCAGAGCCGAATGCAGGCATGGCGCCAGTATCACTCTGCGAGGCGGTCTCATGGTTGAAACTGAGGTAGGTTTTTGCCCGGAGGCAGGCAATAAAAAAGCCGGCTTGTGGCCGGCTTTTAGGAGGTGGTCAGGGCTTATTTTTGGTAAGCCGCGACTGCCTTGATGATCAGGCCGCGGGCTTCTTCAGCGCCGCCCCAGCCTTCTACCTTGACCCACTTGCCCTTCTCGAGATCCTTGTAGTTCTCGAAGAAGTGCTTGATCTGCTCGATCAACAGCGCGGGCAGGTCGGTGTATTCCTGGACGTCTTTGTACAGAACGCTCAGTTTGTCGTGCGGAACGGCAACCAGCTTGGCGTCGCCGCCGGCTTCGTCGCTCATGTGCAGTACGCCAACCGGACGTGCGCGGATCACCGAACCCGGAGCAACCGGGTAAGGGGTCACGACCAGCACGTCGAGGGGGTCGCCGTCGTCAGCCAGGGTGTGCGGGATGAAACCGTAGTTGGCCGGGTAGAACATCGGCGTGGCCATGAAACGATCGACCATCAGGCAGTCGGTGTCATGGTCGATTTCGTATTTGATCGGCGCGTGGTTGGCCGGGATTTCGATGGCAACGTAGATGTCGTTCGGCAGGTCTTTACCAGCCGGGATCTTGCTGTAGCTCATGGGGGAAACTCCCAGGGAGGGCCAAAAAAGTGGGGCGCATTATAGGCGTATTCGCGGTGCGTTACTACGGCGGCCTACTCAGCCATTGGTCGCGTTTTCGACCGCTTTGTAGTCAGGGTGTTCCGCCTGCAAACGCTGTAATCGGGCGAGGCTGTCCTGGCGGTAGAACAAGGCCAGTTGCCGGTAGACCTCGGGGAAGGCGTCTGCCAGCAGATCCGGGGCGGTGAAGAAGTAC
This sequence comes from Pseudomonas sp. FG29, assembly GCF_057809355.1. Taxonomy (NCBI): domain Bacteria; kingdom Pseudomonadati; phylum Pseudomonadota; class Gammaproteobacteria; order Pseudomonadales; family Pseudomonadaceae; genus Pseudomonas; species Pseudomonas sp. FG29. The sequence continues at coordinate 153,903 of NZ_JBMDJU010000003.1, read as the reverse complement.
TCGCTGGTCACGGCGAAGAATTCTGCCGGGTCTTCGGCAGCGTAGGGATCGATGGCCGTTTCGGCGTCGGGGTTGGCATCCAGTTCGGCGTTGAGTGCGTCATAGGCGCTCTGCATGGCCGTTGCCCAGTCCTGCACGCGCATGTCGCTGTGCAGCGGCGGCAGGCCGTTGGCACCGCCTTCGAGCATATCCAGCTTGTGCGCCAGCTCGTGGATCACCAGGTTGTAGCCCTCCCAGCCGCCACTGCTTTCGACGCCGGGCCAGGCGAGGATCACCGGGCCTTGCTGCCAGGCCTCGCCACTGCGCTCGTCGTCCCATTCATGCTCGATGCCGGTGGCGTCGCGGTGGCGCTGCGGGCTGAGGAAGTCGCCAGGGTAGAGGACGATCTCGTGAAAACCCTGATACCAGTCCAGATCACCCAGGTGCAGCAGTGGCAGCTGGGCCTGAGCCGCCAGCAACAGGCGCTCGAACGGGCCGAGTTCGACACCGGGCAGGGCGGTCAGGTGCTTGTCGTGGAGGAACAGCACGGCGCGTTCACGCAGGTGCTGCAGTTCCAGATCATCCAGGCCGTCGAGAATTGGCAGGCGCTTGCGCACCTCGGCCCACAGTTGCGGGGCGACCGGGTTGCGTTCGAGGATGCGGCGACGACGCCAGGCCTTGAGTGACCACATGGGGAAAGATTCGCGGCTGAAAACCCGGCCACCTTAAGGGCGCTGGATGCTTGCGGCAAGCCAGCGCGCGGCCGGTATCTCAGTCTTCGTTGATCGGCAGGACGTAGTTCTTGAACTGCTCGTCCTCGCGGAAACCGATGGACTCGTAAACCTTCTGCGCCACTTCGTTGTCGCGGCTGGTGGCCACGCGCATGCGCACGGCGTTGGTTTCCTTGGCCATCTGCTTGGCGGTATGCAGCAGGCGGTCGGCGACCAGTTGCCGGCGAGCATCTTCGGCCACGTAGATGTCGTTGAGGATCCACACACGCTTGAGCGACAGCGAGGAGTAGCTGGGGTAGAGCTGGCAGAAGCCGAGCAGCTTGTCTTCGTCGTCGGGCATGGCCAGGTAGATCACCGACTCCTTGCGGCGCAGACGCTTCTCGAGGAATTTGCGCGAGGACTCGGGGTAGGGCAGTTCGTTGTAGAACTCGCGGTATTTGACGAACAGCGGGGTCAACAGGTCCAGGTGCTCCAGGGTGGCTTGGACGATGCGCATGGTAAGGCCTCGGCTTCTGTAGAAGGGCTGGAGTGGCGATGCAGCTGTTGTGCCAGCGGGCCAGTCGATGCTGCCTCAAAGCCAGTTGAAAGCGCAATCCAAGCAAGCGTTTGAATTGCTCGGGCCTGCTCGGTATGGCGTTGTCGCGTTCCCCAGCATGCCTGTCGCAGCGCTTCAGGTCGGCGGCAACTGCAATTGCAGGCCGAGGCGGTCGCCTTCGTTGAGAATGTGCTGGCGCATGGCACGGCTGGCCAGCTCGCTGTCACGACGGCGGATGGCGCGCAGGATGGTCTCGTGTTCGTCGAGGATCTGTTCGGCGTGTTCCGACTCGCGCAGCGTCGGGCCTTCGCTGCGCGCCAGGGCGCCTGCGGTTTGCTGGGAGACGCTGAGGAAGATCGGGTTGGAAGTGATGGCGACCAGCTTGCGGTGGAAGGCCGTGTAGGCGCTTGCCAGCGCCTGCGTGTTGCGATCCTCGACGGCCTCGCGCATGTCCATCACCAGCAGGCGCAGCTGGCTCAGCGCGTTGTCGTCGACCGACTGCGCCACCAGGCCGGCGACGAAGGGTTCCAGCGCGTAACGCAGTTGCAGTACGTTCTCCAGGGTGGCGGCGTGAGGCCGGCTTTGGGGTGTGGCGTCGCCCAGTCGCGGCGGTGCGCTGTCGAGTACCAGCACGCCCTTGCCGGGCAGGGAACGCAGCACGCCCAGGGTTTCCAGGACTGTGATGGCTTCGCGCAGGCTCGGCCGGCTGATCTGCAGTTGCTCGGCCAGTTCACGCTGGCCAGGCAGCATCTGCCCGGCCGCCCACTGCCCGCGCTCGATGGGTTCGAGCAGCTTCTGCACGATCGAGTCTACGCGTTTGGATGACGCGAACATTGAGCCTTCCCTCTGTTGTGGAGCCTTCATGCCTGGCTGCTGGGCCTCAGGCGTCCGTGCGGCCGGGCCGCGCCAAGGTGTCTGAAGCCCCATTCGCGCGGGCCTGAACGTGATCGGCGATGCACCGCTGCGCCTGGGCTAGATCCATGTCGTTTTCCCAGCGGGCGATGGCCACGGTGGCGACGCAGTTGCCGGTGAGGTTGGTCAGCGCCCGGCCGATGCCCATGAACCAGTCCACGGAGAGTACCAGCACCAGCCCGGCAGCAGGGATGGCCGGCACCGCCGTGAGGGTGGCGGCGAGAATCACCAGTGCCGAGCCAGGAATGCCGTGGGCGCCCTTGGAGGTGACCAGCGACACCAGCAGGATGGTCAGCAGATCGCCAACCGAAAGCGGTGTGCCGGTGGCATGGGCGATGAACACCACGGCCAGGGTGAGGTAGATGGAGAAACCGTCCAGGTTGAAGGAGTAGCCGGTGGGGATCACCAGGCCGACGGTGGAGCTGCGAATGCCGAGGCGTTCGAGTTTACGCATCACCTGCGGCAATACCGCATCGGACGAGGCGGTGCCGAAGACGATCACCAGTTCCTCGCGGAAGTAGCGCAGGAACGGCAACAGCGGCAAACCGCAGATGCGCAGCACGCTGCCCAGGATCAGTACCACGAACAGCGCACAGGTGAGATAGAACACGCCAACTAGCGCGCCCAGGTGGCTCAGAGATTCGAGGCCGTAGCGGCTGGTGGTGAAGGCCACCGCACCGAACACGCCGATGGGCGCCAGGCGCACGATCATGCCCATGATGCGGAAGATCACGTGGCTGACCTCGCCGATCAGCCGCGACACCCCGGCGGCCTGTTCGCCCACCAGATTCAGGGCGCTGCCGAACAGCACGGCGAACAGCAGCACCTGGAGGATGTTGTTCTCGGCGAAGGCGCTGAACACCGAGGTGGGAATCAGGCCGAGGATGAATTCGACCGGGCCATGCAGGTGTGCGCCGGAATTCAGCGCCGCCGCATCATTGCCGGAGAGGCTGGCCAGGTCGATGTTGGCCCCCGAGCCCAGCCCCAGGCCATAGGCCACGGCGAGGCCGATGACCAGAGCAACCGTGGTCAGCACCTCGAAGTAGATCACCGACTTCAGGCCGATGCGGCCGACCTTCTTCAGATCACCCGCCCCGGAAATACCGTTGACCACGACGCAGAAGACGATCAACGCAATGAGCATCTTGATCAGCTTGATGAAGCCGTCGCCAAGAGGTTTGAGGTGCGAGGACAGCTCAGGCAGCGTGACGCCGACGAGGATGCCGAGGATCAGGCCGATGATGACCTGCAGGAATATCGAGCGTGAGCAGAGCTTGAGCAGCATGGCGGGGGTCTCCGTTCGGTCGCGTTCGCCGTGCCTGTGAGGGTATCGTCGCGAGCGCTGTTCATTGTTGTGGTATTACCGGTCAGACCAGTCGAGCCTATGGCCAATGCCGAATGCTTGGCAAGCCCCATTCGTCCATCCTGGCTTCGGAGAAAATCGTTGGCGGGGTGCGACCTTTTGCGCAGGCTCCGGTCAAAAGTCGGCAGTGATGGGCATGGGGGCGGTTGGGCCGCTGTGCTAATCTGCGCCAAGCTTCCGGGCACCTCTAAAAACTACCTGCGTAGTCATCGCGGCGTTAAAAACAGGCTCAAAATGCTCATTTACGCGGAGTAAACTCCGCTTTTTCGCCTGTTTTTGTCTTGCGCTGACTGCCTCGCTTACGTTTTTTGAGGCGCCCTTTCCGGGCTGAAACGGCCCGTTTCAGAGGTCATCCATGCATATCCACATTCTCGGCATCTGCGGCACCTTCATGGGGTCGCTGGCCGTTCTGGCCAAGGAACTTGGCCACCGCGTCACCGGCTCCGATGCCAATGTCTACCCGCCCATGAGTACCCAGCTCGAGGCTCAGGGCATCGAGCTGATGCAGGGCTATGACCCCGCGCACCTGCAGCCGGCGCCCGATCTGGTGGTGGTCGGCAACGCCATGAGCCGTGGCAACCCTGCGGTCGAGTACGTGCTGAACAAGGGCCTGCCCTATGTGTCCGGCCCGCAGTGGCTGGCCGACCACGTGTTGCAGGGCCGCTGGGTAATGGCGGTGGCCGGCACTCACGGCAAGACCAGCAGTTCGAGCATGCTGGCCTGGGTGCTGGAGCACGCCGGCATGGCGCCGGGCTTTCTGATCGGCGGTGTGCCGCAGAACTTCGGGATTTCCGCACGGCTGGGCGATACGCCGTTCTTCGTGGTCGAGGCCGACGAGTACGACAGCGCCTTCTTCGACAAGCGCAGCAAGTTCGTCCACTACCGCCCGCGCACGGCGATCCTCAACAACCTGGAATTCGACCACGCAGACATCTTCCCGGATCTGGCGGCCATCGAGCGGCAGTTCCACCATCTGGTACGGATCATCCCCAGCGAAGGCCTGGTCATCCATCCGGCCAGCGAAACCGCGCTGACGCGTGTAATCGAGATGGGCTGCTGGACGCCGGTGCAGACCACCGGTGCAGACGGTCAGTGGCAGGCGCGCCTGCTCAGCGCCGACGGCTCGCGCTTCGAGGTGAGCTTCGATGGCAAGGTCGAAGGCACCGTTGAGTGGAACCTGACAGGCCAGCACAACGTCGCCAACGCCCTGGCTGTGCTCGCTGCGGCGCGCCATGTCGGCGTGGTGCCGGCGCTGGGCATCGAGGCGCTGGGCCTGTTCATCAACGCCAAGCGGCGTATGGAAAAGGTCGCCGAGGTGAATGGCGTGACCGTCTTCGACGATTTCGCCCATCACCCGACGGCCATCGCCACCACCCTGGATGGCCTGCGCAAGCGCGTCGGTGATGACACCCAGGTGATCGCGGTGATCGAGCCGCGCTCCAATTCGATGAAGCTGGGCGCCCACCGTGACGGCCTGGCCGAGTCCGCCGAACAGGCCGATGCGGTGTTCTGGTACGCGCCGCCGAACTTGGGCTGGGATCTGGCCGCCACCGTGGCGCAGGCAAGCAACCCGACGCGGGTGTGCGATTCGCTGGAGTCGATCATCGATGGGGTCAAGGCGTTGGCGCGTCCTGGCACCCAGGTGGTGATCATGAGTAACGGCGGCTTCGGCGGCTTGCATGGCAAGCTGGCCAAGGCTCTGGCTTGAAACGCATAGCCCAGCAGTAGGGCGGGTGAAACCCGCCACAGATCAAGAACCGGCGGGTTGCACCCGCCCTACGGAGCATCCATGAGCGGCCCCGAACGCATTACCCTGGCCATGACCGGCGCCTCTGGCGCGCAATATGGCCTGCGCCTGCTCGATTGCCTGGTGCAGGAAGATCGCGAAGTGCACTTCCTGATTTCCAAGGCCGCGCAACTGGTCATGGCCACCGAAACCGACGTGGCCTTGCCGGCCAAGCCGCAGGCCATGGCGCAGTTCCTCACCGAGTACACCGGCGCGGCGCCCGGACAGGTGCGCGTCTATGGCAAGGAAGACTGGATGGCACCAGCGGCCTCCGGCTCCGGTGCGCCGACCGCCATGGTGGTGGTGCCGTGCAGTACCGGCACCTTGTCGGCTATTGCCACGGGCGCCTGCAACAACCTGATCGAGCGCGCCGCCGACGTGGCGCTGAAGGAGCGGCGGCAGTTGATCCTGGTGCCGCGCGAGGCGCCGTATTCGAGTATCCACCTGGAGAACATGCTCAAGCTGTCGAATCTGGGCGTGACCATCCTGCCGGCGTCGCCCGGTTTCTATCATCAGCCGCAGACGCTGGATGATCTGGTGGATTTCGTCGTTGCACGCATCCTCAACTGCCTGGGCATTCCCCAGGACATGCTGCCGCGTTGGGGCGAGCATCATCTGGTATCGGAAGACTAGGGAGCACCTGCATGTCCATTGCCGTTCGTACCGTACTTGGCGCCACACTGCTGGTTGGGTTGCTGCCCTTGGCGCAGGCGTCCATGCGTTGCGGCAATGCATTGATCGATGAAGGCCAGCTCACCACCGATGTGCTGCGCATCTGTGGTGAGCCGGATCAGCGCGAAGTCATCCCGGCCAGCACCCAGCAGGGCGGTGGCGTGACGGTCGAGCAATGGATCTATGGCCCGCGTAACGGTGTGTACCGCTACCTGCGCTTTCTCGACGGCAAGCTGGTCGAAATCAGGACGACGCGCGGATGAAAAAGCCCTTGTTACTGTCTGGCCTGGTGCTGCTGAGCCTGACGGGGTGCGCCACCGTGCGCACCCTGGATGCAGCCAAGCCCGATGCACCGGTGGTGTACGCCGGCACCCGGCTGGACTGGTACACGATCAATGGCGGCTGCTGCCCGCTGGATCGATTCGGTGCCGAGGCGCCGCGTTATGCCGGGCTCGATCTACCGGCCAGTGCGCTGCTCGATACCCTGTTGTTGCCACTCTCGCTGGCCACCGCGCTGGGTGTGAATCTGGGGATCAGTGGCGGGCTGTAACCCGCATGCAACCCGGAAAGGCTGGCGCATGTCAGCAGGCCTCGGTTTCCACTTCCTGACAGACGTCGATCCACTCGGCCTCCACCAGCTCGGCCATGCGCTGCGGGGCGATGCGCACGGCACTATGCGTGGCGCCGGCGGCTGGCAGCACTTCGTCGAAGGCCAGTAGCGAGCGGTCGCAGTAAACGCTCAGTGGTGTGGCCAGGCCAAACGGGCAGACGCCGCCGACCGGGTGGCTGGTCAGCTCGATCACCGTTTGCGCATCGAGCATGCGCGCCTTGGCACCGAAGCACTCCTTCATCTTGCGATTGTCGATGCGCGCGTCACCGCGAGCGACGATCAGCACGTCGCGTTCGGCGATGCGAAAGGCCAGGGTCTTGGCGATTTGCCCTGGCGTTACGCCATGGGCCTCGGCAGCCAGCGCCACGGTGGCAGTGCTCGACGGCAGTTCGATGATGGTGATATCGGGCGCCTTGGCGGCGAAGAAGGCGCGAACGGAGGCCAGGCTCATGAAGCGGTTCCCCAGTTACTGTCGAGTGGCCGCGGCCAGCCTCCCTCTGGCCTGGCGCGGCCCGTCCTGGGGCGCCGTTGTGGTCACGACCACGGCTGTATGAAGCGGCCATGCTGCGCGTCCGGCGCACTCTGCGTCAATACCTTGCGCTATCACGTTGCCAGCAGATGGGCCTGCTTTGCCGCTTCATCCAGACCATAACGGCCTTTTTCGTCGCATGACACCCGGCCCATGGCGATCTGCGGGTCATGGGTGAACACCAGGCGCCCGCCACGGGCGAGCAGGTCGGCCAGCAGTACCTGTTTCTCTTCGATCAGCCCTTCGGGGAAACGGTCGTAGCCCATGGTAATGGGCAGGTGCACCCACGGCGCGCCAGGGATCAGGTCGCCCGGAAATACCACCGGCCCGCCGGGCATCGCCACTTCCGGGAGCAACTGGCCGGGAGTGTGGCCTTCACTCCAGTGCAGGCGCCAGTCCGGGCCGAGCAGCTCGCAATGCGGTTGGTCGTCGATCAGGTGCAGGCGGCCGCTGTTTTCCAATAGATCCAGCAGCTCCGGGATATAGGACGCGCGATCACGGGCGTGAGGCTGGCGCGCACGCTGCCACTGGCGGCGCCCGGTGATGAAGTGCGCATTGGGAAACAGCAGGTGCGCCGGCGTGTCCGCCTGCCAGGCGGCGAGCAGGCCTCCGGCGTGGTCGAAGTGCAGGTGGGTGAGCACCACGATATCGATGTCGGCGTCGCTCAGGCCGAGCTTCGCCAGTTCGTCGAGCAGGACGTGGCGGTCTTCCTGTACGCCGAAGCGTTCTTTCAGCTCGGGGCTGAAAAAGGCGCCGATGCCGGTTTCCACCAGGATGTTGCGCTCATCTTCCTGCACCAGCAGGGCGCGGCAACCGAGGTCGATGCGGTTCTGCTCGTCGGCCGGCATCCAACGTTGCCAAAGGGCCTTGGGGGCATTGCCGAACATGGCGCCGCCGTCGAGTTTCTGGCTGTTACCGGTGAGGGTGGTCAGGGTTCGCATGAGGGACTCTTGTTATTGGTTTTGGTGCGAAGGGGGATTGTAGCCCAGAGCAATTCCGGGCACGGCCCGCCGACTCTTGCCGAATTGCATCCGGCTACGAGGAATAAAAAGGCGCGGCGCCGAAGCGACCGCGCAACACGCTCAACCTTGCAGGGCCGCCGGCTCGGCGGTGGCGGGTTGCACCCGCCCTACGTTTAGAACTGCTCGGCGGCCAGACCGTAAAGCGGCTGGCTACCGGCGCGGATGCTCGCTTCCAGACTCAGGGTGCGCGGCAGCAGGCGGGTGAAGAAGAATTCGGCGGTGGCCAGCTTGCCGCCGTAGAAGGCTTCGTCCTCTGCCAGCTTGTTCTGCGCCACCGCGGCCATGCGCGCCCACATATAGGCGTAGGCGACGTAGCCGAACAAATGCAGGTATTCCACCGAGGCAGCACCGACGGCGTTGGGTTCGCTCTTGGCCTGCTCCAGCAGCCAGCCACTGACGGCTTCCAGGCGTTCCAGCGCTTCCACCAGGCGATCACCGAAGGGCGATTCATGGGCATGGGCGAAGTCGCGGACTTCACCGGCGAACAGGCGCAGCGCGGCGCCGCCATTGGCAACCACCTTGCGCCCGAGCAGGTCGAGTGCCTGGATGCCGTTGGTGCCCTCGTAGATCTGCGCGATGCGCACGTCGCGCACCAGTTGCTCCTGGCCCCATTCGCTGATATAGCCGTGGCCGCCGAATACCTGCTGGCCGTGTACGCAGCTTTCCAGCCCGGTATCGGTGAAGAAGGCCTTGGCCACCGGGGTGAGCAGGGCGACCAGCGCTTCGGCGTTCTGCCGCTCGCCGGCGTCCTCGGCGTACTTGGCCAGGTCGAGCTGCTGGCCAACGTAGCAGGCAAAGGCACGACCACCCTCGTTCAGCGCCTTCATGGTCAGCAGCATGCGGCGTACGTCGGCGTGGACGATGATCGGGTCAGCGATCTTGTCCTTCGCCACCGGGCCGGTGGCGGCGCGGCTCTGGATACGTTCGCGGGCGTAGCTGACGGCCGATTGATAGGAGGCCTCGGCGCAGCCGATACCCTGGATGCCGATGGACAGGCGCTCGTAGTTCATCATGGTGAACATCGCCGCCAGGCCCTTGTTGACTTCGCCGATCAGGTAGCCGGTGGCGCCGTCGAAGTTCATCACGCAGGTGGCCGAGGCCTTGATGCCCATCTTGTGTTCGATGGAGCCGCAGCTCACGGCGTTGCGCGCACCCAGGCTGCTGTCGGCATTGACCATCACCTTGGGCACCAGGAACAGCGAGATGCCCTTCGGCCCGGCCGGTGCGTCCGGCAGCTTGGCCAGCACCAGGTGGATGATGTTCTCGGTCAGATCCTGCTCACCACCAGTGATAAAGATCTTGCTGCCAGTGATCCTGTAGCTGCCGTCGGCCTGCGGTTCGGCGCGGGTGCGGATGATGCCCAGGTCGGTGCCGGCATGGGCCTCGGTCAGGCACATGGAGCCGGCCCAGCGGCCTTCGTACATCGGCGGCAGGTAGGTGGTTTTCAGGTCTTCGCTGGCGTGGGCGTCGATGGCCAGGCAAGCGCCGGAACTCAGCGCGGAATACAGCGCGAAACTGGAACCAGCGGCGTAGAGCATCTCCTCAAAGGCCACAGCGAGCATCTTGGGCATGCCCATGCCGCCGTAATTCGGGTTGCCGGAAAGGCCCACCCAGCCGCCCTCGGTGTAGGTGGCGTAGGCCTCGCGGAAACCGGTCGGGGTGTGCACGTCGCCGTTGACCCACTGCGCGCCTTCTTCGTCGCCGCTGCGATTGAGCGGAGCGATCAGGCTGCCGGTGACCTTGGCCGCTTCTTCGAGGATGGCGTCGGCGGTGTCGGCATCGACGGTTTCCGCCAGAGCCGGCAGGCGCGCCCACAGGCTGGGCGCCTGGAACACGTCATGTAGAACGAAGCGCATATCGCGCAGCGGGGCGTTGAACTCGGGCATGGTGCAACCTCGCAAGCAGTGGCGCCGCGACGAGCGCGGCGCGTGGAACGAAATGCGTCAGTCGGCTTCCGCCGGACTACGCGACTTATCCTTGATGCTGGTGAATTTAAGCAGGTGGGTACGCTCGACCAGGATGTACAGCGCCGCGCCTGCGGCCAGGCCCCAGCCTGCGCCGTAGACGGCGAGCACCACACCCATGGTGCCGGCGATGCCGCGTTCGGTGTTGTTGTTCAGTTGTTCGAAGCCGACCATCAGGCAGATGTAGCCGGTGAGGATCAGCGTCAGCGACAGGGCAATCGGCAGCACCGGCTGGAAGAAACTGACCAGCGGCAGCATGAACAGCGCGGCGAAGCCAGTGATCCAGAAGGTGCCGGCGCCGCTGTAGATCGAGTCCATCGCCTTGCGCCCGTACTTGTAGCGTTCGGCCATGGTCGCCGCCACGGCCGTCCACAGCGGGCCGGCCAGGCCCGGGTAGGGCGCGAAGAAGGCGTGCAGGGCGTTGCGGATGGCGGTGACCAGGTGGATGCGGTCGACGTTGTTTTCGATCACCTCGTCGGTGCGCAGTTCATCGGCGCGCTGCATCAGCGACTGGCCGACGATGATGTCGCCGAAGGCGATCACGTAGGCGATCACCGCCGTGGGCACGGCCAGCATGAACACGTCCAGGCCGGGGAAGCCGGCGTTGAACGGCAGGTAGTTCCACATCTCGCCGAAGGCCGGCGCGGTGATGCCCCATTTCACGTCCGGCATCTTGTACTCGCCCACGCCGATACCGATGAAAATGGCGATCAGCATGCCCGGCACCATGCCGTAGTTGACGATCTTGCGGGCGAAGGGCACGCGCTCGGTCAGGCCCTTGAACGACACCGAAAACATCAGGTACAGGCAGATCAGGCTGCCCAGCACCAGGGAAATCGGCGTGTTGGCCAGGCGGCCGCCAGCGCTGATCTCGCCCATCAGTGCGGCGATACCGGCGCCGATGATGATGCCGCCCTTCATCGAGTTGGGGATCAGTCGTACCAGGGCGCTGCCCAGGCGGGTGACGCCGAGGAAGAGGAAGATCACGAACACCAGAAACTGCAGGGCGAACAGCGCCTGAATGGCCGCTGGGCCCGGCTCGTAGTTGCCGAGAAACAACAGCACCACGGGAATGCCAGGAGTGATCCAGCCCGGCACCAGCGGCACGCCGAGCAGCGCCGGCAGCATGAAGCCGATGCCGCATACCACCACATAGGCCAGGGCCACGTCGTAGGGCAGGCCGAGGTATTTCTCCAGCAGCGGGATCATCGCCAGGCTGACCACGAACATGATCAGTGCCTGCAGCATCTCGGCGGTTTCCCAACGGTAATGCACGAAGGGCAGGCGCACCTTGAACGGGCCGAGGGGCCAGTGCGGTTGTTCGCCGCCGTCACGGCGCTTGAAAATTTGCATGAGGGTTCTCCGTCGGCCGCCTGGGCCGGTTCTTGTTGTTGTGAAAACGGTGCGGTTTTGCCGTAGCCCGGATGCAATCCGGGGAATCCGAATCGCTGTCCCCGGATTGCATCCGGGCTACGTGGTCAGAGGGCCTTGGCCATATCGCGCAGGACGAACTTCTGGATCTTGCCGGTGCTGGTCTTGGGCAACTGGGTGAAGACCACGGTCTTGGGCACCTTGAAGCCGGCCAGGTGCTCGCGGCAGAAGGTCATGATCTCGGTTTCACTGGCCTGCTGGCCGGTCTTCAGGGTGATGAAGGCGCAGGGCGTCTCGCCCCATTTCTCGTCCGGGCGGGCAACCACGGCTGCCTCCAGCACGGCCGGGTGGCGATAGAGCACGCCCTCGACCTCGATGGTGGAGATGTTCTCGCCGCCGGAGATGATGATGTCCTTGAGCCGGTCGCGGATCTCCACATAGCCGTCGGCGTGGCACACACCCAGATCACCGGTGTGGAACCAGCCACCCTCGAAGGCTTCGGCGGTGGCGCTTGGGTTCTTCAGGTAGCCCTTCATCACGGTGTTGCCGCGCATGAAGATCTCGCCGATGGTCTGGCCGTCACGCGGCACCGGCTCCAGGGTTTTCGGGTCGGCGACCATCACCCCTTCCAGGGTCGGGTAGCGCACGCCCTGGCGCGCCTTGATGGTGGCGCGTTCTTCCAGCGGCAGTTCGTCCCATTCGGCGTGCCAGGCACACAGCGTCACCGGGCCGTAGACCTCGGTCAGGCCGTAGACGTGGGTCACGGCGATGCCCATTTCCTCCACTGCGCCGATCACCTTGGCCGGTGGCGCGGCGCCGGCGACCATGGCCTTGACCGGGTGATCGATGGCCGCCTTGGCCTCGGCCGGCATGTTCACCAGCGCATTGAGCACGATGGGCGCGCCGCACAGGTGAGTGACCTGCTCGTCGCGGATCAGGGTGAGGATCTTCGCCGGGTCGACGCGGCGCAGGAACACATGCACGCCCGCCAGGGCGGTGATGGTCCAGGGGTAGCACCAGCCGTTGCAGTGGAACATCGGCAGCGTCCACAGGTAGACCGGGTGGTTGCCCATGGCCCAGGTCATCTGGTTGCCCATGGCGTTGAGGAAGGCGCCACGGTGGTGATAGACCACGCCCTTGGGGTTGCCGGTGGTGCCGGAGGTGTAGTTGAGGCTGATCGCTTGCCACTCGTCTTCCGGCCACTGCCAGGCAAAGTCGGGGTCGCCCTCGGCGAGGAAGGCCTCGTAGTCCAGGTCGCTGACCGCCTGGCCCTCGCCGTACTCGGGGTCGTCGACGTCGATCACCAGCGGCGGATGATCGAGCATGCCGATGGCGGCGTGAATCACGTCGAAGAACTCGCGGTCGGCGATCACCACCTTGGCTTCGCCATGCTGCAGCATGAAGGCGATGGCTTCGGCATCCAGGCGCACGTTGAGGGTGTTGAGCACTGCGCCGATCATCGGTACGCCGAAGTGCGCTTCGAGCATCGCCGGAATGTTCGGCAGCATCACTGCCACCGTGTCGCCCTTGCCGATGCCACGGCCGGCCAGGGCCGAGGCCAGGCGCCGGCAGCGCGCGTAGGTCTCGGCCCAGTTGCGGCGAATCGAGCCATGCACCACCGCCGGGTAGTGCGGGTAGACCGCCGCCGTACGCTCGATGAAGCTCAGGGGGCTGAGAGCGACATGGTTGACGGCGGCGCGGCCGAGGCCCTGCTCGTAGATCGACATGGCGGATACACCTTTGGCTGATTGTTAGCTCTGATTATTCCGGTAATGATGCAGGCATTACCGAAGCTTGCTGGTGATGATTTATAGGTTATTTCAAATTTATATGGAAGTTGTACCAAGGTTTTATAGAATAATTACTATATGAATCTTTCGAGTGATCAGGCGGCCGTGCCGCTGCAGGCCTGGCTGCGTATCCAGCGCGAAGCGCCATCCCTCAACGAGCGGGCGGCAGCTTTGCGTCGCGCCGTGCTGGGCTGCCCCCAGGTACGCCAGGCCTGGTACCTGACCTGGCAGCCGGCCAGCCGCACCTATGCCCAGGAAGATGGCGGGCCACGTTTGCCGCCGGGCCAGGGTGATCCGCTGGCCGCCAGCGATCAGGCCTTGTTCGAGGCGCTGACGACGCAGCCCTGCCTGAGCCTGGAAGCAGTGCGTCAGTTGCCCTGCTGGCTGGCGGGTCGACTGCGCCGCGCTGCTATTCATCACGGTCAGGCCCTGGCGCTGAGCCTGGAGGAGGGTGGTGCCGGCCTGTTGTTGCTGCAGGTGGACGAAGATGCCGGCCTGGAGTGGTTGCCCTGGCTGCGCGAGCTGCTGGCGCAACTGATCGCGCTGGCCGGTGGCATGGCGCGCAGCGCGCCGCTGCTGTCGGCCGATCCGCAGCCGGCGCTGCTGCTCGACGAGCAGGCACGGGCGTTGGAATTCAATCAGGCCCTGCAGAACTTGCTCGGCGACCGTGCGCTGGCACAGGCGGGCGCGCTGCTGCCAGTCAACCATGCGCCGTTGGTGCGTGCTTGCCTGGAGCAGGGGCGCGCGATCGAGGCAGTGGAGGCACAGGACGGCGAGCGCATCCTGATCTGGAGCTTTATCCCCGATGTTGCCGAGCGCCGTGTGCTGGCGCGCTGCCGCGAAGCGACCCAGGAGATTCGCGAGCAGCGTGAGGCCGCTCGTGCGCGACGTTTGTATCGGCTGATCACCGAGAACACCACCGACCTGATTTCCCGGCACACCCCGGACGGTGTGTTTCTCGACGCCACGCCCGCCAGTTGGACGTTGCTCGGCTACTGGCCGGAAGAGCTGCGCGGCATGGCGGTCGACAGCCTGCTGCATCCGCAGGATCAGGCTCAGCAAGCCAAGCAGGCGCGCGAGGCGCTGGAGCAGGATGGTTACCACACCATGACCTATCGCATTCGTCATCGCGATGGCCATTACCTGTGGTTCGAGACTGCCAGTCGCGCGATTCGCGAGACCTACACCGGTGCGGTGGTGGAGGTGGTCAGTGTGTCGCGCGACATCACTGCGCGCATCCAGGCCGAGGAGAACAAGCGCCGCCTGGAGGACGAGCTGGCGCACACCACGCGGCTGATCACCCTGGGCGAACTGGCCTCGGGCATCGCCCATGAGATCAACCAGCCACTGGCGGCGGTGGTCAACTATGCCAGTGCCAGCCAGCGCTATTTGCAGGGTGTCGGGGGCGATCCGGCCGGGGTAGACAAGGTGGGCCAGGGCCTGGCGCGCATCACCGAGCACGCCAACCACGCCTCGGCCGTGATCAAGCGCCTGCGCGCCTTCCTGCGCAAGGGCCAGCGGCGCATGCAGGCACTGGATCTGGCCGAGGTGGCACGCGAGGCTGTGCGCCTGTGCAACTGGGAGGCCGGTACGGCGCAGGTGGCGGTGAGCGACGCCTTGCCGGACAATCTGCCGCCGGTATTCGCCGACCGTGTGTTGCTCGAACAGGTACTGCTCAACCTGCTGCGCAATGCCATCGATGCCAACCGCGAACGCCACCCCGGCGCACCCTCGCAGGTGCGTCTGGAGGCCGTTGAAGTGGACGGCAGCCTGGCGATCCGGGTGATCGATCAGGGGCCGGGTGTCAACGACGAGCAGATGGGCAAGCTGTTCACGCCGTTCTACACCAGCAAGGCCGATGGCCTGGGGCTTGGGCTGTCCATGAGCCGCAGCATCATCGAGGGTTTTGGCGGCGCGCTGGAGGCATTGCCGGCTGAGGGCGGCGGGCTGTGTCTGGAGTGTCGTTTGCCACTGGGCAAGGTTGAGGAAAGCGAGAGGTAATCCGAGGCAGGGCGTACTGGATGTAGGGCGTACTCGCGTAGCAGTACGCCGTTTGAACGGTGGCGTGGCGCGAATTGGCGGACTGTTCGCTTCGCTACGAGCGGCCGGCGTTCCGGTCCGCCCTACGATCTGATAACAACAAGAGGAGCTGCACACAGATGCAACAACGGGTTTATGTGGTCGATGACGACCAGGGCATGCTCGACTCGACGCTCTGGCTGCTGGAGTCGGTGGGGCTGACAGGCGTGCCCTTCACCAGCGGCCGGGCCTTTCTCGAAGCTTGCGACCCGACCGCCAATGCCTGCGTGCTGCTCGATGTGCGCATGCCCGGCATGGGCGGGCTGAACGTGCAGGAGGAGATGCGCGCGCGTGGCATCGACCTGCCGGTGATCTTCGTCAGCGGTCATGCCGACGTGCCCATCGTCGTGCGCGCGTTCAAGGCTGGCGCGGTGGATTTCATCGAGAAACCCTACAACGAGCAGTTGCTGCTCGATAGCGTGCAGCAGGCGCTGGATCGCCGTCCGGCCCGGCCACGGCGCGATGCGCGGCTGGCCGAGGTGCAGGCACGGCTCGAGCAACTCACTCCGCGCGAGCGTGATGTGTTGCTGCCGCTGGTGCGCGGCTACACCAATCGTGAAGTGGCCGAGCAGCTCGATATCAGCGTGAAGACCGTCGACCTGTATCGCTCGCGGGTGATGAAGCGCATGCAGGCCGAGACGCTGCCGGAGCTGGTGGGCATGGCCATCGCCGCCGGGCTGGTCGACCCGTTGGCGCTGCGTGTTGCCACCTGAGCGCTGTGGCTCAGTCGGCCCAGCCGCGATAGACGTGGGTCATCGGCCGTGGCCCCTTGAGGTAGCCGGTTTCCAGTTGGCGGATATGAAAGCCGCCGGCTCCGATCAGTACTGGGATGTCACGATCCAGATGGCAGCCGCCAGCCAGCGGTTTCCACAGAGGTGTCAGGCGCTTCTGCCAACGCACCACCGGCAGATCCGGTGCCAGGCCGTGTTCGCAGAACAGCAGGCGCCCGCCGGGCTTGAGCACGCGGCGCATTTCACGCAGGGCTGATACCGCATCGGGGATGGTGCACAGGGTAAAGGTGCAGACGATGTCATCGAAGCTGGCGTCCGCCGCCTGAATCTGCCCCAGCTCCAGGGCGATCATCTCCACCGGCACCTGACAGCGCGCAGCGCGTTCACGGGCCAGGCGCTGCATGGCGGCTGACGGATCGACCCCGACCACCACCTCGACCCGCTGCGGGTCGTAGAATCCCAGGTTGAGGCCGCTGCCGATGCCGATCTCCAGCACACGGCCCTGGGCCTGTGGCACGAGCTGCGAACGTGCCTTCATCACCTCGCCCATGCCACAGGCGAAGTCGATCAGATGCGGCAGCACGTGGCGCTCGTAAAGGTTCATGGCGCTTCGTCGTCGTCCTCGTCGTCGAGGTTGTCGCCACGGAAGGCGGCGAAGCATTTCAGTACATGCGGGCCGTTGGCATCGGCGAGTGCCCAGCTGTCGCTGGGCGCATCGTGCGTGGCGGCACGCACCGCGGCCAGGCTGAACTGCCAGCGTCGTGCGGTGCGCCCGTCCATGCATTCGATCCACAGCAGTGGCTGCGTGGCGTCGGCGTCCGCCTGTTGCAGCAGGGCGTCATCCAGTTCGAACTGCCAGGCGTGCAGGCCGTCGATTTCCAGCATGTCGGCGCCTTGCAGCGCATCGATCAGAGTGCTCATGTCAGCGCCCCAGACGGCGCAGATCAGCCGACTCGATCACGCGCACGCCGTCCTGTTCTTCCAGCGCCAGGCGCCAGAGTGCACGGGCCAGGGCGCAGGCGTCGATGCCACGGTACTTGCCCGGCAGCCAGCGCAGCAGCGGCGCGGCCAGGCGTTCACCCAGACGAAACTCGCGGCGCGCGCCGAGCAGCAGCGAAGGGCGGGCGATGGTCAGTTGCGGCCAGCCCATGGCTTTCAGCGCTTCTTCGGTTTCACCCTTGACGCGGTTGTAGAACACCGAGGATTGCGGGTTGGCGCCCAGGGCACTGATCACCACCAGGTGGCGGGCGCCGAGTTCACGGGCGCGGCGGGCGAAGGCCAGCACCAGGTCGTGATCGACCGCGCGGAAGGCCTCCTGCGAGCCGGCCTGCTTGATGGTGCTGCCGAGGCAGCAGAAGGCGGTGTCCACCGGCCCGTTGAGCGTGGGCAGGAGCTGGTCGAGTTCACCGACCGGGTTTTCCAGGTGCGGATGGCTGGCCAGCGGACGGCGGCTGGGCGCGAGAACGCGGGCCACCGTGGGTTCGCTGAGGAGGCGGTCGAGCAGGTGCTCGCCAGTGAGGCCGGTGGCCCCTGCGATAACGATGTGCTGCGGGGTCAGGTGCATGCGCGTGTCTCTTGTCCGTTACAGCTGAGCTTAGTCGGTTGCAGGCTTGCTGGCCACGGCGCTCAAGGCGCGCTCGGCCTGGCTCTGGCGCAGGTTGCGCCATTGCTGGAGCACCTCGCGGGGTGCCCAGATCTGTGGTTCGGAGGGTTCGAAGCCGTCGCTCTGTTCACGTTCGGCAACGCGTTCCTTGGCCAGTTCGAATGCGCGTTCGAGGTTGTCGGTTTCGCCCAGTGCCTCGGCGAACAGGGCGCGGCCGAAGTAGGTGAAGTCGTTCTCCTCGCTGCAGCCGAAGGACACCCGGTCGGCGCGGGCAGCGGTCATGACCAGGGTCTTGTCATCCTTCAGCGGCGGGATGAAACCGCCGGAGTAGCAGGCGGAGATGACCACCACCTTGTTGCGCTCCTTCAGCGGGGCAAGCACGGCGGCCAGTTCGCTGGCCGGCAGATCGTCGAGTTGCAGGCGTGGCTGGTCGAGGTTCAGTTCGTGATGGCGCGAGCCGTGGCTGGTCAGGTAGATGAACACCAGATCTTCCGCACCGCTGCGTTCGGCGATGGCCTGGACCGCGCGCGCCAGGTTCTCGCGCGTGGCCAGCGGGCGGTCGGCGAGGTGGTCGCGGTGGTTGACCAGGGTGATGCTGCCATAGGCGCCAAAGCGTTCGCGCAGCAGGCGGGCAACGTAGTCGGCCTCGCGCATGAACACGCTCTGCTTGCCATCGCCGGCCAGGGTCAGGGCATAGAGTTCGCGCGTCGGGGTCGAGGCGGGGGTGGCGGCAATGGCCTCTTCGAGCAGGCGCCCCTGGTTGAGTAGGCCTTGTTCGAGGCTGTCCGGCAGCAGGCGACCTTCGGCGTCGCGAATCAGCCGGCCGCGTTGCCAGGTACCGGCCTGGCGCGTGCCATCGGCCTGATCCAGGCGGCCTTCGCCGCTGTATTCGCCAGCGGAGAAATGGCCCTGGTAGACGCTGCCATCGGCCAGCGTCAGCAGGCCTTCGCCTTCGTACTGCCAGTCTTCGAACTGGCCCAGATAGCGGCTGCCATCGGCGCCGATGTATTCGCCGGCCCCCTGCATCACGCCGTCGACGAACTCCCCGGCCCAGACGTCGCCACCCGCACTCTGGTAGCGGCCCTTGCCGTTGAATTCGCCGTTCTGGAAACCGCCGCTGTAGGCATCGCCATCGCTGCCGGTATAGCTGCCCTGGCCATTGAGCAGGCCCTGGCTGAACTGGCCGCTGTACTGGTTGCCGTAGCCATCCTTGCGCACGCCCTGGCCGTCGGGCTGGCCGTTGACGAACTGGCCCTGGAAGTTGCTGCCGTCAGTGAGCGTCAGCGTGCCCAGGCCGTTGAAGTGATCATCGCGAAACTCGCCCTGATAACGTTGCCCGGGTTGTTCCAGCACGCCTTCGCCGTTGAATCGGTTGCGCGCGAAACCGCCTTCGTAGCGGCTGCCGTCGCTGTAGGTGAGCACGCCCTGGCCATGGAACATGCCCTCATGAAACTCGCCCTGGTAGTGCTCGCCGCCTGGCCCCTGCCATTCGCCCGGGCCTTCCAGCAAGCCGTCCTTGAACTGGCCGATGAACCAGCTGCCATTGCGGTAATCGAGCCTGCCGGCGCCTTGCAGCAGACCATTCACCAGTTCGCCGCGGTATTGCCCGCCATCTGGCAGCACGGCATTGGGCGGCAGTACCTGGCGCACGTCATCGCAGGCGACGAGCAGCAGGCTCAGGCAAAAGGGCGCGAGGCGCAGGGGCATCGAGGTCATGACGGACATCCTGGTCGAGAACAACGGCACGCAGTATGCCCCATGCATGCGGGCGCGTGCTGCTGCAGTAGACAATCCAGGGGCGGTGATCGGCGTGCGAGGCGAGGCGGGCCATGCAGGCCCGCCGGAGGGGTCAGACGAAACAGAGGGTCAGCGGTTCGGCGATATAGGCCGGTTTTTCCTGGCCTTCGATCTCCAGCACGGCACGTGCCTTGAGCAGCCATTGTCCGGGGTTCTTCTCGTTGGCGTCGGTCAGGGTGACCACCAGGCGCACGCGCGAATCCACCTTCACCGGCTGGATGAAACGCACGCTGTCCATGCCGTAGTTGACCGCCATCTTCAGGCCCTGCGGCAGCACCATGATGTTTTCCATCAGCATGGGAATCAGCGACAGCGAGAGGAATCCGTGGGCGATGGTGCTGCCGAACGGGGTGTGCTTGGCCTTTTCCGGATCGACGTGGATGAACTGGTGGTCGCCGGTGCATTCGGCGAACTGGTTGATGCGTTGCTGGTCGATGGTCAGCCAGTCGGACTTGCCGAGCTCCTTGCCGACGTGATCCTTCAGTTCTGCTACGGGTACTAACGGCATGTTTCCTCCTTGAGGACGCAGGTTTTTTTCTTGTCTACGTGGAACCGCTGCGAGCTAGATCAGCATGGGGGCGGCAGCTGGTCAAGCCTGCCTAGGCGTACTGAATGACGCGGCATAGGCCAGGCTGAAGAAGCAAGAGGAAGGCCAGAGCGAGGCATCGCGCTTACAGGGCACCTCTAAAAACTACCTGCGTTGCCATCGCGGCGTTAAAAACAGGCTCAAAATGCTCATTTAGCATTCGTAAACTGCGCTTTTTCGCCTGTTTTTGCCTTGCGCTGGCTGCCTCGCCTACGTTTTTAGAGGTGCCCTATAATGGCCGACATGCCCTCAAGGATGCCCGGATCCCCCTCTGCGGCCATCGCTCGTTTTCTGGAGACCTCAACCATGCTGCTGCGCGGCCTGTCCTGGCTGGTGTTGTGCCAATTGCTCGGCACCGTCCTCAACGTATTGTTACTGCCCATGCTGCCGGGGCCGATCATCGGCATGCTGCTGCTGTTCGTCTTTCTCATGCTGCGCGGCGAGGTGGGCGAGTCGCTCAGTGTCGCCTCCAGCAGCCTGCTCAAATACCTGCCGTTGATCCTGGTGCCGCCGGCGGTGGGCGTGATGGCCTACGCCAGCGATATCGCCGCTGACTTCTGGTCGGTGGCCGGTGCCTTGCTGCTGTCGCTGCTGGTCTCGGTGGCCTTCGCCGGCTGGCTGATGCAGAAACTGATCGAACGCCAGCAACGTCGGGAGGACGCATGACTGCGGATTGGCTGGGCGCCTGGCAGGCGCTGACTCATCACCCGCTGTTCGGCATCGGCATCACCCTCGGCGCGTACCAGGTGGCCATGGCCGCCTACGAACGCACGCGCTGGGTGTTCCTGCAGCCGGTGCTGGTGTCCATGCTGACGGTGATCGGCATCCTTCTGCTCAGCGGCCTGAGCTTCGCCGAATACAAGAACAGCGTGGCCGCACTGACCCTGTTGCTCGGCCCGGCCACCGTGGCCCTGGCCGTGCCGCTGTACCTGAACCTGCGGCGCATTCGCCAGCTGTTCTGGCCAATCATCATCACCCTGGCGCTGGCTGGCACCTTCGCCACCGTAATGGGTGTCGGCCTGGCCTGGGTGTTCGGCGCCGAGCACATCATGCTGATGAGCATGGCGCCGAAGTCGGTGACCTCGCCGATTGCCATGCTGGTGGCCGATCAGATCGGTGGCATTGCCGCGTTGGCTGCGGTGTTCGTGATGATCACCGGGGTCATCGGCGCCATCGTCGGGCCGTCCGTCCTGCGCCTGTGCCGTGTGCATCACCCGGCCGCGCAGGGCATGGCACTCGGCATCACCGCCCATGCCGTGGGCACGGCACGCGCGCTGCAGGAGAGCGACGAGTGCGGCGCCTTCGCCGCCCTGGCGATGAGCCTGATGGGGGTGATCACCGCTGTGCTGCTGCCGCTGGCCATCGCCCTGCTGGTGTGAGTCAGCCGCTGCTCTCTGGCACACTGCGCAGCACCGATAAGCTGCGCAAGGCCGCCTGCCGATGAACCTGCCTCTGTTTCCGCTCAATACCGTGCTGTTTCCCGGCTGCATGCTCGACTTGCAGATATTCGAGGCGCGCTATCTGGACATGATCAGCCGCTGCATGAAGCAGGGCAGCGGCTTCGGCGTGGTGTGCATCGTCGAGGGGCGGGAAGTGGGCGAGGCCGCCAGTGAGTTCGCTGCCGTCGGTTGCGAAGCGCTGGTGCGTGATTTTCAGCAGCGGCCCAATGGTCTGCTGGGCATTCGTGTCGAAGGCGGCCGCCGTTTTCGTGTGGAGCGTGCCCAGGTGTTGCCCGATCAGTTGACCCTGGCCGAGGTGCACTGGCTGGACGAGCAGGCCGATTGCCCGCTGCTGCCCGAGCACGCCGACCTGGCCGCGCTGCTCACGGCATTGGCCGAGCACCCGCTGGTGGCCGGTTTGGGCATGGCCAGCCTGGTCGACGGTCAGCAGCAACTGGCCAACCAACTGGCTTACCTGTTGCCGCTGGAGCCGGCGCAGAAACTCGAACTGCTGCAGCAGGACGATCCGACCCTGCGTCTGGAGCGCCTGCAGGTGTTGCTCGAACAGCTGCAGGGCGACGCCTGACTTCAATAGCTGTAGCGCAGCAAAGCCGCCGACAACTGCCAGGTGGCCATGCCGCCGAGTACCGCCAGGCAGGCCGGCAGTACCAGCCACCACAGGCGCGCCGGCAGCGGCGGCAATGTGCTCTGATGTTGCCAGAAGGCCAGGCTCAGGCCGCACACCGCCGAGGCCAGCAGGGCGCCGGCGATGATGTCGCTGGGCCAATGCACGCCGAGGTAGACCCGCGACAGGGCGATGGCCAGCGCCGGCAGGCTCGCCACCACCAGCCAGGCCAGGCGCAGGCGCGCGGACTGGCCACGCCCGGCCAGCACGCCCAGCACCAGGAAGAAGGCGAACGACGCCGAACTGTGGCCGCTGGGAAAGCTGAAGCTGGTCAGCGGATCGCTGAGAATGTCCGGGCGGGCGCGGGCAAAGCTGTTCTTCAAGGTGGCATTGGCCAGGGCCGTGAGCAGCAGGGTCGAGCCGGCGAACAGCAGGTGGCGCCATTGCCGGGCTGCCAGCAGCAGGATGCCCAGCACCACGGCGGCGATCAGTTGCGTGCGGAAGTCGCCCAGGCGTGTCAATGCGACGATCCACTTGTCCAGCTCGGGGTGGCGTTGCTCCTGCACCAGGGTCAGCAGGCCCTGGTCGAGCGCCTCCAGGTGCGGCCAGCCGAGCATCATCCCCAACAGCAGAAGCAGGCTGAGCCCGCCAGCGATCAGGCTGGCGCGGCGTTTTTCCGTGAGGCTGGCCTGGATGGTCAGCAGCAGGATCACGGCCAGGGCCACCAGCAGCACCGCCGCTTCCGTCCAGAAACCTTGCGCCATCGGCAGGCGCAGCGCCGCACCGGTGGCCCAGCCCGGCAGTATATAGGCCACGGCCCAACCAGCCGCCGCCACCAGGGTGACGGCGATGAAGCGAACCAGCGGCATGTTCAGCATGCCGGCGACCAGCGGCAGCATCGGGCGCAGTGGGCCGATGAAGCGTCCGACCAGCAGGCTGGCCACGCCGTAGCGGCGGAAGTACGTCTCGGCATGCACCAGCCACTGCGGATGGCTGCGCAGGATCGGCAGGCGCGTGATGCTGTTCTGGAAGCGCCGGCCCAGGGCGTAGGACAGCGCATCGCCACACAAGCCGCCGGCATAGGCCAGCAGCAGCGTCTGCCACAGACTGAGCACGCCGCTGCCGGCGAGCAGGGCAACGCTGAACAGCAACAGCACGCCCGGCAGGACGATGCCGACCAATGCCAGGCATTCGAGCAGGGCGATGAGAAAGATCGCCAGGCCCAGCCACTCGGGGTTGCTGCCCAGCCAACTGGTCAGTGTGTCGAGCCAGGCGCTCATGCGGCACCTCCACAAGAAGTGATCAACTGATAGTCGCGACCTTCGACCTGGCCACGACGCAGCGGGTTGCGCGTGCAATGGCGGGCGTAGGCCGCATCGACGAAACGGTAGGGCAGGTGTTCGTCGCGCCCGTGGGGGATGCCCAGGCGCGCGCACTGGATGATCTGCTGTGGGCGCTCGCCGACATCCTCGACGAACAGGCGGGTCAGGTCGAAACGCTGTGCATCCCAGTCCGGCACCTTCAGACCGAGCGCCTTGCACAGCAGCGTCTGCCCGGCGCACAGGCGTTCGGGCGGGCGCGCTCGGCCCTGGCTGTCGGGATTGTTGCGCTGCATGGCGGCCAGGGAATCGGCGCCGCTGACCGCGTCGATCCACGGGTGTGCGGACTTGATCAAGACGGGTAGATTTAACCTGTAATTTTTCATCGCCCGTCCACATACCAGAAAATCGAAAGGTAGTGACTGCACGTATTTATGAAGATGGTGATTAGGATGGGTCTTCTAGACGTCGCTCCCAGTAGTCTTGCATGAACTTCACTGCGGTAGCTAATCTAACGGCTACACATCCATACTCGGTCTTTTTATCTTCATCTAGGATTAAATGAACGTCATTTGACTCCGCAAAAACAGCCTCACTGAAAGGTGCACAGAACAACCCCTCATTTCTCTCGGCCATCACTTGGGCTGCACTGCTGGCAATCGGATTGAATTTTGTTAACTGAAAGTGTTTGCTTGCATTAGCGGCGGCCCTGATGGTTTCCGCCATCAGTTTTTCATTTTTTGCCGTTAATGTTTTCTCCGGTGTTTTATCGCCGCTCAATTCTAGATAGTCCCGAACGTGATACAGGACAATGGCAGCAAGCCTTCCTTTACGTACGTCGGAAGTATCACTTAAGAACTCTTGAATAGTCGGTTTTACAGTGACTTCGAGATAGTCACAAGCTGCTTCGATGGCCATAACAACTCCAAGAAATTAGTTAAGACAAAACCATAATGGGCATCAGCGTCTTTATCAGCACCGCATTGCCCGGGCCGTGCGCGCTGAAGTTCAGCGAGTCGCCGCCGCGTGCGTAATACATGTAGATATGCCCGCCATCTGCGAACAGTGCCTTGCGTTTTTCCGTGTAGCCGAGCGAGGCGTGGCTGCCTTTGTCGACCAGGTAGTAGGCTTCGGTCTCGATGATCCGCGCGCTGAGCCAGAGGTCGCCGGCGCGGTGGCGGATCACCTTGCCGAGCAGCTCCTGCGCCACTTGCTGTGCGTCGCGGTCGAAGAAGGCGTCGGCCAGCGGGCGTGCGCCGGGCCAGGGCAAACTAAGGGTGGGTTCGGCGGGCATGATCTGTCGAAGGGGCTCGCGGCGATCTAATCTGGGGCGGCGAGCATAACAACAAGTATCTTAAAAATGCCTGAACGCGCCCGAGTCAGCAGTGCCCATATCAGTCCGTCGGCGCATTACACCGGTTACGTCTGGTATCGCCATCAACTCTCCGATCCGACCTTCGTGACCCCATTCGGCCGCTTCGTGCATCGCCTGCTCTGGCCGCTCAGTTGGGGCGCGCGAGCGGGCTTCGGCCTGGATATCGAACGGCTGCTGCTGCAGCGCCACCTGCAGATTGATGCGCTGCTGCGCAAGGCCATCGAACAAGACGGTGTCTGCCAGGTGGTGGAAATCGCCTGTGGCCTGTCGCCGCGCGGGCGGCGCTTCCGCCAGCATTATCCGCATGTGCGCTACATGGAGGCGGACTTGCCGGCCATGGCTGCGCGCAAGCGCCTGCTGCTGCGCGAGGCGGGTTGGTTGAGCCTTGAGCATCAGGTGCGCAGCGTGGACATCCTCGCCGAGCGGGGGACGCATGGCCTGGCCAGTCTGTTCGCCGAGCTGGATCATCGGCGGCCGCTGCTGGTGATCACCGAAGGCCTGGTCAACTACTTCCCTCTGGCGGTCGTCGAAGCGTTCTGGACGCGCCTGGCCGAGCAACTGCGCGGCTTCGCCGAGGCCAGCTATGTCACCGACCTTTATCCTGATCTGCGCGAGCATCCGCGCTACCGCCAGTTGCGCTGGGGCGTCGAGCTGATCGGCCGGCTCACCCGGGGCAGTTACCCGCTGCACTATCGCGACCACGCCGAGATCGTCGCGGGCTTTCAGCGCTGTGGCTTCAGGCAGGCTCAGGTGCTGGATCCGGCTGCCGACTCGGCCAGCCTGGGTCTGGAGCCTGCGCGTGCGCCGGGCCTGGTGCGGGTGATTCAGGCGCGGGTGTGAGCCTAGGCGCAGGCCACCGCCGGCAGCGGTGCCGGGTGGATGCGCTCGGCCAGTGCCAGGCTGGCTTCGGCCTCGGTATGGGCGAAGACGAAAGCCAGGCCCTGGTCGTTGCGGCGCAGGGGCAGTAGCGCCAATGGCGCAAGTCCGGGTTGATGCAGTTGCCAGCCGCGCTGGGGCAGGTCGGCCGGCAAGTCGCCGTGCAGATGTCCGCCAAAGAAGCCGAGCTCGTCGAGTTCCACGGGCCACTGCTGACCGCTGGCGTGGCGCAGCAGGGCTTGGCGCTGCAGAGGCGCGCGCCTGGGTTCGCTGCGCTTTTCCAGGGTCAGCCAGTGCTCGCGCGGCACGCGGGTGCTGCCAGCCGCACGCAGTGGCAGCCGGTGGCCGGCGAGAAACGGCTGATACAGGGCTGCGCAGGCGTCGTGCCGCTCGAACTGGGCCAGGTGATCGGCCTGGTGGATCAGGGCGAACTCGGCGCGCGGGCAGGATGCGGCGAAGCGGGCGTGCTCCCAGGGCTGGGTGAAGTGATCGTGTTCACCGGCCAGCACCAGCGTCGGGCAGAGTGGATGACGGGCGAAGCCTTTGAAGGCCAGCAGGCGCAGGCTGTTCTGCCGGTAGCGCTCGATCTCTGTTGGACTCAGGCGCTGGATCTGCCGCAGCAGCGCCTTGCGAAACACCGGTGCGATGCCGGTGTCCTGCAGGTGCAGGGGGTTGAGCAGGTTGGTCACTGCGCCCTGGGCAAATTCGCTCATGCGCCCCTCGTCGAGCAGTTCCAAGCCTTCCTCCAATAGCCGCCGGGCGCCTGGTCGGCCGAAGGCGGCGATGCCCGAAAGCAGCAGGCGCGCACAATGTTGCGGGTGGCGCGCGGCGAACAGGGCGGCCAGGGCCGAACCGTAGGACAGACCTATGGGCATCAGCGCTGGCAGTTGCAATTGTTCGACGAATCCGGCGATCAGGTCGGCCAACTGCTCCAGGCTCAGTTCGGCTGCGAGCTGTGCGTTGCCACCCTGGCTCGGCAGGTCGAGGAGGATCACCGGATGGGCGCGCAGCAGTTCGTCGACCTCGCGGGCGAATGAGCGAAAACTCTGGAAGGCACCGCCGAGCAGCAGCACTGGCGCTCGCCCATCGCGCTCGCGGCTCGCAAAGGCCAGGTACTGCAGGTGCCAGCCATCGATGGTCAGTACATCCGGTGCGCCACTCAGCAGGCTGGCGTTGTAGTGGGTGCGGTAGCGCATGGCGGGCCTCTGACAACTTCATGTGTTGATGGCAGCAGCGGCGCCGGTGCGCTGGAGGCAGCGAAGCGGGCGGGGCTTGATTGCCAAGGTAAACAGTCGCCCCGTTTTTGTTTACCCAACCTTCGGGTGGCACCTGGCCATGGGTGTCACCGTTGCGCCAGGTGTCGCTCTGGCGCTGGGCGTGGCGTGTTACCGACGGCATGGCACGAACGGGCTGTCTACCCGAGAGGCGGCGCAAACCCTGGTTTCAAGTGATTGCCGACCGCTTGCCGGGCGTGGCTGTGCGCGGGGACGCGGGCCGGCTATAATCAGCCCCTTTTTTCAACCGTCAGACCTCCGCCGCCATGACCGAGTCCGTGCACGACTACATGACCCGCCTGGGCCAGGCTGCCCGCCAGGCCTCGCGGGTGCTCGCCCGGGCCAGCACCGCGCAGAAGAATCGCGCCCTGCAGGCCGCCGCCAACGCCCTCGACGCCGCCCGCGCCGAGCTTGCCGCCGCCAATGAGCTGGATCTGGTCGCCGCGCGCGCCAGCGGCCTGGAGCCAGCCATGGTCGACCGCCTGGCGCTGACGCCAAAGGTCATCGACTCGATGATCGAGGGCCTGCGCCAGGTCGCCACGCTGCCCGATCCGATTGGCGAGATCGAAGGCATGCGCTACCTGCCGTCCGGTATCCAGGTGGGCAAGATGCGCGTGCCGCTGGGCGTGATCGGCATCATCTACGAGTCGCGGCCGAACGTGACCATCGATGCCGCCAGCCTGTGCCTGAAGTCCGGCAACGCCACCATCCTGCGTGGCGGTTCCGAGGCCATTCATTCCAACCAGGCGATTGCCCGCTGCATCCAGCAGGGCCTGGCCGAGGCTGACTTGCCAGCCGCCGCCGTGCAGGTGGTGGAAACCACCGATCGCGCTGCCGTGGGCGCGCTGATCACCATGCCGGAGTTCGTCGACGTGATCGTGCCGCGTGGCGGCAAGGGCCTGATCGAGCGCATCAGCCGCGACGCCAAGGTGCCGGTGATCAAGCACCTGGACGGCGTCTGCCATGTCTATGTCGACGTTGCCGCCGATCTCGACAAGGCCATCCGCGTCTGCGACAACGCCAAGACCCAGCGCTATTCGCCGTGCAATGCCATGGAAACCCTGTTAGTGCATGAAGCCATCGCCGCGCGCGTACTGCCGCCGCTGGCCGCCATCTACCGCGACAAGGGGGTGGAGCTGCGCGGTGATGCCGCCACCCGCGCGCTGCTCGGCAGTGATGTGCTGGAAGCGAGCGAGGACGACTGGTTTGCCGAGTACAACGCGCCGATCCTGGCGATTCGCATCGTCGATTCGCTGGATGCGGCCATCGAGCACATCAACCACTACGGCTCGCAGCACACCGACTCGATCATCACCGAGAACTTCACCGACGCGCGGCGCTTCCTCACCGAGGTGGATTCCGCGTCGGTGATGGTCAATGCCTCGACCCGTTTTGCCGATGGTTTCGAGTACGGCCTGGGCGCTGAGATCGGCATTTCCACCGACAAGCTGCATGCGCGTGGCCCGGTTGGTCTGGACGGGCTGACCAGCCAGAAGTACGTGGTCTTCGGCGACGGACACATTCGCACATAAATGAACGGACTCGGCGCCCGACGTATCGGCCTGCTCGGCGGTACTTTCAACCCGGTGCACATCGGGCATCTGCGTGCGGCGCTGGAAGTGGCCGAGTTCATGCTGCTCGACGAGCTACGGCTGATCCCCAGCGCCCGTCCGCCACACCGGCAGGCGCCGCAGGCCAGCGCCGAACAGCGTCTGGCCATGGTCGAACTGGCGGTGGCCGGCGAACCGAGGCTGTCGGTCGACGACCGTGAGTTGCGTCGGGATCGTCCGTCCTACACGGTCGACACCCTGGAGTCGGTGCGCAGCGAGCTGGCGGCGGATGATCAGCTGTTTCTTCTGGTTGGCTGGGATGCCTTCTGCAGCCTGCCCAGCTGGCATCGCTGGCAGGAACTGCTCGAACACTGCCACCTGCTGGTGCTGCAGCGGCCGGATGCCGATAGCGAGGCGCCCGAGGCGCTGCGCGATCTGCTGGCGGCGCGTAGCGTCAGCGACCCGTTGAGCCTGACCGGGGCTGGCGGGCAGATCAGTTTCATCTGGCAGACGCCGCTGGCGGTGTCTGCCACCCAGATCCGGCAATTGCTGGCCAGCGGTAAATCGGCGCGTTATCTGCTGCCGGACGCGGTACTGGCCTATATCCAGGCGCACCAGCTTTATGGTGCGCCGAACGCTTGAGATGTCGCGCGAGCGCGCATCCATTACATGAGGCAAACGAGTTACCTATGAAGAGTCAGAACATGCCCAGCGAAGAGCTGGTCAAGATCACCGTCGCCGCGCTGGAAGAAATCAAGGCCACCGACATCACCGTCATCGACGTCAAGGAAAAGACCAGCATCACCGATTTCATGGTGATCGCCAGCGGTAGCTCCAGCCGTCAGGTCAAGGCGCTGGTGGACAACGTGCTGGAGAAGGTCAAGGAGCAGGGTGTCCGCGCCATCGGCAGCGAAGGCCTGGACAGCGGCGAATGGGCACTGCTCGACCTGGGCGATATCGTCGTCCACGTCATGCTGCCGACCGCTCGCCAGTTCTACGACCTCGAGCGCCTGTGGCAGGGTGCCGAGCAGAGCCGCGCCCAGCACAGCGCCGAGTAATGCGGATCAAGCTGATCGCCGTCGGTTCGCGCATGCCGCGTTGGGTCGAGGAGAGCTGGCAGGAGTACGTCAAGCGCCTGCCGGCCGAGTTGCCGCTGGATCTGGTCGAGATTCCGTTGAACACCCGGGGCAAGAACGCCGACGTCAACCGCCTGATTCGTCAGGAGGGCGAGGCAATGCTGGCCAAGGTGCAGCCGGGGGAACGTATCGTTACCCTGGAAGTCCATGGCAAGCCATGGAGCACCGAGCAACTGGCGGCCGAGCTGGAGCGCTGGCGTCTGGATGCGCGTACCGTCAACCTCATGGTCGGCGGCCCGGAAGGGCTGGCGCCGGAGGTGTGTGCGCGCAGCGAGCAGCGCTGGTCGTTGTCGCCGTTGACCTTGCCGCATCCGCTGGTGCGCATCCTCATCGGTGAGCAGATCTATCGTGCCTGGACCGTGCTGTCCGGCCACCCGTACCACAAGTGATCAAGTAGTCATGCCGCAGCCGATTCGCCTCAAGGATCACGAAAAGGACGCTCGCCTGGTCAAGCGCCGGGTGATCATCGGCGGCGTGGTGGTGCTGCTGCTGACCTGTGTGCTGATCGCCCGCATGTACTACCTGCAGGTGGTGCAGTTCGACTATCACTCCACCCTGGCGGAGAACAACCGCATCCACGTGCAGCCGATACCGCCTACACGTGGGCTGATCTACGACCGCAATGGGGTGATCATCGCCGACAACCGACCCAGCTTCAGCCTGACCGTGACCCGCGAACGCGCGGGTGACTGGCAGCAGGTACTGGATACCGTGGTCGAGGTGCTGGAACTGACCGAGGACGACCGTGCGCTGTTCGAGCGCCGTGTGCGCCAGGGCCGCCGCCCGTTCGAACCGGTGCCGATCCTGTTCGAGCTGTCCGAAGAACAGATCGCTCGTGTGGCGGTGAACCAGTTCCGCCTGCCCGGCGTGGAGGTGGCCGCGCAACTGGTGCGGCATTACCCGCAGAAGGAGCACTTCGCTCATTCTGTCGGTTATGTCGGGCGCATCAACGAGCAGGAGCTCAAGCGCCTCGACCCGACCGAATACGCCGGTACCCACCACATCGGCAAGACCGGTATCGAGCGCTTCTACGAGGACGAGCTGCACGGCGAGGTGGGCTACGAAGAGGTCGAGACCAACGCGCGCGGTCGCGTGCTGCGCGTGCTCAACCGTATCGATCCCAAACCGGGCAAGGACATCGTCCTGACCCTCGATGCGCGCCTGCAGGAAGCCGCCGAGAAAGCGCTCGGCGGGCGCCGTGGTGCCGTGGTGGCGATTCAGCCGAAGACTGGCGAAGTGCTGGCCATGGTCAGTCAGCCCAGCTTCGACCCCAACCCCTTCGTCACCGGCATCAGCTTCAAGGCCTATGGCGAGCTGCGTGATTCCATCGACCAGCCGCTGTACAACCGCGTGCTGCGCGGCCTGTATCCGCCGGGCTCGACGGTCAAGCCGATGGTGGCGGTGTCCGGTCTCGATGCCGGCGTGGTCACCCCACAGACGCGGGTGTTCGACCCCGGCTTCTATCAGTTGCCGAACAACAGCCACAAATACCGCAACTGGAACCGCACCGGTGACGGCTGGATCGATCTCGACCTGGCCATCGCCCGTTCCAACGACACCTATTTCTACGATCTGGCGCACAAGATGGGCATCGATCGCCTGCATGCCTACATGAGCCGCTTCGGCTTCGGCCAGCGTGTGGCGCTGGACATGTTCGAGGAAACCTCCGGCCTGATGCCGTCGCGTGACTGGAAGCGAGCCCGCTATCGCCAACCCTGGTATCCCGGCGAAACCCTGATTCTGGGTATCGGCCAGGGCTACATGCAGACCACGCCGCTGCAGCTCGCACAAGCGACCACACTGATGGCGACTCATGGCAAGTGGATTCGCCCGCACCTGGCCAAGACCATCGACGGTCAGCAGCCCATCGACCCCAGCCCGATGCCGGACATCGTGCTGCGTGATCCCAAATACTGGGACTACGGTATCCACGGCATGGAACAGGTGGTGAACGGCCCGCGTGGCACCGCGCGCAAAGTGGGTGATAGCGCGGTCTACCGCATCGCCGGCAAGAGCGGTACGGCCCAGGTGGTTGCCATCCGCCAGGGCGAGAAATACAACCGCGAAAAACTGCAGGAGCGGCATCGTGACCATGCCCTGTTCATCGGCTTCGCCCCGGTCGACAACCCGCAGATCGCCGTATCGGTGATGGTGGAGAACGGCGAATCCGGTTCCGGCGTCGCGGCGCCTGTGGTCAAGGAGGTGATGGATGCCTGGCTGCTGGACGAGAACGGCCAGCTCAAGGCGGAATACGCCACCCCGCAGAAAACCGAGGTCAGCCAGCGATGAAGGGCAATTTCGACAGATCCCTGTCCGATGATGACGTGCTGCGCCGTCGCGCCACGTTGCTGCAGCGCATGCACATCGACGGCTGGCTGCTGTTGCTCCTGCTGCTGCTCGGTGCCGGCAGCCTGTTCGTGCTCTATTCGGCCAGCGGCAAGAACGTCGACCTGCTGATCAAGCAGGCATCCTCCTTCGGTATCGGCATCGTCGCGGTGATCGCCATCGCCCAGTTCGATCCGCGTTTCATGGCGCGCTGGGTGCCGCTGGGTTATCTGGTCGGCGTCTCCCTGTTGATGGTGGTCGAGGTGATGGGGCACACCGCGATGGGCGCCACGCGCTGGATCAACATCCCCGGGGTGATTCGCTTCCAGCCGGCGGAGTTCATGAAGATCATCATGCCCATGACCATCGCCTGGTACCTGGCGCGGCACAACCTGCCGCCGCGCTTCAAGCACATCGTCGTCAGTCTGGCCATGATCATCGTGCCGGTGGTGCTGATCGCCAAGCAGCCGGATCTGGGCACCTCGCTGCTGATTCTCGCCTCGGGTGGTTTCGTCGTGTTCATGGCGGGGCTGCAGTGGCGCTGGATTCTCGGCGCGGCGGCGGCTGTGGTGCCGATTGCCGTGGGCATGTGGTTTTTCCTCATGCACGACTACCAGAAGCGTCGCGTGCTGACCTTCCTCAATCCGGAGAGCGATCCGCTGGGCTCTGGCTGGAACATCATCCAGTCCAAGGCCGCCATCGGCTCCGGCGGTGTGCTGGGCAAGGGCTGGCTGCTGGGCACTCAGTCGCACTTGGATTTTTTGCCGGAAAGCCATACGGACTTTATCATTGCCGTGCTCGCCGAAGAGTTCGGCCTAGTGGGCGTCTGCCTGTTGCTGCTGTTGTACCTGCTGCTGATCGCGCGCGGCCTAGTGATCACCGCGCAGGCACAGACACTGTTCGGCAAGCTGCTGGCGGGCGCTCTGACGATGACCTTCTTCGTCTATGTCTTCGTCAACATCGGCATGGTCAGTGGCTTGCTTCCCGTGGTGGGAGTGCCCTTGCCGTTCATTAGTTACGGCGGAACCCATCTGGTGACGCTGTTGTCAGGCTTCGGGATATTGATGGCGATCCATACCCACAGGAAGTGGATCGCTCAGGTTTGATTTGGGGGTTTTGAGTTAATGCATGCATTGCGCAACTGGGCGGCCAGGACGTTCATGGGGATCGGCCTGACCGGTCTGCTCGGCAGCGGCGCCCAGGTGTTGGCAGCCGACTACGACGGTTCGCCGCAGGTGACCGAGTTCATAACGGAAATGACCCGTGACTATGGTTTTGCCAGCGAGCAACTGGTCAGCCTGTTCGCCGAGGTGCAGCGCAAGCAGGCCATCCTCGACGCGATTTCGCGACCGGCTGAGCGGGTTAAGCCGTGGAAGGAATACCGGCCAATCTTCATTACCGACAAGCGTATCGCCCAGGGCGTGGACTTCTGGCGGAAAAACCAGGCAGCCCTGGAGAAGGCTGAGGCCGACTATGGCGTGCCCGCTCAGTTCATCGTCGCCATCATCGGCGTGGAAACCTTCTACGGTGGCAATACCGGCAGCTACCGGGTAATGGATGCGCTGTCGACCCTGGCCTTCGACTACCCGCCGCGTGCGCCGTTCTTCCGCAAGGAGCTGCGCGAGTTCCTCATGCTGACGCGCGAGGAGCAGGTCGATCCGCTTTCGCTCAAGGGCTCCTACGCCGGCGCCATGGGCCTGCCGCAGTTCATGCCGAGCAGCTTCCGTGCCTACGCCGTGGACTTCGATGGCGATGGCCATATCAACATCTGGAACAACCCGACCGATGCCATTGGCAGCGTCGCCACCTACTTCCAGCGTCATGGCTGGCAGGCCGGCGGCCAGGTGGCCAGCCGCGCCCAGGTCAGTGGCGAGCGCGTCGACGAGGGCCTGACCGAAGGCCTCGATCCGGTGAAGAGCGTGGGTGAACTGCGTGCGCTCGGCTGGCACAGTGCCGACGTGCTGGCTGACGACGTACCGGTCACCGCGTTTCGTCTGGAAGGTGCCGAAGGCGACGAGTATTGGCTCGGTTTGCCCAACTTTTACGTCATCACCCGCTACAATCGCAGCGTCATGTACGCCATGGCCGTCAACCAACTGGCCGAACTGCTGGTGCAAGCGCGGGGTAAACAATGAGCCGTTCCAGGAAGCTGCTGCCATTGGGGGCATGCATCGCCGCCGCGTTGCTGGTGGCCAGTTGCTCGTCCCATCGCTCGACGCAACCGGTGGTGCAGTCGGACGCAGGTCTCTCCGGGCCGGATGATTTCAACCGCCCGCACCGCGATGGCGCGCCCTGGTGGGACGTCGACGTCTCGAAGATCCAGGACGCGATCCCGATGCCGCACTACGGCCCGGTCAAGGCCGCGCCCTACACCGTGCTGGGCAAGCAGTATTTCCCGATCCAGGATGCACGCCGCTACTCGGCAGTCGGCCCGGCTTCGTGGTACGGCACCAAATTCCACGGTCAGGCCACTGCCAATGGCGAGACCTACGACCTGTACGGCATGACCGCCGCGCACAAGACCCTGCCCCTGCCCAGCTACGTTCGGGTGACCAATCTGGAAAACGGCAAGAGCGTGATCCTGCGGGTCAATGACCGCGGGCCGTTCTATTCCGATCGCATCATCGACCTGTCCTTCGCCGCGGCGAAGAAGCTCGGCTATGCCGAGAAGGGCACCGCTCGGGTCAAGGTCGAAGGGATCGATCCTCACGAATGGTGGGCTCAGCAGGGCCGTCCGGTGCCGCTGGTACTGGCCAACAACCAGCCGGCCAAGGCCATCACCTCGCAACCGGTGGCCCAGGCCATGCCGCAGGTGGTCGAGCAGTATTCGCCGCCGCCTGAGCAGCACGCTGCGGCCGTGGTGCCGGTGCAGATCGACGCAAAAAAAAACGATTCACTCGCAGCTTCTGGCCTGTATCTCCAAGTGGGAGCCTTCGCCAATCCGGACGCTGCGGAGCTGTTGAAGGACAAGTTGAGCCAGACGACCAGTGTGCCGGTGTTCATCAGCTCAGTGGTGCGCGACCAGCAGATACTGCATCGGGTGCGCCTGGGGCCGATCAGCAGCCAGGGCGAGGCTGAAAAGCTGCAAAGCAATGTACGCCTCGCCAACCTTGGGCAGCCGACGCTGGTGCGTGCGGACTGACTCGATCCCGCCAGTCCCGATGAAGGTGGTTTGAACTTCTTCTCGGGGCTGATGGCACTAAACCGGCATTGGCCGGACTAACCCACGGGTCACCATGCTTGGCGGCCGGGTAAGGCTCCTTCGGAGCCGCTTCACAATCCACGCAACGACTTTCGAGAGACGGATGAACATCACCAGCTTCGCGCAACGTGCCTTCCTCTTCCTGACCCTGTTGGCTTCGCCACTGGTCTGGGCCACCCCGCAGGTCGTACCGGCACCGCCGCAACTGGCGGCTACCGCCTACGTGCTGATGGACGCCGCCACCGGCCAGGTGCTGGTGGGCGAGAAAGCCGACGAGCGCCTGCCGCCCGCCAGCCTGACCAAACTGATGACGGCCTATATCGCCACGCTGGAAATTCAAACCGGCAAGATCGGCGAGAAAGACATGGTCACCATCAGCGAGCATGCCTGGCGCACCGGCGGTGCCGGTTCGGGCGGCTCGACCATGTTCCTGCCGGTCAATAGCCAGGCCAGCGTCGGCGACCTGCTGCATGGCGTGATCATTCAGTCCGGCAACGACGCGAGCATCGCCCTGGCCGAATACATCGCCGGCAGCGAAGACGCCTTCGCCGACATGATGAACACGACTGCCGAGCGCCTGGGCATGAAGAATACCCACTTCATGAACGCCACCGGCCTGCCGGATCCGCAGCACTATTCCAGTGCTCATGACATGGCCATCCTGGCGCGCGCGATCATCAACGAAGATGCCGACCATTACGCCATCTACTCGCAGAAGGACTTCCTCTGGAACAACATCAAGCAGCCCAACCGCAACCTGCTGCTGTGGCGCGACAAGACCGTCGACGGTCTGAAGACCGGCCACACCCAGGAAGCCGGTTACTGCCTGGTGGCCTCTGCCGTACGTGACGGCGCGCGCATGATCACTGCCGTGTTCGGCACCAACAGCGAGCAGGCCCGTGCCGCCGAAACCCAGAAGCTGCTGACCTATGGCTTCCGCTTCTTCGAGAGCCGCACCTTCTACCAGAAGGGCACCGAACTGGCCCAGGCGACCGTCTGGAAAGGCCAGAAGAGCGTAGTCAAGGCCGGTCTGGCGCAGGATCTGGCGCTGACCATGCCCAAGGGCCAACTGGAAAAACTGCAGGCCGGCATGACCCTCAACCCGCAACTGAGCGCCCCGATCGCTCAGGGTGACGTGATCGGCAAGGTCGAGGTCAAGCTGGGTGACGAAGTGGTGCACAGCGCCGATCTGGTCGCCCTGGAGCCGGTTGAAGAGGGTGGTTTCCTGCGTCGCCTGTGGGACAGCATCAAGCTGTTCTTCTTCGGCTTCTTCAATTGATACCGCGGGCCGCTCTTACCTGGAGCGGCCCCTTTCTGGACGGGCTTCGAGCCCGCTGACGCCATGACCGATACCGACGTTCAAGCCCCAAAAATCGAATTTCCCTGCGAGCGTTACCCGATCAAGGTGATCGGCACTGCAGGTGAAGGTTTCTCCGATCTGGTAATCGAGGTGATCCAGCGCCATGCGCCGGATCTGGATGCCTCGACGCTGGTGCTGCGCGATAGCCGCAACGGCAACTTCCTCTCCGTGCAGGTACTGATCACTGCCACCAGCGTCGAGCAGTTGCAGGCGATTCACGTCGACCTGCGCGCCACCGGCCGCGTGCACATGGTGCTGTGACGAGCATGCCCGAACTCATCGTGCGCCACCTGGGGTTGGTCGAGTATCAGCCCACGCTGGATGCGATGCGTCAGCTGACCCGTGAGCGCGATGAGCAGTCGCCCGATGAAATCTGGCTGCTGCAGCATCCCCAGGTATTCACTCAGGGCCAGGCTGGCAAGGCCGAGCACCTGCTGGCACCGGGGGACATTCCGGTGGTGCAGGTGGAGCGTGGCGGCCAGGTGACCTATCACGGCCCAGGGCAACTGGTGGCCTACCTGATGCTGGATCTGCGTCGCCTCGATCTGGGTGTGCGTGAGCTGGTCACCGCCATGGAACAGAGCCTGGTCGACCTGCTCGCCGGCTATGGCATCGAGGCGGCGCCCAAGGCGGATGCGCCGGGCGTCTATGTGGCGGGCGACAAGATCGCCTCGCTCGGTCTGCGCGTCAGCCGTGGCTGCTCGTTCCACGGTCTGGCGCTCAACGTGGATATGGACATGACGCCGTTCCAGCGCATCAACCCCTGCGGTTACGCCGGGCTGAAGATGGTGCAGATGCGCGATCTGCTCCAAGCACCGCCAGCGTTCGACGAGGTGGCGAAACGGCTGGAACAGGCGCTGCGGGGCAGGCTGGGGTATCGCTAAGCAGCAGAAAAGAAAGGGGGCGCCATGGCGCCCCCTTTCGTTTATCCCGTGATAGCTGTCAGTTCAGATTCAGCGCCGGAATCAGGCTGGTATCGACGTCCTGGCCGGGCACCGGTACCGGTGCGGCGAGGCCCAGGTTGTTCTTCTCGAACACCCGATCAGCGCGGTAGCTGGAGCGCACCAATGGGCCGGCGGCGACTTCCATGAAGCCTTTCTCCAGGCCGATGTCACGGAAACGATTGAACTCTTCCGGGCTGACCCAGCGCTGCACCTTGAGGTGGTTGCGGGTTGGCTGCAGGTACTGGCCGAGGGTGAGGATGTCCACGCCGATGGCGCGCAGGTCATCCATGGTTTCGATGATTTCTTCGTCGGTTTCACCCAGGCCCAGCATCAGGCTGGTCTTGGTCAGCACATCCGGGCGATGCTTCTTGGCGTGTTCGAGTACCTTGAGGGTCTTCTCGTAGCCGGCGCGCGGGTCACGAACCACGTGGGTCAGGCGTTTGACCGTCTCGACGTTCTGCGCGAAGACTTCCAGGCCCGAATCCACCACGCGTTCGATGGCCTGATGGTCGCCGTCGAAGTCGGGCGTCAGAGCCTCGACCACCACGTGCGGGGTGTTTTCCTTGATCGCGCGCACGCAGGCTGCGTAATGGCTGGCGCCGCCGTCGTCGAGGTCGTCACGATCCACCGAGGTCAGCACGATGTAGCGCAGCGCCATCAGTTCCACCGACTTGGCGGTGTTCTGCGGTTCTTCCAGATCCAGCCAGCCATTGGGGTTGCCGGTGTCGACGGCGCAGAAGCGGCAGGCGCGGGTGCACACCGAGCCCATCAGCATGATGGTGGCCGTGCCGTTGGACCAGCACTCGCCCATGTTCGGGCAGTGCGACTCCTGGCACACGGTGCTCAGGCGATGCTCGCCGACGTTGCGCTTGACCGCCTCGAAGCGGCTGCCCCCCGGCGCCTTGACCCGCAGCCATTTGGGCTTGGGCTCGAACACCTGAGGCTCGGCCGAGCCACGGCGTTTCTGACCATCCTTGATCGCAGTGATACCTTGGGCGGTGCGGAATTTTTCGCCGCTGGCGACGGGTTTGGACGAGGAGGTGTCGGACATCGGAAATCAGGGCTCCGGTAGAGGCTCCATGGGGCGGGCGGCTTTTGGCCGCCGGGGAGTTTACCACAGCGGCAGGAAGGCCGATGCCGGCTGATCGTCGCCGCACTGCCACGCTGAGTGCGTGGCAGGGATGCTCAGCGCGTGCGCAGCAGTTCCAGCAATTCCAGGTTCGGATAGCCGTCAGCGGCTTCGCCCTGCTGCAGTTGCAGCAGGCGGATGGCCTTGCGCGTATTGGCACCGATGATGCCGTCGGCCGGGCCTGGATCGAAGCCGTTCTTGGCCAGTAGCTCCTGCAGCTCGATGCGTTCGCTGCGGCCCAGTTGGCGTTCGTCGCGCGGCCAGCTGGCCTGGATCTCGCTGGGCTTGAGGAAGTTGTCGGCGAGCAAGCCAATGGCCAGGGCGTACGAGGTGGAGTTGTTGTAGCGCAGGATGCTGCGGAAGTTATCCAGCAGCAGGAAGGCCGGGCCGCGATGGCCGGCTGGTAGTACCAGCGTGGCGCGGCTGTCCGGGCTTGCGCCTTTGCTGCTGCTGGCTGGCGTCACCCCGAGTGCCTGCCACTCGGCCAGGGTGCGACGTTGATCCGGATCGGCGTGGAAGTAGTCGAACTGCTTGGGCAGGCGCACCTCGAAGCCCCAAGGCTGACCGCGTTGCCAGCCCGAGGATTGCAGGTAGTGGGCTGCCGAGGCCAGGGCATCGCCCGAGGATGTCCACAGGTCACGTTTGCCGTCGCCGTCGAAGTCCACGGCGTGTTCGTTGTAGGTGGTGGGCATGAACTGCGTCTGCCCCATCGCCCCGGCCCAGGAGCCGACCATGCGCTCGCTGGGGATGTCGCCGTGCTGCAGGATTTGCAATGCAGCCAGCAACTGGTTGCGCCAGAAGCCCTGGCGACGCCCTTCAAAGGCCAGCGTGGCCAGGGAGCGGATCACGCTGTTGCTGCCGATGTTGTTGCCGAAGTTGCTCTCCAGCCCCCAGACCGCCACCAGGATCGGTGCATCGACGCCATAGCGCTGTTCGATCTGGCGCAGCATGACGTTGTGCTGCGCGAGCAACACGCGACCACGGCCGATGCGGCTGGCCGA
Source organism: Pseudomonas sp. FG29 (assembly GCF_057809355.1). NCBI lineage: Bacteria > Pseudomonadati > Pseudomonadota > Gammaproteobacteria > Pseudomonadales > Pseudomonadaceae > Pseudomonas > Pseudomonas sp. FG29. The sequence goes on along the minus strand of NZ_JBMDJU010000003.1, from coordinate 114,288 downwards.
GACGGCGCCGTCGAGGTATTCCCAGACGGGGCGGGTGAATTCCGGTTGGCTGCTGTCGGCTTTCATCACCGCAGGGTCAGGGATGATGCCGCTGAAGGCATGGTCGAAGACGGCGGCGTCGATACCTTTCTCCAGTGCTTCAGCACGTAGCGCCTGGCGCCAGTCGGCGAAACTGAGAAGGGTCGGTACGTCGCTGACCTGAGCCGTCGGCACGCTGGTCGCGGTCGGCAGATTCTCGGCAGGCGCCTGGGCGCAGGCTGCCAGCAGGAGGAGGGGAAGCAGGGCCAGGGGCGAACGGGAAAACTGGGATGGCATGTCTATCTCAGGGGATCTAAGCAGGCAGTTACCTTAGCATGCTCGGGCCTGGTACAGGGCCATCAGCGAAATCGCAGGACGCATAAAGCAAGAAGCCTCCCAGTTGTGGGAGGCTTCGCGGCGGTAGCTGCCTTTGCCTTTCTGTGGTCGCTCCTGGCGGCAGCGGAACAGTGGCTGGGCGACGATGGATTTGGCCTTGTTCGGCCGTTTGCCGGTTTTCTTGCTCATGGCGTGTCCTCATGCAGGCTGCCTGCGCTGATGCAGGCGGCGCGGACTATGCGCCGCTGTACAGAAAATGTCCAGGCCGTAGGGCGGGTGTAACCGGCCGTCTGGTTAATGGCGGGTTGCACTCGCCCTACTGGGTGAGACGCAGGCGTTGCCCGGCGAGTTGCAGGGTCAGCAGGGCCAGCTCGCTCCAGGGGTTGCCGGGTGCCTGGCCCTTGATCTGTGCATCGATCTGTTGCGCCTGCAGCAATAGCTGCCCCCAGCGCTTGCTGCTGTGTCGTTGCAGGGCTTTGGACACGAGCGGGCGGCGCTTGTCCCAGACCGGGGGGCGCGCGCTGGCAAAGGCCTTTTCCAGGGGCACACCCTGGGCATGCTGGTGCGCCAGGCTGGCCAGCAGGCGCAGTTCGCGCGCAAGTGCCCAGAGGATCACCGGCGTTTCCACGCCTTCGCCACGTAACCCCTCGAGCATCCGCAGGGCGTGCGCGGCTTCGCCATTGAGGGCCGCATCGATCAGGCCGAAGACATCGAAGCGCGCACTGTCGGCCACTGCCGCCTGGACAGTCTCGGCATCCACCTGGCTGCCTTCTGCCAACAGCTTGAGCTTTTCCACTTCCTGGGCGGCCGCCAGCAGGTTGCCTTCGACGCGTGCGGCGATCATGTCCACTGCGTCAGGGCTGGCGCTCAGTCCTGCCTGGGCGAGCCGCTGGCGAATCCATTGCGGCAACTGATGGGCATCGACCGGCCAGATCTGGATGAACTGCGAGCTGGCGCCTTCGATCAGGGCCTTGGCCCACTTGGTTTTCTGCGTGCTGCCATCGAGCTTGGGCAGGCTGAGCAGTAGCACGGTGTCTTCCGGCGGGCGGCCAAGATACTCGAGCAGGGCCGCTGCGCCCTTGTCGCCCGGCTTGCCTGAGGGCAGGCGAAGTTCGATCAGCCGCTTCTCGGCGAACAGCGACAGGCTGGCACCGGCTTGCAGCAGGTTGCCCCAGTCGAAGTTGGCTTCGGCATTGAACACCAGGCGCTCGGCGAAACCCTGCTGGCGGCAGGCACTACGTAGCGCATCGGCAGCCTCCTGACACAGGAGGGGCTCGTCACCGCTGATGACGTAGACCGGTGCGAGCGCACCTTGCAGATGTTTGCCGAGCTGGGCGGGGGACAGTTTCATGGGCGAGGGAGTCGGGCCGCGCTGAGCGGCCCGTTAGCATCACTGACGCGGCAGTTCGATGGGCGATTGCTGCGGCGCGACCTGCGCTTCGCGTGCTTTGCGCGCGGCTTCTTCTGCGTCGGCCTCGGCCCGTGCGCGGGCGACGGCAGTCTGCTCCAGTTGGTCGAGTTGCTCCGGAGTGATCAGGCTCAGGCGCGTGACCAGTTGCTGTACCAGATCGCGACGCATCTCGCCACGCAACTGTGCGGCTTGCTGGTCGGAACCGATCAGGTTGTTGCTGTCCTGCTGATAGTAGTTCTGAACTTCGAGTTCATTGCTGGTCAGCAGCAGGTTGTTCGCGCCACGGATCTCATATTCGATGCCCATGGTCAGCTCGTACTCGGCATTGCGCCCGTTGCTGGTGTAGCTGGCTGAGCGGGTTTTTTCGCTTTCTCGGGCGAGAACCAGCTTGTACGGGGCGCCGGGGTACACCTTGACACCGTTGTTTTCCAGCGCCTCACGCACCTGTTGAACGTTTTCCCCATAGGCATTGCGGCCGCTGACGCTCAGTTCGGTCAGGGCGAAGTGGGTGCTGCCCGTGCCGCGCAGTTGAAAACCACAGGCGCTGAGCAGTGCGGCCAGGCCGATGACCAGCAGATTCCGTTTCATCATTATCAAATCCCCTTGGCGGATCACGGCGCCACACGACGGTGGCGCCGAGCTTACATCAGTTGGCGACTATGTTGACCAGCTTGCCCGGTACCACGATGACCTTGCGGATGCTCAGGCCTTCGGTGAAGCGCAGCACGTTCTCGTTGGCGCGGGCGGCAGCCTCGACTTCTTCGCGGGAAGCGGAGGCCGGCACTTCGATCTGCCCACGCAGCTTGCCGTTGACCTGCACCACCAGGGTCAGGCTGTCCTGCACCAGGGCGGTTTCATCGACCTGTGGCCATTGCGCGTCGATCACTGCATCGCTGTGACCCAGGCGTTGCCACAGCTCGTGGCTGATGTGCGGGGTGATCGGCGCCAGCAGCAGGGTAACGATCTCCAGGCCTTCGTGCAGCAGGGCGCGATCCTGTTCGGTCGCGGTAGCGGACTTTTCCAGCACGTTCATCAGCGTCATCACCTGGGCGACGGCGGTGTTGAACTTGTGGTGCTGGCCGATATCGTTGCTGGCCTGCTTGATCGCCAGGTGGATGGCGCGGCGCACGGCCTTCTGGTCATCGTTGAGGCTGGCGACAGCCAGCTTGCCCGGCAGACCCGCAGCAACATGACCGTGAGCCAGACGCCAGACGCGGCGCAGGAAACGGTTGGCACCCTCGACGCCGGCATCCGACCATTCGCAGCTCTGATCGGGCGGCGAGGCGAACATCATGAACAGGCGGCAGGTATCGGCGCCGTAAGCGTCGATCATATCCTGCGGGTCGACACCGTTGTTCTTCGACTTGGACATCTTCTCGGTGCCGCCGATTTCCACCGGCAGGCCGTCGCTCTTCAGCTTGGCACCGATGACCTTGGCTTTGGCATCACGTTCGACCTCGACGTCGGCTGGGTTGAACCAGTCCTTGCCACCGTTTTCGAGGGTGCGGTAATAGGTTTCGGCGACCACCATGCCTTGGGTCAGCAGGTTCTTGAACGGCTCGTTGGACGACACCAAACCCTCGTCGCGCATCAGCTTGTGGAAGAAGCGCGCGTAGAGCAGGTGCAGGATGGCGTGTTCGATACCGCCGATGTACTGATCCACCGGCAGCCAGTGGTTGGCTGCAGCCGGGTCGACCATGCCCTTGTCGTAGTTCGGGCTGGCGTAGCGGGCGAAGTACCAGGACGACTCGACGAAGGTGTCCATGGTGTCGGTTTCGCGCTTGGCCGGTGCGCCGCATTTCGGGCAGTTGCACTCGTAGAACTCGGGCATCTTGGCCAGCGGCGAGCCAGCGCCATCCGGCACCACGTCTTCGGGCAGCACCACCGGCAACTGGTCTTCCGGCACCGGTACGTCACCGCAGGTGTCGCAGTGGATGATCGGGATCGGGCAGCCCCAGTAGCGCTGGCGGCTGATGCCCCAGTCGCGCAGGCGGAACTGGGTCTTGCGCGCGCCGTGCTCGCTGGCTTCCAGGTCGCCGACGATGGCGTCGAAGGCAGCGCTGAAGTCCAGGCCGTCGTACTTGCCGGAGTTGATGGTGGCCAGGCCGGCCTTGTCGCCGTACCAGTCCTGCCAGGTGCTGGCGTCGTAGTCCTTGCCTTCACCGGCGTAGACCTGCGTGATCGGCAGGTCGTACTTGTTGGCAAATTCGAAGTCACGCTCGTCATGGGCCGGCACGGCCATCACCGCGCCTTCGCCGTAACCCCAGAGCACGTAGTTGGCGACGAACACCGGCAGCTTGTCGCCAGTCAGCGGATGGATGACGAACTGGCCGGTGGCCAGGCCCTTCTTCTCCATGGTGGCCATATCGGCCTCGGCCACGGAGCCGGACTTGCACTCGGCGATGAAAGCGGCAATCGCCGGATTGGATTCGGCTGCGCGCTGGGCCAGCGGGTGTTCGGCGGCCACGGCGACGTAGGTGGCGCCCATCAGGGTATCGGGGCGGGTCGAGTAGACCTTCAGTTGGCCGTCGATGCCGATGCTGGCGACGTCGTAGTCGAACACGATGTCGGCACCGAAGCTCTTGCCGATCCAGTTGCGCTGCATGGTCTTGACCTGCTCGGGCCAGCCATCCAGCTCATCCAGGCTGCTCAGCAGCTCTTCGGCATACGCAGTGATCTTGAAGTAGTACATCGGGATTTCGCGCTTCTCGATCAGCGCGCCCGAACGCCAGCCGCGGCCGTCGATGACCTGCTCGTTGGCCAGTACGGTCTGGTCAACCGGGTCCCAGTTGACGGTACCGTTCTTGCGGTAGATCACGCCCTTTTCGAACAGACGGGTGAACAGCCACTGCTCCCAGCGGTAGTAATCCGGCTTGCAGGTGGTGACTTCACGCGTCCAGTCGATCGCCAGGCCCAGCGATTTGAGCTGGGACTTCATGTAGGCGATGTTCTCGTAGGTCCACTTGGCCGGCGCCACCTGGTTCTTCATCGCGGCGTTTTCGGCCGGCATGCCGAAAGCGTCCCAGCCCATCGGCTGCAGCACGTTCTTGCCCTGCATACGCTGGTAGCGGGCGATCACGTCACCGATGGTGTAGTTGCGCACGTGCCCCATGTGTAGCTTGCCGCTGGGGTAGGGGAACATCGACAGGCAGTAGAAGGTGTCCTTGCCGGGCTGTTCGCTGACGACGAAGGATTTCTGCGCGTCCCAGTGGGACTGCGCGGCGGCTTCTATTTCACGGGGCGAGTACTGTTCGTGCATGGCTCTGGCGCTGAAGGAATGGGGCTTGCGGAAAACGTCGTAGCATACATGAGCGCCGTCTATCGAGGGAAACCCAGATTACGCCGGGCCCGCCGTTTGTCGCGGTGCCAGGCCACCTGCAGTGCCTCCGCTACTCTTTACTCGAAGCCCCTGCGTAATTGGGGCTCACGAGGTGTTCGATGGTCGATGTACAGCAAGGGGAACGCAGTGGCCTTTACGAGCGGTTGCTGCAGCGGCTTGCCCTGGCGCTCGAGGAGGCCGATACCGCCAGTCGTCTGCATGCCGAGCCCAGGCGTGAGCTCGAGCTGGATGGGTTGAGCCAGGCCGAGTTGGAACTCATCCATGCTTATCTCAATCGTGATTTGCACTGGTTGCGCGGCTGGCACGCGGCGGCCGAAGAGCTGGCGCTGATTCAGCGGCAGCCATTGCGCGGTGTGAAGCCGGCGGCGAGTCGCCGAGTCGGCAAGGTCAAACCCATGATGAAGCGGCGTCAGGCATTGTGCTGTGCACTCTGTGGTGCCTCCGTGAGCTGGCACCGTGGCCAGGATGCGCAGGCATGCCAGGCCTGTGGATCGAAGCTGTTCCGCAGCGGCAATCCCCGCTAGGCTTGGGCGCCCTGGAGGTGCCTGATGCCGATTCGCTTCATCTTCAAGCAGTTGCTGATGCCGCCCGGCATCCTGCTGATCCTGATTGTGCTGGCCTGGTGGCTGCGCCGCCGCTTTCCCCGGTTGTCTGCGGTGTGCTTCGTCACTGGTCTGGGCGGCCTGTGGCTGATGAGTTTGCCGGCCGTGACGCAGTTGAGTGCGCAATGGCTGGAGCGTGAGCCCGTGCTGGCGCCAGAGCAATGGTCGACATTGGCGCAGCGAGCCGATGCCATCGTCATCCTGGGCGCCGGACGGGAACAGAACGATCCGGGCTGGGGCCGAACGGATCAGCCCGGCATCTGGGCGCTCGAGCGTTTGCGTTATGCCGCACGTCTGGCGCGTGCCTCGGGCTTGCCCTTGGCCGCGACGGGCGGTTTGCATTACGGCCAGCCACCCAGCGAGGCCGCGTTGATGGCCGAAAGCATGAGCCAAGATTATGGCCTGCCCATTCGCTGGCTGGAGGAGGAGAGCCGAACCACCTGGGAAAACGCGCAATTCAGCGCCAGGCTGCTGCAGCCTCAAGGGGTGAAGCGCGTGGTGCTGGTCACCCAGGCCTGGCACATGCCGCGGGCGCGCTGGAGCTTCGAGCAGGCCGGGTTCGAAGTGATCACAGCGCCGATGGGCTACTTCAGCACCAGCTACGAACGCCCGCTGGACGGCTGGTTGCCGGAGTCGCGGGCGATCTGGCAGAGCAGCATGCTGCTCAATGAAGTCATCGGCTTGATGGCGTATCCCATCGTCTACGGTAAGCAGTAGGGCCTACTCGCCGCAGGCATTACGCCTGCGGATTTTTCGTCCCGAACACTGGCGGGCTGCTCGCTTCGCTCGCGAGACCGCCCTACAGCGGGTAGCTCGGATGCAATCCGGGAGTCGTGGTGCGACGATTGAAGCCGTCCCTATACCGTCTTGGCCATGCGACTGGCCAGTAGCGCCCAACCCAGCAGCAACGCGCACAGGATTGCCAATGGCCAGTTGCGCCACTGCAGATAAGGCGTCAGCCCCTGCATGGCCTGTACTTCGCCATAGAGCACGGCCTGCTCGAACTGGGGCAGCCATTCCTTTACGCGGCCGTGGGGATCGATCAGCACGGTCACACCGTTATTGGTGGCACGGATCATCCAGCGACCGGCTTCCAGTGCGCGCATCTGTGCCATTTGCAGGTGCTGCAAAGGGCCGATGGAGGTGCCGAACCAGGCGTCGTTGCTCACGGTCAGCAGGATGTCGCTCTGCGCGGCGAGCTGTGCTGCAAAGTCCGGATACACCACCTCGTAGCAGATGTAGGGCGCTATTCGGTAACCCTTGGCCAAAAGCGGAGGCTGATCCGAAGGGCCTGGCGCGAAGTCGGACATCGGCAGGTCGAAGAAGGCGATCAAGCCGCGCAAGATTTCCTGCAGCGGTACGTACTCGCCAAAGGGCACCAGCTTCTGTTTGAAGTAGGTGCCCTGGCCTTCACCAAAGCTGGTGATGGCGTTGTAGTAACGCATCTCGCCGCGCGCGTTGGGTTGGCGTACCGGCACACCGGTGATCAGCGCCATGTTGCGTTCACGGGCGAAACGATCCATCACGCCGATATAACCCTGTGCCTGATCCTTGAGGATCGGGATGGCGGTTTCCGGCCAGATCAGCAAATCTACCGGTTTGGCGCTGAAGCTGAGGTCGCGGTACAGCGCCAACTGAGCATTGAGTTGTGCCGGATCCCATTTGAGGTTCTGCGCGACGTTACCCTGGATGGCGGCCACCTTGAGCGGCTGGTTCTTGGCACTCGTCCAGGCGTGATCCTGCAGCGCCAGCCCTGCACCCCAGGGCGCAAGCAGAATTATTACCGCCGCGACATAGAACGGCTTTTTCGGGCGCAGCGCGTTGAGGTTGACGATCAGCGCCGCCGACAGCGCCAGCACGAACGACAGCAGCCAGACCCCGCCCACTGGCGCCAAGCCAGCCAGCGGGCCGCTGAGCTGGCTGTAGCCCGCGTAGAGCCAGGGGAAGCCGGTCAGGAACCAGCCGCGGAATACCTCCTGAGCGACCCACAGCGCGGCGAAGGCCAGGGCATCCGGTAGCGGCGCCTCGCTGCGCCTGAACCAGCGTGCCCATAGCGCGCCGGGTAGGGCGAAGAACAAGCCAAGCCCGGCAACGAAGCCCAGCGTCAGCAGGCCCGCCAGTGCTGGCGAGGCCGCGCCATAGTCATGAATGCTGACGTACACCCAACTGGTGCCGGAGGCGAACAGGCCGAAGCCATAGCTCCAACTGCGCAAGGCTGCCTGGCCGGGACGCAGCTCACGCAGGCCGAAGTAGAGCAAGGCGATGGAAATGACGGCCAACGGCCAGATATCGAGGGGCGCCAGCGCCAGTGTGGTGAGCGCGCCGCCCGCCATCGCGAGCAGATGGCCGGGCCAGCCCGGGCGGGTTATCCATTGCGGCATGGAAGCATCCTGGGGATTGAAGTGGCGCAAGGGTAGAGCGGATTGCGATGCGGGGAAAGTAGCGCAGGCTTATTGTCCGGAAGGCGGCTCGGAGAACCCGAGCCGCATCAGTCAAAATCCGGCGAACTGCAGGTAGCGAGTGGTAATGGCGTCACCCCAGAGCAGGGCGATCCAGCCAGCAATGGCCAGGTAAGGGCCGAAGGGAATTGGTGTGCTGGTGGCGCTACCGCGCATACGCAGCATGATCACCCCGAGCACCGCGCCCACCAGTGACGACAGCAGGATGGTCAGCGGCAGCACTTGCCAGCCCCCCCAGGCACCGAGCATGGCCAACAGCTTGAAGTCGCCATAGCCCATGCCTTCCTTGCCGGTGATCAGCTTGAACAGCCAGTACACCGACCACAGACTCAGGTAACCGGCAATCGCCCCCCACAGGGCCTCTTCGAGGCTGGTGAACAGCCCGAAGTCATTGACGATCAGCCCCAGCCACAGCAACGGCAGTACCAACACGTCCGGCAGGATCTGGTGATCCGAATCGATCAGGCTCATCGCCAACAGGCCCCAGCTCAGAATCAGCATGGCGCCGGCCTGCCAGGTGAAGCCGAAATGCCAGGCGATATAGCCCGAGAGCAGGCCGCAGGCCAGTTCAACCAAGGGGTAGCGCTTGCTGATGGGCGCCTTGCAGCTTGCGCATTTGCCGTGCAGAAACAGGTAGCTGATGACCGGAACATTCTCCCAGGGGCGAATTTCGTGGTCGCAGTGAGGGCAGCTCGAGTTGGGCAGAATCAGGTTGAAGGTGGCCTGTTTGGGTGCGGCCGGTAGCTCCAGCACCTCGCGTGCCTGGCTTTGCCAGTCACGCTGCAGCATCAGGGGCAGGCGATAGATGACGACGTTGAGGAAGCTACCTACCAGCAGGCCGATCAAGGCGATACAGAAAACAAAGGCCAGCGGGTTGCTGGCCAGAAAGTCGAGAACGAGCATTTAAACCACGGCGCCCAATTGGAAGATCGGCAGGTACATGGCGATGATCAGGCCGCCAACCAGTACACCCAGCACAGCCATGATGATGGGCTCCATCAGGCTGGTCAGGCCGTCGACCATATTGTCCACCTCTTCTTCATAGAAGGAGGCAACTTTGCTCAGCATTTCATCGAGAGCGCCGGATTCCTCGCCGATGGCGGTCATTTGCACAGCCATGGAGGGGAAGATGCCTGTGGTCTTCATCGAAAAGTTGAGCTGCATGCCGGTAGAAACATCGGCCTTGATCTTGTTGGTCGCGTTCTTGAAGACGATATTGCCGGTTGCCCCGGATACGGAGTCCAATGCATCGACCAGCGGTACGCCTGCAGCGAAGGTGGTTGATAGCGTGCGGGCAAAGCGAGCTACGGCAGACTTGTAGAGAATGTCACCGATAATAGGCAGCTTGAGCACGAAGCGATCCACCGAATCTCGGAACTTCTGCGAGCGTTTCAGCGCTTCCTTGAAAGCGAAGGCGGCGGCGAATATCGCGATCAAGAAAATGAACCACCATTCCTGCAAAACTTGAGAAATATTTATGACCATTAAAGTGAAAGCGGGAAGCTCGGCGCCAAAGCTGGAAAATACCGACTCGAACTGCGGCACTACCTTGATCAACAGAATGGCGGAGACGATGATCGCCACGACGACTACCGCGATGGGGTAGTTCATTGCCTTCTTGATCTTGGCTTTCAGCGCTTCGGTCTTTTCCTTGTAGGTGGCGATACGATCCAGCAGGTTTTCTAGGGCGCCGGCCTGTTCGCCCGATTCCACCAGGTTGCAATAGAGTTCGTCGAAGTATTCGGGCTTCTTGCGCAGCGCTGCCGCAAAGCTGTTACCGGCGGCGACCTCCTGCTTCACTTCGTCCACCAGCTTGCGCATGTTGGCGTTGTCGAAGCCCTCGGCGATGATGTCGAAGGACTGCAGCAAAGGCACACCTGCCTTCATCATGGTCGCCATCTGCCTGGTGAAGAGGGCGATGTCCATGGGCTTGATTTTCTTGCCTTTGCCACCGAGCGAAAGGCCCGATTTCTTGCGCACCTTGGTCGGGTTTATGCCTTGCTTGCGCAGTTGCGCCTTTACCAGCGAGGGATTTTGTCCACTAATCTCGCCTTTGACGACCGCGCCGCTTTTGTTCTTGCCTTCCCAGGTAAATACACTGGTTTTCAGAGCTTTTGCCGCCATGGTTAATCCTTGGTTACGCGGTTGACTTCCTCAAGGCTGGTAACCCCTTGCATGGCCTTGAGCAAAGCGGAGGTGCGCAGATCATTAAAGCCGTCTTTACGCATCTGGGTGGCGATATCGATGGAATTGCCTTCCTCCATGATAATGCGCTGCAGGTTGGGCGTGTTTTTAACCACTTCATAAATACCGACACGGCCCTTATAGCCGCCTTTGCAGTTATCACAGCCAACCGGGCCGTAAATCTTGAAGGTGCCGATCTTGTCTTCGGGGAAGCCTTCGGCCAGCAACGTCTCGCGTGGCACGTCCACTTCTTTCTTGCAGGTGCTGCACAGCTTGCGCGCCAGGCGCTGGGCGATGATCAGGTTTACCGAGGTGGCGATGTTGAAGGACGGAACACCCATATTGCGCAGGCGCGTCAGGGTTTCCGCAGCACTGTTGGTGTGCAGGGTAGACATCACCATATGCCCGGTCTGGGCGGCCTTGACAGCGATGGAGGCGGTATCCAGGTCGCGGATCTCACCGACCATGATGATATCCGGATCCTGACGCAGGAAGGCGCGTAGCGCCTGGGTGAAATCCATGCCCTGCTTGGGGTTGACGTTGACCTGGTTGATGCCTTCGAGGTTGATCTCCACCGGGTCTTCGGCGGTGGAAATATTCACATCTGGCGTGTTTAGGATATTCAGGCCGGTATAGAGCGATACCGTCTTGCCCGAGCCAGTGGGGCCGGTGACCAGAATCATGCCCTGCGGTTGCTTGAGAGCATTCATATAGAGCTCTTTCTGCTCTTCCTCGTAGCCGAGGGCGTCGATACCCATTTGCGCGCTGGTAGGGTCGAGAATCCGCATCACGATCTTCTCGCCCCATAGGGTAGGCAGGGTGTTGACGCGAAAGTCGATGGCCTTGGTCTTGGATACGCGCATCTTGATTCGCCCATCCTGCGGCTTGCGCCGTTCGGAAATATCCAGCGCGGCCATTACCTTGAGGCGAGCGGAAATACGTGGCGCCAACTGGATCGGTGGGCGCGCCACCTCATGGAGGATGCCGTCGGTACGAAAACGGACGCGATAGGTCTTCTCATAGGGTTCGAAGTGCAGGTCGGAGGAGCCGCCCTTGATGGCATCCAGCAGCATCTTGTTGACGAAGCGCACCACTGGAGCATCGTCCGCATCGGCGCCTGCTTCGCCTATTGGCTTGTCGTCATTGACCGCCTCGACATCCAAACCGTCCAGATCGACGTCAGCCAGATCATCCATGCCGCTATTGGACGATTCGAAGAACTTGTCGATGGCATCGCCGAGTTTGTCGTCCTCGACCAGAATGGCCTCGGTATTGAGCCCGGTACTGAACTGAACGTCGGTGACAGCCTGGTGGTTGGTGGGGTCGGAAAGACCGACGAACAGTTTGTTGCCGCGCCGCCACAGCGGCAGCACGCGGTGCTGGCGCACCAGTTTCTCGCTGACCAGCTCACGCGGCTGGCTTTCCTTATCGATGGTGTTGAGGTCGAAGAACGCGACGCCGAATTGCTCGGACGCCAATTCCGCCAGGGCGCGACTCTTGACCAGCTTGTTCTGTACCAGATAGGTCACCAGTGACAGCTTGTTGCGCTGGGCTTGCTGCTGGGCTTGTTGGGCGGCTTTTTCGTCCAGTAGCCCGGTTTGCGCTAATTGCCTGGCCAGGCCGGAAAGAGAAATGCTGTCGTTCATCACGGGCTCCACACATAATCTTTGCCTTATAGCCCAGTTGCAGGGGCGCTGCCAAACCTCGCAATTGAAGGTGACAAAAAATGACAGTTAGTGGCGAGACTTGTGCTGGTCGGTGACTCTGGGAGCCGGGAAAGGCCTGTTACGGAGCGTGTTTGAGAGTTGGCACGTCCTGTGCTTTTGTGTCAGGTAGGTCAATGGGCCTATTCAATTTGGAGAAAAAAATGAAAGCTCAAATGCAAAAGGGTTTTACCCTTATCGAATTGATGATCGTGGTTGCCATCATCGGCATCTTGGCTGCCATCGCGATTCCTCAGTATCAAAATTATATCGCTCGTAGTCAGTTCTCCGAGTCCCATGCTTTGCTTGGCGGTGCTCGTACTGCTATCCAGGAACGCATTGATCAAGGAGAAGCATTCGCCGCTTCGACAGGCGCTGCTAACGCCACCACTAACGCTTTAGGCTTGCAGCTTACCGGTGAGTACGGTGCAGTAACAGCGCCGGCGTACAACGGGACTGACGGAAGCTATGTGCTGACTTATACTTTCGGCACTACTGGTGTTAATGCTAATCTTGCTAGTGACACCGTAACCTACACATACACTCGCGATACCGGCCTGTGGAACTGTGCAACTACGGTTCCTCAGCAGTATGCTAGCAAGTGCGGTGCTGCTGGTTCTTAACTGCTTGCGATTCAATTACGCCCCGCAATGCGGGGCGTTTTTATATGGGGTGATGTATTGAGAAGTACTTCTTCTTTTCTTTGGTTGATTGGTGTGGTTGTTTTTCCAAATATTGTATTTGGACTGCTTGCTTCTTATTTTGGGTTGGGTCGGCCTTATGTGAATTTTGATTATATATTTTGTGCTGTTGTTTTTTTTACTCCGTTGCGTTTTTTGTTTTATCCGTTGCTCTTGATTTGTGTTTTTGTGGACTCAATAGTCCTGGTTGGTCAGGTGTTTCCTTTTGTTAGGTTGCAAGATATAGCTTATCTTATGGGTTTTATCCCTGTCGCTGCTTTAGGTTGGCAGGTTTTGTTTTGTGTGCTGGTGGTGTTGTTGTTATTTGTGTTCTGGTTCTTTTTTCTTTCAGTTAGGCGTTCTACGTTATTAGGTTGTCTGGCGTTATTGAATTCTTCGTTGCTGTTCTATGTGTTTTCAGTGTACGGAGGAGATGTAGAACGCGGAAAGTTTTGGCGTGTGCCTGAAGGCGTTCCTGTTTCGAGTCAGGTTGTTTATTTTTATACATATCGCCAAGGTGCGTTTCTTGAGAAGTATTTCGAGGAAGGGCAGCCATTTGCCAAGGCAGCTTATAAAGGGGCCTCTGATGCGTGGTTTGATGTGGGTGCTGAGTTTCAAGATAAGGTCTTGCTTATTGTTAATGAGTCTTGGGGGGCTACTTCAAATCCTCTGATTTTTGAGCGCCTAATAAGTCCTCTTCTCGAGCTCAAGAATGTTGATGTGGTGGAGTCTGGTTCAAAAGATTTTGTAGGGGCCACCGTAGCTGGAGAGTTGAGAGAGTTGTGTCGCCTTCAGCCTAATCATTTTAACTTATCCAATGTTTCAGAAGGATTTGAAGGGTGCTTGCCTGGGTTTTTTAAAAGGCAGGGTTACGCCACGCACGCTGTGCATGGTGCGGTTGGGCTGATGTATGATCGTGTTCACTGGTATCCTCGGGTAGGTTTTGATGAAAGGGTTTTTTTCGAGAGTGGGTCGTGGAAAGAGCGCTGCTACTCCTTTCCCGGGGCGTGTGATCTTGAGTTGATGACGGTGCAACTCAAGCCTTTGTTGAATCGGAAGGGTAAGGATTTTATATATTGGCTAACGCTCAATACTCATTCGTTTTATGACTCTCGTGACTTGCGAGGTGATTTTTTTGACTGTGCCGAATATGGTGTTTTAGTTGGTGGTGAGGCTTGTAGAAATCTCAAGCTGCAAGCTCAGTTTTTTAAAGGCTTAGCAGGTTTACTTTCCGGTGTGACTTCAAAGCTTGATGTGATAGTTGTGGGTGATCACGCTCCGCCAATGTTTGATCAGCGGGAGAAGGACAAAATTTTTGTTGATTCTAAGGTTTCTTATATTAAGCTCAAGATTAGATAGGGTGTGAGTGCTGCTTGTTTGGTGGGTTTTATGTCTTGCTATATGGTTTTTTGATGGGCTATCTTTGGAATGTGGAGCTATTGGTTGGTCAGTTCGTTAAACTCTAGGGGCATGCATTTTTAGTTGATATCAAGTCATGCTCGCTTGGAGCTTAGTCAGTTGATCAGAAGCTATTAAATCGCCCTGCTTTGGTGTTTTTAATGTCGCAATTGCCTAGCGTCGGTCATCATATGCGCACCTATACTATATGTGCGAGCAAATATCGACGGGTCATCTATATATTTCATAACGTAAATAACGTCACCAGCGAGTAGCTCGGGTAGGGCAACGCGAAACCCGTGATCATTCTGCGTGATGCAGGAGTGGCAGGGGGATAGACTGCTCGCTAGGTAGACGGAGGTTTATCATAAATGATGCAGCTCTGGTCGAGTTGTTACGCTCGCGGCTAGATGGTTTTATGGCTATTTACGCTTTTGGTAGTCGCGTTCAGGGTACGGCGGACGAGCACAGTCACCTCGATCTGGCTGTGTTGGTGTAAAGCTATTTTGACCCGCTGGTGCTGTGGGCGTTAGCGAGCTAGGCGGCGGAGATTGCTGGCTGCCCGGTTGATCTGCTGGACTTGCGCAGAGCCTCTAGCGTGATTCAGCAGGTGCTGACTAAAGGTGAGTGCAGGGGGTGTCCATGGCGATGAGGCCGGTTTGTTCGAGTGCGCCGTACTGAGCGAGAAGCTCGAATTGGGTCGTGCCAGGGCTGCGCTGCTCCGAAATATCGAACAAGATGGGCGTCTCTATGGCGGATGATGTGTTGTTGAACAAGACTTCCAGCATCGAGCGTTGCGTCCGGCGGGAGCGGGAAGAATACGAACGTGATTCGGCGAGCTTGGCCGAGGATGTTACCCGCCAGGATGCGGCCATTTTGAATATTCAGCGCGCTTGTGAAGCGACACTGAATATGGGGGCAGCATCTGATTCGGTGTGAGCGTCTCGGTATCCTCAGAGTGCGCGCGATGTGTTCGCGCTACTCGCCATAGGTGGCTGGATCGACAATGGTCTGGTCGAGGCGCTCAAGCACATGGTGGGGTATCGCAATATTGCCGTGCATGGATACCAGGCGCTGCAGGTGTCGATTGCCGTGGCGGTGATTACCCGGCATCTGGATGAGTTTCTCGATTATTCCAGATGTATCTTGTTGAAGGACGCTCAGCAGGGCTAACGGAGGCCGGTGGCCTACAGCATCAGCCTCATCGACAAATCCACCGCCTTCACATCCTTGGTCAGCGTCCCCAGCGAGATATAGTCCACACCCGTCTCGGCAATCATATGCAGTGTGCTGTCGTTGATCCCACCCGAGGCTTCCAGTTTGGCGCGGCCTGCGTTTAGGTGTACGGCTTCGCGCATGTCCTCCAGTGACAGTTCGTCGAGCATGACGATATCGGCGCCGGCTTCCAGGGCTTCGCGCAGTTCTTCCAGGCTCTCTACTTCCACTTCCACCGGTTTGCCGGGGGCGATGCCGTGAGCGGCAGCGATGGCTTGGGCGATGCCGCCGCAGGCGGCGATATGGTTTTCCTTGATCAGGAAGGCGTCGTACAGGCCGATGCGGTGGTTGTGGCAGCCGCCGCAGGTGACGGCGTATTTCTGCGCCAGGCGCAGGCCGGGTAGGGTCTTGCGAGTGTCCAGCAGTTTCACCTGGGTGCCGACGACCAGGTCGGCGTAGTGGCGGCAGCGGGTGGCGACGGCGGATAAGGTCTGCAGGAAGTTGAGCGCGCTGCGCTCGCCGGTGAGCAGGGCACGGGCCGGGCCTTCCAGGGTGAACAGGGTCTGGTCGGCGCTCACGCGATCACCATCCTGCGCCTGCCAGTGCACGGTCACGCGCGGGTCGACCTGACGGAAAACGGCATCCACCCAGGCGGTGCCGCACACGACAGCCGCCTCGCGCGTGATGATCCGGGCGCTGGCCAGGCGTTCGGCAGGAATCAACTGGGCAGTAATGTCGCCGCTGCCAATGTCCTCGGCCAGGGCGCGGCGGACGTTCGCTTCGATTTCGCTGTGCAGGTCGGCGAGGATCAGGTTGGGCATGGGCGCCTCCGGAGTGAATTGCCGCCGATTATAAGTGGGGTATTGGGCGTCGGTGCAGCCTTCTCGTCGAGATGGCGAGGAAATGCAGCCCCTGGTCGCTGCAGCGGCACTATCCGGGCGTCGGGATGTCAGCCAACTATCTGTGATCTGCTTCATGGATGCGGGAAAAATGGGCTTGGTATGTCACACAGGCTCCCTATAATGGCTTTACTTTTTTCATTATTGACGCCAGGCCTTTGACGTTAGGGATGACGCTCGGTTGACGCTGTGCAGACCAGGAAGCCTGAGTTTCGGGCAGTCTGCGGGAGACTAGAATGAAGACCGACGCGAACGTGGTGCCTTTGAACAAGGCCACCGCTGAGCTATCGCCAACCTCGCCGGTAGGAAGATTGCCCGTGGCGTTGATACAGGTGCGTGACAAAGCGGCGCAGCAGCTCAAGCAGAGCCTGCAGAGCCTGTTCGACAACGCCGACGACACCCTCTTCGAGATGGCGGATCGGGCGACCAGCAATGCCGAGCAGAATGCCTTCTTCGAAGCCATGCGCGACCTGCGCCTCAAGCGCAAGAGCATCGAGCGTGGTTTCCTGCAGAAGGTTTTCGAGGCATTCGCTACGCTCAACCAGTACGAAATCGGCAAACCGCAGCCGACGCTGGATGCCGTTTCCTTCGACAGCCTGAGCCTGGTTCAGAACGACGAGCTGGAAGAAACCGTGGCCATGGATGCCATGGTGGCGCGGGTCATGAATCGTGATGGCGTTGCCCTCGGGCACCTGACCACTCGTCTCAATGCGGTGATCAGCCGCAAGCTCGACGACAAGAGCAACCCGCTCGGTCCAAGTCTGCTCTGTGAGTATTTCCTCGACGCCTGCAGCGGTCTGGGTGTCGAGATCAAGGTCAAGCTGATTATCCTCAAGCTGTTCGAGAAGTATGTGCTCGGCAGTTGCGAGAACCTCTACGCCGAAGCCAATCAGGTGCTGGTGAGTGTGGGCGTGCTGCCTGAGCTCAAATCCGCTCCGCCGCGCCGCCAGCCCCGTCCTGCAAGCTCTGCGGCGCAGTCAGCTGGTGACGGTGGCATGCCGTTGCTGGCCGGTGCTGACGAGGGCGTACAGGAAGTGTTCGGTGTGCTGCAGGAGTTGCTGGCAGAGGTTCGCGGCAGCGCAATGCCCCGTCGTACTGTGGCTGGCGACGCGCTGCCGATTTCCAGCAACGACCTGATGCGTCTGCTTTCTCATATGCAGCAACGTGCTCCCGCTCAGGTCGATGTGGACGACTTCGATCTTCGTCCTCAGCTCGAACAGTTGCTCGCGCGGGCCAGTGCCAAGACGGGCAAGACCCGTGTGGTCGGCGAAGTCGATGAGGACGTGATCAACCTGGTGTCGATGCTGTTCGAGTTCATCCTCGACGACCGCACGCTGCCGGACTCGCTCAAGGCACTGATCGGTCGCCTGCAGATCCCGATGCTCAAGGTCGCGGTACTGGACAAGACCTTCTTCAGTCGCGGCAGCCACCCCGCGCGGCGTCTGCTCAACGAGATCGCTTCGGCGGCTCTGGGCTGGGTCGATCAGGACGATGTGCAACGCGACAGCCTTTATCAGCGTATCGAGCAGGTGGTGCAGCGTCTGCTCAATGATTTCGTCGATGACCCGTCCATCTTCTCCGAGTTGCTGGCCGATTTCATGGCCTTCACCGGCGACGAGCGTCGCCGCAGCGAGTTGCTCGAACAGCGCACCCGTGATGCCGAAGAGGGCAGTGCCAAGGCCGAGCTGGCGCGCCGTGAGGTGGAGCAGGCGCTGAATGATCGCCTGCTGGGCAAGACCCTGCCCGAAGTGGTGGTGCGTTTGCTGCAGGAGGCCTGGAGCAAGGTGCTGATGCTTACCTGCCTCAAGCATGGAGTGAATTCGCCCGAGTGGCAGGCTGCCCTGCAGACCATGGATGAACTGGTGTGGAGCGTGGAGCCGCACGAGGAGCCGGAAGATCGCCAGCGTCTGCTGGAGCTGGTGCCGAGCTTGCTCAAGGCCTTGCGTGAAGGCATGAGCAGTGCCGCCTTCGATCCGTTCTCCACCAGTGAATTCTTCAGTCAGTTGGAGGTGCTGCATGTGCAGGCCTTCCAGCGCTTCAAGCGTCCGGCGCCGGAGCCTGTGCCTGCCGATGAGTTAGCAGCCGAGTCCTTGCTCGATGCGCCGCTGCTGGAGATCGAGCCCGAACCTGCCAGTGGCGAGCCGGCTATGGTCGAGGTGGTCGAGGAGATCGTCCTGCTGGCGCCAGGGCAAAGTCGTCCGCAAGAGCCTGAAGTGGCTCTCGATCTGGATGATGAGGCCGTTCAGCAAGTCGACAACCTGCGTGTCGGCAGTTGGGTCGAGTTCCAGGAGGACGAGGAGCACAAGCTGCGCTGCAAGCTGGCGGCGATCATCAAACCGACCGGCAAGTACGTGTTCGTCAATCGCACCGGCATGAAGGTGCTGGAAAAGACCCGCACCGGGCTGGCTGTTGAGTTTCGCCGTAACAGCATTCGCCTGCTGGATGACGCGTTGCTGTTCGATCGCGCGCTGGAGTCGGTGATTGGCAACCTCAGGCGCCTGAAGAACGCCTGATCGAATCAGACGCGCCAGTAGAAGCCTGCCAAGGGAAGAGCCGTGCAAGCGGCCTTTCCTGCCTCAAGGGTTTTGCATTCTGCATCCGGGCCTGGAGCATCGATATAGCCGTTGCCCTTGGCCGTCTCGCTCGGCTGCTCTAGAGTGGTGGCTCGTTCAGGAGCGCCTCATGCAGCTTGATCCCGCAACTGGCTGGTTCCAGGGCATTCGCCACTGCCCCTCGGCCAATTTCAATGAACGCCCGTGCGGCGAAATTTCGCTGCTGGTGGTGCACAACATCAGCTTGCCACCTGGTCAGTTCGGTACGGGCAAGGTGCTGGAGTTCTTTCAGAATCGGCTGGCTCCTGACGAGCATCCCTTTTTCGCCGAGATTGCCGAGATGCGCGTGTCCGCGCATTTCTTCATCGAGCGCGATGGTGCCCTGACTCAGTTCGTCTCCTGTCTGCAGCGAGCCTGGCATGCCGGGGTGTCGTGCTTCGAGGGGCGGGATAACTGCAACGACTTTTCGCTGGGCGTTGAGCTCGAAGGCACCGACGAGTTGCCATACAGCGATGCGCAATATGCTTGCCTGGGCGAACTGACGCGGCAGCTCATGGCTGCCTATCCGGCCCTGACTGACGCGCGCATTACCGGGCACTGCGATATCGCACCCGGGCGCAAGACCGATCCGGGCCGCGCTTTCGACTGGGCGCGGCTGCATGCCGAACTACGCGGTTGTGAAGGAGTGAACGCATGAGTTTTCTGGTGATCCTGCTGGTGCTCTGGGTGGAGAAATTTTCCGCGCTGCGCCGGCGCATCCAGCGTGATACGACCTGGCTGGCGCAGTTGCAGGTAATGCAGCGCGGCAATTTGCGTCAGTCGCCCTGGCTGATTCTGACGCTCATGGTTCTGCTGCCTGTGGTCGCCGTCGGTCTGCTTCTGCTGTTGGTGGAGCCGGTGTTGTACGGCCTGCTGGCGCTGCCCATCCATCTGCTGGTGGTGATCTACAGCCTGGGGCGTGGCGATCTGCTGCAGGCGCTCGGGCCATTTCGCGATGCCTGGCGCCGTGAAGACGGCCAGGCCGCTTATCACGTGGTGGAGCGGGATCTCGGTCTGCAGCCCGAGGATGGGACGGAGCTGCTCAGCCAGGTGCAGGGCTATCTGCTGTGGCAGGCGTACCAGAGCTTTTTCGCGGTGATCTTCTGGTACCTGCTGCTGGGGCCGGTTGCGGCGCTCGCCTATCGTCTGCTCGCGCTGGTCGCCGAGCACGCCGAATTGCCGGCCTTGCGTGAGCGCGCCGGGCAACTGCGGCATGCCTTCGACTGGCTGCCGGCGCGCGTGCTGGCATCGAGCTTCGCCTTGGTGGGGAATTTCGTTGCTGTCAGTCGTGCGTTGTTGCATGAACTGCTGAGCTGGGACATTTCCGCCGCGCAACTGGTGAGCAAGGCCGGGCGCGCTGCAGGGGAGGTGTCGGAGCCGGTACTGGGCGAGCAGGGCGTCGCGACGCTGGATCAGCTCTGGCAGTTGCTGATCCGCGCTGCGGTGGTCTGGTACGCGGGCTACGCGGTGTGGGTGCTGTTCGTCTGAGTCGAGGCGTCCTGCCTTCACCGCAAGCCGCGCCCGCTTGATCACGGGCGCTCGCTTAACCTTAAGTTACAGAGAACATCGTCGATAACGGCTATAAAGGCGTTACCCGTTGCGGTCATCGGCTGGCTGCCTGCTAGATGCCAGGCCGGCGCGGGCGCTACATGGGATGCGACGCTCTGCCGATGGAGGCTGAGCGCCTTCTATGATTCGAATAAGAATAATGGCCAATGGAGACGTCGAGTGAAGACTGTGTTGTATCCAGCCATCGCGCTGATGAATCGCCTCAGTTTCGGCATGAAGTTCAGCCTGATCAGCGTTTTGTTCTTCCTGCCCATGCTGGTCACCAACTTCTTTCTGGTGCGCGACTCCTATCGCCAGTTCAACGGAACCCAGAGCGCGCTGGACAGCCTCGAGCTGCTCGGTAGCAGCCTGGGTTTGCGCCGCGATCTGGAAAGCCTCAACGATTTGGTGCAGATCAATGCCATGATCGGTCAGTCCGGCCAGGCCGGTGATCTGGAGACGCGCATCGGTGCGCTGCAGACGAGTGTCGCCGGCCTGTTGCAGGGCTTTCAGCCGGCGGCTCGCGACGCCGAGCAGGCCAACGAGTTCGTCAGCATGCGTGACAAGCTGTTGGCCGACCTCAAGCATGCCGAAGCCGAGACCTCACTGCAGAGTAAGGCCGTGATGGTCGAGAAGCTGCTCAACGGCTCCCAGGTGTTCACCAAGTTGATCGCCAGCCAGGCCGGGCTCAGCCAGGATCCGCAGCGCGAAGTGCGGCAGATCACCGAACTGGTCACGTCTGTCACGCCGCAGGTTACCAGCGTGCTGAGTCAGGGGCGGGCCATCGGGGCCTACTCGCTGGGGCAGGGTTTTCTCAACTCGTCGGCCAGTACCCGTTTTGATGAGTTGCTGCAGCAGATGGAAAAGCTGCATGCCGAATATGGGCTCAACCTGCAGGAAGCGCTGGCAGGCAACCTCTCTGCACAGAATGGCCTGGGTAACCTCGCGTCGGCCAGCCAGCAGACACTCAAGGACAGCGCGGCGCTGTTCGAGGACAAGGTGATCATCGCCGATAGCCTCGACACGCCCTGGGCACAGTTCTTCGATGAGGTCAGCCAGCAGATGGCCA
Organism: Pseudomonas sp. FG29; assembly: GCF_057809355.1. NCBI lineage: Bacteria > Pseudomonadati > Pseudomonadota > Gammaproteobacteria > Pseudomonadales > Pseudomonadaceae > Pseudomonas > Pseudomonas sp. FG29. The sequence continues at coordinate 92,835 of NZ_JBMDJU010000003.1, read as the reverse complement.
AGACCTATGCGCTCAACGATGGCTTGCTGGCTTTCCTCGATACGCAACTGGTCGAGCGCCTGCAGGCCAATCGGGCGCAGATGGTGCTGTTGGTGGTTGCCCTGATGGTGGTATTCCTGGCGATCGTCTACCTGTACAGCGGCTTCTATGTGTCGACGCGCACCACGCTGAAGGATCTGGGACAGGTCATGGATCGTGTCGCCGCCGGTGACATGACGGTGAGCTTCCAGGCGCAGAGCCGTGACGAACTGGGTGAGCTGGGGCAGGTGTTCAATCAGACCGTGGCGCGTATCCATGACCTGATCGAGCGCGTCGGCCATACGGTGGGTGAGGTGGAAGGTCAGGCTGATCGTGTCGAGCTGGTTTCGGGGCAGAGCAACCAGGCGGTTGCCAGCCAGCGCGGGCAGATCGAGCAGGTGGCCACGGCGATGAATCAGATGTCGGCGACTGCGCAGGAGGTCGCGCGCAGTGCGGCGGCTGCGGTGGGCAGCGCGCAGAGCGTCAACCAGGAAACGGTGAGCGGCCGTGCCCTGGTCGAGGCGCAGGTCGGCAATATTCAGCGCCTGGCGGATGAGATCGATCAGTCGGTCAGTGTGATCAACCAACTGGCCAGCGACAGCGCGTCGATCAGCCAGGTGCTCGACGTGATCAAGGGCATTGCCGAACAGACCAACCTGCTGGCGCTCAACGCGGCCATCGAGGCGGCACGTGCCGGAGAGCAGGGGCGGGGCTTCGCCGTGGTGGCGGACGAGGTGCGCAACCTGGCCAAGCGTACCCAGCAGTCCACCGAAGAGATCGAGGCGATGATCGCCCGTCTGCAAAGTGGCGTGGGGGCGGCGGTGAAAGCCATGAATGCCAGCCACGCCAAGGCGGACAGTACCGTCAGCGAATCGGGCAAAGTGCAGCAGGCGCTGGAAAACATTCTCGGCGCGGTGGGCATGATCGTCGATCAGAACCAGCAGATCGCTGCCGCTGCCGAACAGCAGACGGCGGTGGCACATGACATCGACCACAACATCGTGCAGATCAACCAGGCCGGGGAGCGCACGGCCGAGGGCGCAGGCCAGACCGAGCAGGCCAGCCGCGAGCTGAGTGCGTTGGTGGGGCGCTTGCGGCAGTTGATCGGCGCGTTCCGCGTATAGCTGTCTTATGCCCAGCCGAACAGCTCACGGGCATTACGGCTGCTGACGCTCGCCAGTCCCTCGGCGCTGATGCCGCGTAGCTGGGCCAGTTCGCGGCAGATGTCCGCCAGGTATTCCGGGCTGTTGCGCTGGTAAGGATGCATGGCGGGCGCCATGTCCGGAGAGTCGGTTTCCAACACGATGGCCTCCAGTGGCAGCTTTGCCACCACCTGGCGCAGGCGATTGGCCTGCGGCCACGTGGCAGCGCCGCCCAGGCCCAGGCGAAAGCCCAGCTTGATGTACTCGCGGGCTTCCTCGTAGCTGCCGGCAAAGGCGTGAATGATGCCGCCACGCGTCAGGCGGATGCGCTTGAGCGTAGCGATGGTGGCGGCATGGGCGCGGCGCACATGGAGCAGCGCCGGCAAGTCGAACTCCGCCGCCAGATGCAGTTGTGCTTCGAACAGCGCCTGCTGGCGTTGGCGATCCAGCTGTTCGAGGTAATAGTCCAGGCCAAACTCGCCCACCGCGCATAGCTTGCGATGCCCGGCCAGCCTGGCGAGCCAGTCGCGCAACTCGTCGAGGTGCTCGGGGCGATGCTCGTCCAGGTACACCGGGTGTAGGCCGAACGCCGCGTACAGCCCTTCATCGTTCTCCACCAGTTGCCAAAGGCGCTGCCAGTTGGCCTGGTACACGCCGAGTACCACCAGGCGCTCGACGCCCTGAGCGCGGCTGCGTGCCAGCACTTCGGCGCGGTCGGCGTCGAACTCGGAAAAATCCAGGTGGGTATGGGTATCGATCAGGCGCATGGGTAACGGAGCTTGAGAGCGAAGGCTCAGCTTACTGCCAACGCCGGGGGAGCGTTGGCGGATTTTTTCAGTCCTAGACTCTATGCACCGAATACCTGAAGGGAGATACACCGTTTGCTCATCCTTCGCCGTTTCCTGGCCTGGTCACTCGCCCTGGTATTGCTGCTGGTGGCGGCGCTCATGCTGTTCCTCGCTCTGTTCGACTGGAATCGGGCCAGGCCGCTGATCAACGAACAGGTGTCGGCGGCGCTCAACCGGCCGTTCGCCATCGAGGGCGACCTGCGTGTTGCCTGGCAGCGCGAGGCGGGCGAGCAGGGTGTGGGAGCCTGGGTGCCCTGGCCGCACTTCGTCGCCGAGAAATTGCGCCTGGGCAACCCCGACTGGGCGCAGGGCGATACCTTCGTCCGCCTCGAGCGGGTGAGCTTTCGCCTGTCGCCCCTGCCGCTGCTGTGGAAGACCGTGAGCATTCCGAGCATCGAGCTTGGCGCGCCGCAGGTCGATCTGCAGCGCCTGGCCGATGGACGGGCCAACTGGGTGTTCGATCTGGGCCAGCAGCAGGCGGATGAAGCCGAACAGCCCAGCCCCTGGACGCTGGATATCGGCACCATCGGCTTCGACAAGGGTCAGGTGAAGCTGGATGATCAACCCGGCAAGACTCGCCTGGAGGCCGTCATCGAGCCGCTGGGCGAGCCGATTCCTTTCGCCGAGATCGTTGGCAAGAGCGCTTCCGAGCGGTTGGCCGAAAGCAATGCCCGTGCGCAGGATTACGCCTTCGCCTGGCAGGCCAAGGGCAGCTTCCGTGGCCAGCCGTTGAGCGGCAGTGGCAAGGTCGGTGGCTTGCTGGCGCTGCAGGATGGCACCCAACCTTTCCCGTTGCAGGCCGATCTGCGTATCGGCGCGACCCGCATCGTGCTGGCCGGCAGCCTGACCGATCCACAGAACCTGGGCGCGCTGGATCTGCGCCTGCGTCTGTCCGGTACCAGCCTGGGTCATCTGTATCCGCTGACCGGTGTGACCCTGCCGGACACGCCGCCCTACAGCACCGACGGCCGCTTGCAGGCGAACCTGCGTGATGCTGATGGGGCGATCTTCCGTTACCTGGGGTTCAACGGCCGCATCGGCGCCAGCGACATTCATGGCGACCTGACTTTCGTCGCACGCCAGCCGCGGCCGAAGCTGTCCGGTCAGCTGACCTCCAAACAGTTGCTGTTCAGCGATCTGGCGCCGCTGATTGGCGCCGATTCCAGCGCGGAAAAGCGTGAGCGCGGCGAGCGTGACGCGCAGCCGGCGAACAAGGTGCTGCCCGTCTCCGCGTTTCGCACCGAGCGCTGGCGGGCGATGGACGCCGATGTGCGCTTCATCGGCCAGCGCATCGTGCACGGTGAGCGCTTGCCGATCACCGATCTGGACACCCATGTGGTGCTCAACGACGGCGTACTCAGCCTCGAACCCCTGCGCTTCGGCATGGCCGGTGGTGCCCTCGATGCGCAGATCCGCCTGAATGGCGCGACCACGCCATTGCAGGGGCAGATGCGGGTGCGGGCGCGTGAACTCAAGCTCAAGCAGTTGTTCCCGACCTTCGCGCCGATGCAGACCAGCCTCGGTGCGCTCAACGGCGACACCCAGCTCAGCGGCCGGGGCAATTCCGTGGCGGCGCTGCTGGGCAGTGCCGACGGCGAGCTGAAGATGCTGATCAACGACGGCGCGGTCAGTCGCAGCCTGATGGAGATTGCTGGTCTGAATGTCGGCAACTACCTGGTCGGGCAATTGTTCGGTGACGAGGATGTGAAGATCCACTGTGCGGCGGCTGATCTCGGCATCAAGCAGGGGCTGATGAGCACGCGGTTGTTCGTCATCGATACCGACAACGCGGTGATCAAGGTTGATGGCAGCGCCAACTTCGCCAGCGAGCGGCTGGATTTCACCGTCACCCCGGCCACCAAGGGCTTTCGCATCTTCTCCCTGCGTTCGCCGCTCTATGTGCGTGGCACCTTCAAACAACCGGCGCCAGGCGTGGAGGCCACCCCGCTGGCGCTGCGCGGCCTCGGCCTGGTGGCCTTGGGCGTGGCGGTGGCGCCGGCTGCCGGCCTGCTGGCGCTGGTGGCGCCGAGTAGCGGTGGCGAGCCGGATCAGTGCGCGCCGTTGCTGCGGCAGATCCAGGGGCGTTGATCAGGCGCGGGCCTTGAAGCTGCGGTCGATGGCCTCGATACCGGGGCGGTAATCGTTCTGTTCCACCGCCAGCAGCGCCCAGGCCAGCACGCGCTCGGCGATGCGCTCGTGCTGCTGGCTCATGGCGTTGACCCGCAGGGGCAGGAAATCCAGCAACTGGGTGTCGCCGAAGGTGGCCAGGCGCAGTGCATTCCAGCTCGACTGCGGTTGCTGCTGCAGGCGGTCGAATACCCCTTCGAGCAACACGTAAGCCGTGGTGACCAGGGCGTCGGGCGAACCGGCTTCGGCAAGCAGGGCCTGCATCTGCTCATAGCCGCTGCGGCGGTTGAACTGTTCGCCGTAGCAGATGCTCACGCGCCCGTCGAAGCCCTCCAGCGCCCGGCGAAAGCCACGCTCACGGGCCTGGCTGATGACCAGCTCCGGGCGTGCCGAGAGCAGGGCGATATGCTTGGGCTTGCCGTGCAGCAGGCTACTGGCGAGCTGGTAGCCGGCGCCTTCGTCATCGCTGACCACCGAGCGGACGTGCTGTGGCGACAACGCGCGATCCACCGCGATGATCGGCAGGCCGCCGGCGACCAGCTCGGCGTAGAGCGGATCGTCCTGGGGCAGGCAACTGGCGACGATCAGCGCATCGCAGCGGCGTGAGCGGAACAGGTCGAGCAACTGCCGCTCGCTGTGCGGATCGTCGTCGGAGCTGGCGATCAGCATCTGGTAACCGGCGGCCCGCGCCTTCTGCTCCAGCAGCTTGGCCAGCCGCGCGTAACTGGGGTTTTCCAGATCCGGAAGGATGAACCCGAGGCAGCGGCTCTGCCCGCGGCGCAAGCCGGCGGCCTGCTGATCCGGGCGATAGCCATGTTCCTCGACCACCGCCAGCACGCGCTCGATAGTGGCCTGGCTGATGCGGCGCTGGGTTGCCTGACCATTGATCACGTAGCTGGCGGTGGTCACCGAAACCTGGGCCAGGCGGGCGATATCGCTGAGTTTCACGGGCAAGTCCTGCAGGTGGATAAGCATGCCGCTCGATGCAGCACGACGTGTCAGGCTTCAAGGATCACTCATTATCAGCTAAGGTGCCAAGTCTTAGGTGAAACGATTCAGCAGGAGATTTGTCTGTCTGCTGCGCGCTGCGGGTTTTTCTGCCCACAGCGCCTAGTCTTATCGGATCGTTAGCCCATTCATAACAAGATGCCCTTGCCGGTGTGCGACCGAGTCGCCGCTGGCCGATGCTGCCGGAGGTAGGTTTTCATGCTCGAACTCGATGCCAGCCAGATCCAGATGGGCCGCCAGGCGGTGGACAAGGCAGCGGCGCTGGCCCTGCTGGGCGAGGCCCTGACCGCCGGTGGCCTGGCCACTGCTGCCTACCTCGGCGGCCTGCAGGCGCGCGAAGCGCAGGGCTCGACCTACCTCGGCCAGGGCATCGCCATTCCCCATGGCACGCCGCAAACCCGCGACCAGGTGCTCAACACCGGCGTGCGCCTGATCCAGTTCCCCGAGGGCGTGGATTGGGGCAACGGCCAGCAGGTCTACCTGGCCATCGCCATCGCCGCGCAGTCGGACGAACACTTGCACCTGCTGCAACTGCTTACCCGTGCCCTCGGCGAGGGCGACCTGAGCCAGGCGCTGCGCGAGGCGCGCGAGCCCGAGCAGATCGTCGAGCTGCTGCAAGGGGCGCCGCAGGCGCTGGCGCTGGACGGGCAACTGGTCAGCCTGGGCCTGGCCGCCGAAGATTTCGACGAACTGCTGTGGCAGGGCGCGCGCCTGCTGCGCCAGGCCGGTTGCGCCAGCAGTGGCTTCGCCCTGGGTCTGGCGCGCAGCGAGGCACTGCCGCTGGGTGATGGCCTGTGGTGGCTGCACAGTGAGCAGAGCGTGCAGCGCCCCGGTCTGGCCTTCGTCACCCCGGCGCAGGCCCTGAGTTTTCGCGGAGAACCGCTCAAAGGCCTGTTCTGCCTGGCCAGCCAGGGCGAGGCTCACCGCCAGGCACTGGAGCGTTTGTGCGACGTGCTGATCGGTGGGCGCGCCGCCGAGTTGAGCGAGGCCAATGACAGTCGTCGGGTGATCGAAGCCCTCGGCGGCGAGGTCGCACCGGACTGGCCCAGCGTGTCGGTGCCGCTGCTCAATGCCCATGGTCTGCACGCGCGGCCGGCCAAGACGCTGAGCGAGCTGGCGCAGCGCTTCGCCGGCGAGGTACGCGTGCGCCTGCTCGGTGACGAAGGCGCCGGAGTCTCCGCCAAGAGCCTTAGCCGTCTGCTGGCCCTCGGCGCACGTCGTGGGCAGGTGCTGGAGTTCAGTGCCGCGCCAGAGATTGCTGACGATGCCCTGCCAGCGTTGCGTGCTGCCGTGGAAAGTGGCCTGGGGGAAGCGGTCGAGCCGCTACTGAACGAAGTTTCCGCCGCGCCCGCCATGCTGACCGAAGCGCCGGTACTGGCGCCGCCAGCGGGCAGCAAACTGCAGGCGGTGGCGGCATCGCCCGGCATCGCCATGGGGCCGGCACTGGTGCGGGTGATGCCGACGTTCGAGTTTGCCGAGCAGGGCGCCGGTGCGGCGGCCGAGCGGCAGCGTCTGGACGCGTCGCTGGCCGCCATTGCCGCGCAGATTCAGCGTCTGGTCGACGGCGCCGGCGTGGCCAGCATTCGCGAGATATTCAGCGCGCACCTGGCCATGCTCGACGACCCGGCCCTGCGCGAGGATGTCGACGCCCGCCTGGAAACCGGTGCCAGCGCCGAAGCCGCCTGGCAGCAGGAAATCGAAGCCGCCGCGCAGCGCCAGGAAGCCCTGCACGACGCGCTGCTGGCCGAGCGCGCGGCTGATCTGCGTGACATCGGCCGGCGTGTGCTGGCGCACCTGTGCGGCATCGAGCTGCCCAGCGAGCCGAACGAACCCTATGTGCTGGTGATGAGCGAGGTGGCGCCGTCGGACGTCGCCGGGCTGGATCGCCAGCGCGTGGCTGGCATCCTCACCGCCAACGGCGGCGCCACCGCGCACAGCGCGATCATCGCCCGTGCCCTGGGCATCCCGGCGGTGGTCGGTGCTGGCGAAGCGATCCTGGCGTTGTCGCAGGGCACGCCGCTGCTGCTCGATGGCGACAGCGGCCTGGTGCGCATCGACCCGGACGCCGCCACCCGCCAGCAGGCCTTGCGCGAGCGCGAGGCGGCGCAGCAACGCCGCGAGCTGGCGCATGCCACACGTCTCGAACCGGCGCTGACCCGCGACGGCGTGCAGGTGGAGGTCGCCGCCAATATCGGCGCGGCCGGCGAAACCCTCGATGCCGTCGAACTGGGCGCCGAAGCCGTGGGCCTGCTGCGCACCGAACTGGTGTTCATGGAACACGCCCAGGCGCCGAGCCAGGCTGCTCAGGAACTCGAATACCGCCGCGTACTCGATGCCCTGGCCGGGCGACCGCTGGTGGTGCGTACCCTGGATGTCGGCGGTGACAAGCCGCTGCCGTACTGGCCGATGCCGGCCGAGGAGAACCCCTTCCTCGGTGTGCGCGGCATTCGCCTCAGCCTGCAGCGCCCGGAGATTCTCGAAACCCAATTGCGTGCCCTGCTGACGTCAGCCGAGGGGCGCCCGCTGCGCATCATGTTCCCCATGGTCGGCACGGTGGAGGAGTGGCGCGCCGCACGCGACCTGGCGCAGCGCCTGCGTGAGGAAATCCCGGTGCAGGATCTGCAACTGGGCATCATGATCGAAGTGCCCTCGGCTGCGCTGCTGGCGCCGCTGCTGGCGCGCGAAGTGGACTTCTTCAGCATCGGCACCAACGACCTGACGCAATACTGCCTGGCCATCGACCGTGGCCACCCGCAACTCTCGGCCCAGGCCGATGGCCTGCACCCGGCGGTGCTGCGCCTGATCGCCATGACCGTGGAGGCCGCGCATGCCCACGGCAAATGGGTTGGTGTCTGCGGCGAGCTGGCCGGCGACCGTCTGGCCGTGCCGCTGCTGGTGGGCCTGGGTGTGGACGAACTGAGCGTGTCGCCGCGTAGCATCGGCCTGGTCAAGGCGCGTGTGCGTGAGCTGGACAGCCGTGAGGTACGCACCCTGGCGCAGCAGGCGCTCGACCTGGAGAGCGCCGCCGCCGTGCGCGCCCTGGCCGGAGGGCTGCACTGATGGCGCGCATCCTCACCCTGACCCTGAACCCGGCGCTGGATCTGACCCTGCGCCTCGACCAGTTGCAGCCCGGTGCGGTCAATCGCTGCCGGGATTTTGCCAGCCACGCCGCCGGCAAGGGGCTGAACGTCGCCCAGGTGCTGGCCGACCTCGGCCATACGCTGAGCGTCAGCGGCTTTCTCGGGCGCGCCAATGCCGCGCCGTTCGAGACGCTGATGCACAAGCGCGGTTTTCGCGATCTGTTCGTCCGTGTGCCGGGGGAGACGCGCAGCAATATCAAGCTGGCCGAAGCCGACGGACGCATCACCGACCTCAACGGCCTTGGCCCGCAGATCGAGGAAAGTCATCTGCAGCAGTTGTTGGAAACCCTCGATCCGCTGCTGGCCGGGCATGACGCCGTGGTGGTGGCCGGCAGCCTGCCGCGTGGCGTATCGCCCGAATGGTTCGCCAGCCTGCTCAAGCGGATCAAAGCCGCCGGTGTACCGCTGGCCGTGGACAGCAGCGGCGCGGCGCTGAGCGCGGCGTTGGGCACTACGCCCTGGCTGATCAAACCCAATGAAGAAGAGCTGGCCGAGGCCTGCGGTGCCGACCTGCAGGCGGCGGTGACGCGTCTGCGCGGGCAGGGCATCGAGCACATCCTGCTGTCGCGTGGTGCCGAGGGCGTCGACTGGCACGGCCCGAACATCGCCCTGCGCGCGCTGCCGCCACGGGTCGAGGTGGCCAGCACGGTGGGCGCCGGCGATTCGCTGCTGGCCGCCAGCCTGCATGGCCTGCTCGAAGGCTGGCCGGCCGAGCGCACCCTGCGCCTGGCCACGGCGGTAGCCGCGCAGGCGGTCACCCAGATCGGCTTCGGCATCCACGACATCGACCAACTGGCGCGGCTACAGGCCGGTGTCCAGCTACAGCCCTTGCAAGAATAAGAGGCCCCGACCATGAATCTATTGATCGTCACCGCCTGTCCCAATGGCCAGGTCACCAGCGTGCTCTGTTCGCGCCTGCTGCAGGCCGCCGCCGAGCGCCTGGGCTGGAAAGCCAAGGTCGAGGTGCATGACGCCCGCGCCATCGGTTCGCCGCTGAGCGAGGCCGATATCGCTGCCGCCGACTGGGTGCTGGTGGTCAAGACCGGCGACCTGCCGCTGGCTCGCTTTGCCGGCAAGCGCCTGGTGCAATCCACCCCCGCCGAGGCGCTGGCCGACCCGCAGCGCTTTCTGCGTGAGGCGGCCGAACGCGCCGAGCCGTATCAGGCGTCTGCCGAGCCGGTGGCAAATGGCACGCGTCGCCTGGTCGCCATCACCGCCTGCCCGACCGGCGTGGCGCACACCTTCATGGCGGCCGAGGCGCTGCAGCAGGCCGCTGCGCGCATGGGCATCGACCTGCAGGTGGAAACCCGTGGCTCGGTGGGCGCGCGCAATTTGCTCGACGAGGCCGCCATCGCGGCTGCCGATGCGGTGCTGCTGGCCACCGACATCGAAGTGGACACCAGCCGCTTCGCTGGCAAGAAGGTTTACCGTTGTGGCACCGGCGTGGCGCTCAAACAGCCGCAGCAAACCCTGGAGCGCGCCCTGAGCGAGGCGCGCCCATTGGCTGAGGCGGCGCCTGTGGAAGGTAGCGCGCCGGCCAAGAGTGGTGAAAAGAGCGGGCCTTACAAGCACCTGCTCACCGGTGTGTCCTACATGCTGCCGATGGTGGTGGCCGGCGGGCTGTTGATCGCCCTGTCGTTCGTCTTCGGCATCAAGGCGTACGAGGTGGAGGGCACCCTCGCCGCCGCCCTGATGAAGATCGGCGGCGACTCCGCATTCAAGCTGATGGTGCCGGTGCTGGCCGGCTATATCGCCTACTCGATTGCCGACCGTCCCGGCCTGGCGCCTGGGATGATAGGCGGGTTGCTGGCCAGTTCGCTGGGTGCCGGCTTCATCGGTGGCATCGTTGCCGGCTTTCTCGCCGGTTACTCGGCCAAGACACTGGCGCACTGGGTGCGCCTGCCAGCCAGCGTCGAGGCGCTCAAACCAATCCTGATCATCCCGCTGCTGGCCAGCCTGTTCACCGGTCTGGTGATGATCTACGTAGTCGGCACCCCGGTGGCCGGTGTGCTGCAGTCGCTGACCACCTTCCTCGACGGCATGAGCAGCTCCAACGCCATCCTGCTGGGTGTGCTGCTCGGCGGCATGATGTGCGTGGATCTCGGCGGCCCGATCAACAAGGCCGCCTATGCCTTCTCCGTCGGCCTGCTGGCGTCGAGCAGCTACGCGCCGATGGCCGCGACCATGGCCGCCGGCATGGTGCCGCCGATCGGCATGGCCATCGCCACCGTGCTGGCGCGGCGCAAATTCGCCGACAGCGAGCGCCAGGCGGGCAAGGCCGCTGGCGTGCTGGGGCTGTGCTTCATCTCCGAGGGGGCGATTCCCTTTGCCGCCAAGGATCCGCTGCGGGTGATCCCGGCCAGCATCGCTGGCGGTGCCCTGACCGGTGCGCTGTCGATGTACTTCGGCTGCAAGCTGATGGCGCCGCATGGCGGCCTGTTCGTGCTGCTGATCCCCAACGCCATCAACCATGCGCTGTTGTATCTGCTGGCCATCGTCGCCGGCAGTATGGTCACCGGCGTGGTCTACGCCTTGATCAAGCAGCCCGAGGCCCAGCCAATGGCCGTGGAGACCGCATAACGCTCTTCGCCCAATCGGGCTGAACTCTCGCGCTCAGTTCTTATCCACTGATCAGGGTGCCGGGCTCGCCGGGACGATGGTCAGGAGAACGAGCGATGAGTGAGGGAGTGACTGCGCAACCGCTGCGCGTGGTGCTGAGCGCATGGCTGGCGGCTGTGCTGGGTGTGCTGCTGATCGGGGGCGGAGGCTATCTGCTCTGGCTCGGCGGCTCGTGGTACTACCTGCTGATGGGGCTCGGCCTGGGCCTGGTGGCAGCCCTCATGCTGCGGCGCCAGCGTTCGGCGCTGTGGCTGTATGCCGTGTTGCTGCTGGCCAGCCTGGCCTGGGCCGTGTACGAGGTGCGCTTCGACTGGTGGCAACTGGCGCCGCGCATCGACCTGTGGTGCGTGTTCGGCCTGTGGCTGCTGCTGCCTTTCGTCAATCGGCATATCGGCGCGAATGGCCAGTGGCGCGATGGCGCCAGCGGTCTGCTGGCGCTGGGGCTGGTGCTCGGCGCCGCCATGGCCGCTTATTCGCTGACCCAGGATTACCACCGTCTGCCCGGCAGTTTCGATGCCGAGCGCATGGCCGCCACCGCGCCGCAGCCGGCCGATGAGTGGCCCGCCTATGGCGGCGCACGGCGTGGCGAGCGTTACGCCGCAGGGCAACAGATCAATGCCGAGAACGTGGGGCGCCTGAAAAAGGCCTGGGAATTTCATACCGGCGACCTGCCGGGCGAGGGCGACCCTGGCGAGCTGACCAATCAGGTCACGCCGTTGAAGATCGGTGACGATCTGTTCATCTGCACGCCGCACAGCATCGCCATCGCCGTGGATGCCGACACCGGCGAGGAGCGCTGGCGCTTCGATCCGAAGATCAATCGCGACGCCGAGTATTACCAGCACATGACCTGCCGAGGCCTGGCCTATCACGATGCCACGGCCTACGCCCAGCCGTCCTCGGACGATGGCGCAGCGGCGCCTGCCGACGGCGAGCCGCGCTGTACCCGGCGCCTGTTCCTGCCGACCGCCGACGCCACCCTGTATGCCCTGGATCTACGCGACGGCAAACCCTGCGCGGATTTCGGTGAAGGCGGCAAGGTCGACCTCAAGGTGGGGCTGGGCGACGGTGCGCTGGGTGTGTACCTGCCCACTTCGCCGCCGGTGGTCACCGAGCATCTGGTGATCATCGGTGGTGCGGTCACCGATAACGGCTCGGTGGATTCGCCCGGTGGGGTGATCCGCGCCTACGACGTCAACAGCGGCAAGCTGGTGTGGAATTTCGACCCTGGCCGTCCTGACGCCACCGAGCCGCTGCCGGCCGGTGAAACCTACGTGCGCAGCACGCCCAACTCCTGGACTATCGCCACGGCGGATGAGGCGCTCGGCCTGGTGTACATCCCCATGGGCAATCAGACGCCTGATCAATGGGCGGTGCAGCGCAGCCCCGAGGCCGAACGCTTCACCGCAGCCTTGGTGGCGCTCGATCTGGCCACCGGCAAGGTGCGCTGGGAGTTTCGCACGGTCAATCATGACCTCTGGGATCGTGATCTGCCGTCGCAGCCGACGCTGGTGGAGATCGACGGTGCCGATGGGCCGGTGCCAGCGCTGATCCAGCCGACCAAGCGCGGTGATCTCTACGTCCTCGACCGGCGTACCGGTAAACCCGTGGTGCCAGTTACCGAACATCCGGTGCCGCAGGGCACGGTGGAGGGCGACTTCACCGCGCCGACCCAGCCGGCATCAACGCTCAGCTATGCCCCACAGGAGCCGCTGCGCGAGCGCGACATGTGGGGCGGCTCGCCACTGGATCAACTGGCCTGTCGCATCCAGTTCCACCGCCTGCGCTACGAGGGCGATTTCACCCCGCCGTCGGAGCAGGGCTCGCTGATCTATCCGGGTAACGTCGGGGTGTTCAACTGGCCGTCGGTGGCGGTCGATCCGCAGCGGCAGATTCTCTTCGGCGCGCCCAACTACCTGGCATTCGTGTCGCGCCTGGTCAAGCGTGAAGACGTGCAGGACACCCTCAGCGGCGGTAGCGAAACCGGTCTGCAGCCCAATCGCGGCGCGCCTTACCTGGTCAGCCTGAAGCCATTTCTGTCGCTCCTCGGCCTGCCGTGCCAGGCGCCGCCATGGGGTTATGTGACAGCTGTGGATCTGCGCAGCATGAAGAAGGTCTGGCAGCACAAGAACGGCACCAGCCGTGACAGTGCACCGTTGGGCATCCCCCTGACCGTTGGTGTGCCGAATCTCGGCGGCCCGTTGGTCACCGCCAGCGGGCTGGGCTTTCTCAGTGGCACGCTGGACTACTACCTGCGTGCCTACGACCTGCGCACGGGCGAGGAACTGTGGAAAGACCGCCTGCCGGCCGGCGGCCAGGCTACGCCGATCAGCTACGTATCGAGCAAGACCGGCAAGCAGTACGTGGTGGTGATGGCTGGCGGGCATGGCTCGTTCGGCACACGCATGGGCGACTCGCTGGTGGCCTGGACACTGGAGGACGATGCGCCCAGGTGAGTCTTGCGTGCATCGAATGCTGGCCCGCCGACCCTGCGGCGGGCCTACTTCTTTAGTAGCGGATTTGACTTCTCGACACGGGGCTGAGTAATACTGAGCACGCACGCTCAGGCCGGTGCAATGCCGGCCGATATCCTGCGTGGTTCTAATCTCCGGAGAGTCAAGGTGAACGTCAGTATTACGCGTTTGATGTGGGGTAGTGCGCTTTTCATTCTGCTGACGGCCATCGGCCTGGCGAGCTGGGTCACTCACGAAATCCGCGCCTTGCAAGCCGGCGAAGGACGGGCCGCGCAATTGAGCGAGGCGCGCGAGGGCACCCAGGAGCTGCGCTATCACCTGGCGCAGGTGCAGCAGTTCTACACCGATGCCAGCCTGACCCAGGAAAACGAACCTGCCGCCGAGGCGGCGCAACATTATCGCGAGGCCAAGATGCTGGTGGACAAGCTGCGTGGCTTGCTGCCGGCCTACGGCAGCCAGCTGGCGGCACTCAACGAACCGGTGGATCGGCTCGACCAGACCGGCCAGCGCATGTTCCAGGCCTATAGCCAGCAGGGCAAACAGGCCGGTGATGAGGTGATGGAGGCATTCGATGCCCAGTCCGCCACCGTGATCGCCCGCTTCAACGAATTACAGCAGCCGCTGGGTGAGGAGTTCACCCGCGTACGCAGCGATAACGAGCTGCGACTCGACGAGCTGCACTGGGTGACCCTGGCCGCGCTGACGGTCATTTTCATCCTGGTGTTCGGCGCGTTGTTGCTGATCAACCGCCGCGTGTTGCCGCCGATCCGTCGGCTTCACCACTCGTTGCAGGATCTGGCGTCCGGCTCCGGCGATCTGACCCGGATGATCAATCGCGAGGCCGAGGACGAGATCGGCGCGGTGGTCGATGCCTTCAACCAGTTCAGCCGCAACCTGCGCGAGCAGATTGCCAGTGTTGGCGAGGTGGCCGGCACCCTGGAGCATTCTTCCGGGCAATTGGTCAGCGATGCCCAGGCCTCCGAGCGCAGTGCCGGCGTCTTGCGTGAAGAGATCGATCAGGTGGTCACCGCCGTGCACCAGATGACGGTGACCGTGCAGGGTGTCGCCGAGCATGCCCGTGGCAGCTCGGAGCAGACCGCCGAAGCCGACCGCGAAGTGCGTTCAGCGCTCAAGGTGATCGACGGCACCATCAGCGACATCCGCCAGTTGGCCAGTGAAGTGGGCAGCGCAGCGCAGGTGATCAGCCAGCTGGAAACCCACTCTCAGGAAATCGGCGGCGTGCTGGAGGTGATCCGTACCATCGCCGAGCAGACCAATCTGCTGGCGCTCAATGCCGCCATCGAAGCCGCACGTGCTGGCGAGCAGGGGCGTGGCTTTGCCGTGGTCGCCGACGAGGTGCGTACCCTGGCCAGCCGTACCCAGGCTTCCACTGCGGAAATCGACAGCATGATTCAGCGTTTGCAGGGCACTTCTCGCCAGGCCGTGGACGCCATGCAGGCCAGCCAGAAACACGCGGACAACGGGGTTGCCCAGGCCGAGGCCGCCGGCAAAGCGCTGGGGAGCATCGGTGGCCTGGTGGAAACCGTATCGCGCAGCAGCCTGCAGATCGCCGAGGCGGCGCGCGAGCAGTCGCAGGTCAGTGACGAGATCAATCAGCGGGTGGCGAATCTGGGCGTGGAGGCCGGGCGTAGCGTGGCGCTGGCTGAGAACACCTTGCAGCGCGGGCGCCATGCCGGTGAGAACTCGCAGCGCTTGCGCGGCATCGTCGGGCGCTTTCGGTACTAAAAAGAACGGCCCGCTTGGCGGGCCGTTTTTCCATCAGTGGTGTTCGCGGGTGGCGCGGAATTTCACTTCCGGCCAACGCTCTTCCATCAGGCTGAGGTTGACGCGGGTCGGCGCCAGGTAGGTGAGGTGGCCACCGCCGTCGACGGCGAGGTTCTCGTAGGCCTTGTCCTTGAACTCCTTGAGCTTCTTCTCGTCGCTGCATTCGATCCAGCGCGCCGACCAGACGTTGATCGCCTCGTAAGCGCACTCCACCTTGTATTCCTCCTTCAGGCGGCTGGCGACCACGTCGAACTGCAGCACACCGACCGCGCCGAGGATGATGTCGTTGTTGCGCTCGGGGAAGAACACCTGGGTGGCGCCTTCTTCGGCCAGTTCCTGCAGGCCCTGGCGCAGCTGCTTGGATTTCAGCGGATCTTTCAGGCGCACGCGGCGGAACAGTTCCGGGGCGAAGTGCGGGATACCGGTGAAGCCCAGGTTCTCGCCTTCGGTGAAGGTGTCGCCGATCTGAATCGTGCCGTGGTTGTGCAGGCCGATGATATCGCCGGCATAGGCTTCTTCCAGGTGCTCACGCTCGCTGGAGAAGAAGGTCAGCGCGTCGCCGACGCGCACGTCCTTGCCCAGGCGCGCGTGGCGCATCTTCATGCCCTGGGTGTACTTGCCCGAGCAGATGCGCATGAAGGCGATGCGGTCGCGGTGTTTCGGATCCATGTTCGCCTGGATCTTGAACACGAAGCCGGAGAACTTCTCCTCGGTCGGCTCCACAGTGCGCTCGTTGGCGGCGCGCGGCAGCGGGCGCGGCGCCCAGTCGACCACGGCGTCGAGCACGTGGTCGACGCCGAAGTTGCCCAGCGCGGTGCCGAAGAACACCGGGGTCATCTCGCCCTTGAGGAAGGCGTCGGGCTCGAACTCGTGGCAGGCGCCCTGCACCAGCTCCAGCTCCTCGACGAAGCGCTCGTACATGTCGCCCAGATGATTGCGCGCCTCGTCGGAGTCCAGCTTCTGGATGATCTTGGCTTCGGTGCGCTCGTGGCCATGGCCCGGGGTGTAGACGATGATGTAGTCGCCGCTCAGGTGGTAGACGCCCTTGAAGTCCTTGTAGCATCCGATCGGCCAGGTGATGGGCGCGGCCTTGATCCTCAGGACGGCTTCGATCTCGTCGAGCAGTTCGATGGGGTCGCGGATGTCGCGGTCGAGTTTGTTGATGAAGCTGACGATGGGCGTGTCGCGCAGGCGGCACACGTCCATCAGGGCGATGGTACGCGGCTCGACGCCCTTACCGCCGTCGAGCACCATCAGCGCGCTGTCCACGGCGGTCAGGGTGCGGTAGGTGTCTTCGGAGAAGTCTTCGTGGCCGGGCGTGTCGAGCAGGTTGACGATGTGCTCGCGGTAAGGGAACTGCATCACCGAGGTGGTGATGGAGATGCCGCGCTGCTTCTCCATCTCCATCCAGTCGGAGGTAGCGTGACGGTCGGATTTACGCGACTTCACGGTGCCGGCCACTTCGATGGCCTTGCCCATCAGCAGCAGCTTCTCGGTGATGGTGGTCTTACCGGCGTCCGGGTGGGAGATGATGGCGAAGGTACGGCGCTTGGCGACTTCGGCGGCCTGGGTGGTCATGGCGGAGAGGTCCTGTCGACGATCGGTCGAGCTGTCGGAAAAAAGCCGCGATTATACCGGCAAAACGCAGCGAGGCGTTGGCCGCCTGGCATGCGCTTTATGCTGGCAGGGCGGCCAGGGCTGCCTGATCGTCGTCGTCACCCAGCTCGGCGGCGCGCTGATGGTAGGCCAGCCCCAGGTCGGCGCAGCCCGGCAGCGCCAGAACGCGGGCACGTGTGGCGCGCAGGAAGTTCAGGTTACCGCCCGCCAGCGCCCGCTCCAGCCACAGGCGGGCCGTGTCCGGTTCGCCCAGCTCCAGCAGACGCAGGGCATAACTGAACTGGCCGCGAAAGTCGCCGGCCTGCGCCGAGCGCTCGAACCAATGCAGCGCCGCTTGGCGATCTGGCGCGGCCTGCACGCCTTCATCGAGGTAGCGCCCCAGCAGGTTCATCGACTTGGCATGCCCCAATTGCGCCGCGCGCTGGTACAGGGCAAAGGCACCCGCGTGATCCTGCGCCACGCCGCGCCCGGTGCCCAGCAGGTTGGCCAGGTTGTACATGCCCCAGTCCAGGCCGAGCGCCGCCGCGCGTTGATAGTGATGGGCGGCGGCCAGCAGATCCAGGTGGCAGCCCCAGCCATGTTCCAGGCAGCGGCCGAGCATGTTCAGCGCCATCGCATGGCCCTGGCGTGCGGCGATGCCGAACCAGGTGAAGGCCAGTTTGGCATCGCGGGCGATACCGTGACCTTCGAGCAGAATCTGCCCGAGCATCGTTTGCGCTTCCGCCTCGCCGCGGCCAGCGGCGGCGAGCAGCAGGCTGGCGGTGGCGCGCGGATTGTCCGTGCTCACACGTCCACCCAGCGGCGCAGCAGGTTGTGGTAGGTGCCGGTGAGCTGGATCAGCGACGGGTGGTCGGGTACGTCGCGGGTCAGGGTCTGGATCGCCACGTCCATCTCGAACAGCAGGGCGCGCTGGCTGTCTTCGCGCACCAGGCTCTGCGTCCAGAAGAACGAAGCCAGGCGCCTGCCACGGGTGATCGGCTGCACGCGGTGCAGGCTGGTGGCCGGGTAGAGCACCAGATCACCCGCCGGCAGCTTGATTTCGCGGGTGCCGTAGGTGTCCTGGATCACCAGTTCGCCACCGTCGTAATCCTCCGGGTCGCTGAAGAACAGGGTGGAGGACAGGTCGGTGCGGATGCGTTCGCCGCTGTCGCGCACCGCCCGTACGGCGTTGTCGATGTGGTAGCCGAAGGCATCGCCGGTGCGGTAGCAGTTGAACAGCGGCGGGAAGATCTTGCGCGGCAGCGCCGCCGACATGAACAGGGCATTGCGCTGCAGGCGCTGGACGATGGCTTCGCGCAATTCCACCGCCAGCGGGTTGTCGTCGGCCAACTGCAGGTTGTGCTTGGCCTTGGCCGACTGGTAGCCGGCGGTGGCCTTGCCGTCCATCCACTCGGTGTCTTCCAGGGCCTGACGGATGTTGAGGACTTCTTCGCGCGTGAAGAGCTGGGGGATGTGCAGCAGCATGTGGGCGTCCGGTTGGTTGCGCAGCGGAATCAGGGCGTCTCTGCCTCGCGGATAACCAGCGAGTCAGGGTTGCCATGCGCAGTTGAGAAAATATTTGCTAATTATTCGCATTTGTATTGAAAAATACAATTTGTAGCAAATAAGATTCGCACGCATTTCCACTGAGCACACTTTCATGCATAACAACGAGCCAACACTGTCTGCCGCGCTGTCGCAAAAATCGCTGCTGGTATCCGCCATTGGTCTTGCCATCGTTTCTCACGGTGGCGCAGTGGTCGCTGCCGAGTCGGATACCCAGAAGACCTCGCCACTCGAGCTCGAAAGCCTGTCGGTGAGCGGTTCTGCCGAAACCGACGGTTATCAGCCGCAGGCGCCGTCTTCGCCGAAGTACACCGAGCTGCTGCGTGACACCCCGCAGACCATCACCGTGGTGCCGAAGCAGGTCATCGAAGATCAGAACCTGCTGACCATGCGCGACATCCTCAGCACCGTACCGGGCATCACCTTCGGCGCCGGGGAGGGCGGCGGTGGTTATGGCGACAGCATCAACCTGCGGGGTTTCTCGGCCAGCAACGACATCCAGGTCGACGGCGTGCGCGACAGCGCGCAGTACAGTCGCACCGACCCGTTCAACCTGGAGCAGGTGGAAGTCGTCAACGGCGCCAGTTCGGTTTACTCCGGTGGTGGCTCGGTGGGCGGCACCATCAACCTGGTGACCAAGGCGCCGCAGATGCGTGATTTCACCAAGATCAGCACGGCGGTCGGCACCGACAACTACAAGCGCATCACCCTGGACACCAACCAGAAGCTCAACGACACCACGGCGGCGCGCCTCAACCTGATGGCCCACGGCAACGACGCGCCGGGGCGCGATTACGAGGATTACGAGCGCTGGGGTATCGCCCCGTCGATCGCCTTCGGCCTCGGCACGCCGACCCGCGTGACCCTCGCCTTCGAGCATCAGGAAGACGACAACCTGCCGCAGTTCGGTGTGCCGATCTACGACGGCAAGCTGCTGCCGGGCGCGGATTGGGATAACTATTACGGCTATCACAACGTCAACAAGCAGGAAATCACCACCGATGCCTTCAGCCTGAAGCTGGAGCATGAGTTCAATGATGCGCTGTCACTGCGCAACTTCAGTCGGGTGGCGCGCGTGCGTCAGGAAACCTGGGTGTCCGGGCCGGAAGGGGCTTCCACGGCTTGCCTGGCCAGCGGTACGCGTCCAGACGGCTCTGCCTGCACCGGTGGTCTGACTCCGGGCTTCTTCCAGCCCAGCGGTGGTTCGCTGGGCAATGCGCGCGACACCGACAACCGCATCTTTACCAACCAGACCGACCTGACCAGCCGCTTCGCCACCGGGTTCATCGACCACACTCTGGTCACCGGCGTCGCGCTGACCCGCGAGGAGTACGAGGCGAGCACCGGTAACTGGCGTTACAACGCAGCCGGTGCGCTGGTGACACCGCCGCCGGTGAGCATCAGCGATCCGGATTCGCACTGGGATGGCCCGGTGAACTTCATCAAGACGGCGAAAATCGACGGCGAGCTGAACAACCGCGCCGTGTATGCCTTCGACACTCTCAAGTTCAACGAGCAGTGGGAGCTCAACGGCGGCCTGCGTTACGAGCGCAACGAAGGCAGCTCGGCGACCGATGCGATCAATGCCGTCAGCGGCGCCGTCACGCGCGGGGCGCGTTATCACAACAGCGATGACTTGCTCTCCTATCGCCTCGGTGTGGTCTACAAGCCGGCCGAGAACGGCAGCATCTACGTGGCCTATGGCAACAGCAAGACCGCCTCGCAGGCCACCGTCAATGGCAGTTGCTTCAGTGCCGGGCGCGGCAGCAACCCGAGCAGCAACAACTGCGATGCCGAGCCGGAGAAGTCCGTCAGCTATGAAATCGGCACCAAGTGGGATCTGCTCGATGAGCGCCTGTCGCTGACCGCAGCGGTGTTCCGCAACGACCGCACCAACTACAAGGTGGCCAGCAACGACCCGAGCAACCTGTCCGGCGAGCAGACGCTCGATGGCCAGGCTCGTGTCGATGGTGTGGCGCTAGGGGCGATGGGGGCGATCACCGACCGCTGGAAGGTCTTCGCCAACTACACCTACCTGCACACCGAAGTGCTGCAGAGCGTCAGCGATTACACCCTGCAGAACACTGGCGTCGATGCGCAGAAGGGCAAACCGCTGACCTTCACGCCCAAGCATGCGGCGAGCATCTGGACTACCTATGACCTGCCTTACAACCTGCAGGTCGGTTATGGCCTGACCACCCAGAGCAAGCAGTACCTGGCCAGTGCCGACAACGCGCCGACTGCTGCCGGATACACCGTGCACCGGGCGATGCTCGGCTACAAGGTCAACCGCAACCTGAACCTGCGTCTGAACGTCAACAACCTGTTCGACAAGCAGTACCTGACGCGCATTCGCAACAACGGCTGGGCGACTCCCGGCGATGCGCGGGCTGCGATCCTGACGGCTGATTACAGCTTCTGACCCATTACCGACTCCCCGGTGCAGCTCGCCTGTGCCGGGGATTTCGTGCGTCCGCAAGCGGGTAAAAAAGATGTAAAGGCTATTCCTTGAAAATAACTCTCAAATAGAATCCGCTCTCGTCTGCCTAGGGCGGCGTTCTTAATCGTGATGCAAGAGTGATCGACGTGTTCAAGAAAGTCCTATTCCAATTGCACTGGTTGCTCGGCATCACTGCTGGCCTGGTGTTGGCCATCGTCGGCTTGACCGGTGCTCTCTACAGCTTCGAAGGGGAGATCCTGCGGGCGCTGAATGCCGAGCGTTGGCAGATTCAGCCGGTCGAGCAGGGGCCGCTAGCCCCGGTGGAGCTGGTGGCGAAGATCGAATCGAGCACAGGTGATCGCGTTTCCGGCCTGTGGCTCGACAGCCGTCATGAAGGGCCGGGTATGGCGTTCCTGGCACCCAAGCCGGGCGAGCGGCGTGGCCCGCGAATCGTCTTCGACCCGTATACCGGCGAGGTGCTTGGCAACCCGATGGGGCAGGGCTTCTTCATGCTGATGCTGCAGTTGCACCGGTTCCTGGCCATGGGTGAGGTGGGCAAGCAGATCACCGCTGCCAGTACCCTGGCGCTGATCTTCTTCTGCCTCTCCGGCCTGTACCTGCGCTGGCCGCGCCAGGCGTTGAACTGGCGTACCTGGCTGACCCTGGATTGGAAGAAGAAAGGCCGCAGCTTCAACTGGGATCTGCATGCGGTCGCTGGCACCTGGGCGCTGCTGTTCTATTTATGCGCCGCGCTGACGGCGCTGTATTGGTCTTACGGCTGGTACCGCGACGGCCTGACCCACCTGCTCTCCGATGCCCCCGCCGAACAGCGTGGCGAAGGTCGGGGTGGCCGTGGCGGCCGCGCAGCACCGGCCGGTCCGCTGCCCGAGGTGGATTACGTGGCCCTCTGGCAAACCCTCGAACGCACTGCCGGGCCACGGCTGGTTTCCTGGAACCTGCGCCTGCCGCCGGTAGCCGGGCAGCCGGCGACGGTGTTCTACCTGCTGGACGACGCCGAGCACGTGCGGGCGTTCAATGAGATGCGCATCGATCCGAAGAGCGGCGCGCTGCTCAGCGATCAGCGTTATGCCGACAAGTCGTTCAAGGCGCAGTTGCTCGCCAGCATCTACTCGTTGCATGTCGGTGAATATTTCGGCTTGCCGGGGCGCATCCTGATGATGCTGGCCAGTGCCGCCATGCCGTTGTTCTTCATCACCGGTTGGCTGCTGTATCTGGATCGCCGGCGCAAGAAGCGCGCGGTGCAGGCTGCCCGTGGTGCGTTGGGGCAGACAGCCGAGGGCGAGGGCTGGCTGGTGGGCTTTGCCAGCCAGAGTGGCTTTGCCGAGCAACTGGCCTGGCAGAGTGCCGGGCAATTGCAGGCCGCTGGTATTCCGGTGCGGGTCGAGCCGCTGTCGCGCCTCGACGCTGACAGCCTGAGCCGCACGCAGAAGGCGTTGTTCGTGGTCAGCACCTTCGGTGATGGCGAAGCGCCGGATGCCGCGCAGGGCTTCGAGCGCAAGGTGCTTGGCGGTGCCGTCGCACTCGATCAGCTCAGTTATGCCGTGCTGGCCCTGGGCGATCGACAGTACCAGCACTTCTGCGGTTTCGCGCGACGGATCAACGACTGGTTGGGCCGTCAGGGCGCGCGCTCGCTGTTCGCCCCGATTGAGGTCGATGGTGACGACCAGGCCGCCTTGCAGCGCTGGCAGCAGCATCTGAGCGACCTAACCGGCGCCGCGCCGATTCGCTTCGAGGCCGCGCCCTGGCAGAGCTGGACGCTGCAGCAGCGCACGCTGCTCAACCCGGGTAGCCAGGGCGCGCCGGTCTATCGGCTCGATCTGCTGCCACCGGCTGCATGCACCTGGCTGGCGGGCGACATCCTGGAAATCCAGCCACGCCATGCGCTCGCCCGCGTTCAGGCCTGGCTGCAGCATTACGGGCTAGGTGGCGATGAGGCGGTGACGGTGGACGGGCGCGCCTGCAGCCTTGCCGATGCGCTGAGCGAACGCCAGTTGCCGGACAGCTTCGCCCATCTGGTCGGCCTGCACGCGCAGGCGCTGGTCGATGCGCTGGCGCCACTGGGTTCGCGCGAATACTCGATTGCCTCGGTCGCTGCCGATGGCGTACTGACGCTGATCGTGCGCCAGGCCGTGCAGGCCGATGGCAGCCTGGGCCTGGGCTCCGGCTGGCTGACGCAGCATCTGCCCGAGGAGGGGCAGGTGCTGGCGCGGGTACGCCGCAACAGCGGCTTCCACCTGCCGGAGGATGATCGCCCACTGATCCTGATCGGCAATGGCACCGGCCTGGCCGGCCTGCGTTCGTTGCTGCATGCGCGCACCCTGGCCGGGCATTCGCGCAACTGGCTGCTGTTCGGCGAGCGCAACCGCGCGCAGGACTTCTTCTGCGGCGACGAGCTGCAAGCGGCGCTGGCCGCTGGCGAGCTGCAGCATCTGGATCTGGCCTTCTCCCGCGATCAGGCCGAGAAACGCTACGTGCAGGATCTGCTACGCGAGCAGCACCTGCGTCTGCGTGACTGGCTGAGCGACGGTGCTGCTATTTATGTCTGCGGCAGTCTGCAGGGCATGGCGGGCGGGGTCGATGCCGCCCTGCGTGAACTGCTCGGTGAGGACGAGGTGCAGGGGCTGATCGAAGCCGGGCGCTACCGCCGCGACGTGTACTGAAAAAATGACTGAAATGGCGCTGTAATCTGCCTGTTGCAGACTGGCTGAAAGCCGCGCCCGTTCAGCATTTCAGGCCGTTTTGTGCGATATCCGGAACGTTCACCGGTCGAGGTGAAATTAGGGGTAATTTCCGGTTGATCTGACGGGCGCATGGTCTTAAAGTCCGCGCCCGAACGTCCATGCTGGAAACGATCCATCCGGCTCAAGTACTGACGACGAGAGATCGCTGGTGGCCCACCGCGATCAGTGATGCTCGGCGACATGCCTTGGGAAGTAGGCGAACCAAAGTGGGGAAACTGTCAGACGTTCAGGCCAGTGCTCCGTGCGCGGCCACCCCCTACACGTAGCGGAACCTGTCAGGCGTTTCGCTGCCCGAATCCATGTGTTCCTGGTTTTGCCATTGGAGTCCCCAGCATGTCGATCAAGGTCGAAGACTACTACGCACCCGCCACTTTCCAGCGCATGAAGGCATTCGCCGATCAGCACGAAACGCCCTTCGTGGTGATCGACCGGCAGATCATTGCCGACGCCTACGATCAACTGGGCAACTGCTTCCCGTTCGCCAAGACCTATTACGCGGTCAAGGCCAACCCCGCCATCGAGATCATCGAGCTGTTGCGCGACAAGGGCTCGAACTTCGACATCGCCTCGATCTACGAGCTGGACAAGGTCATGGGCGCTGGTGTCGGCCCCGAGCGCATCAGCTACGGCAACACCATCAAGAAGGCGCGCGACGTTCGCTACTTCTATGAAAAGGGCGTGCGCCTGTTCGCCACCGATTCCGAAGCCGACCTGCGCAACATCGCCAAGGCCGCTCCGGGCGCCAAGGTCTATGTGCGTATCCTCACCGAAGGCTCCACCAGCGCCGACTGGCCGCTGAGCCGCAAGTTCGGCTGCCAGCCGGACATGGCCCTGGATCTGCTGATCCTGGCCAAGCAGCTGGGCCTGGTGCCGTACGGCATCTCCTTCCATGTTGGCTCGCAGCAGCGCGACATCGACGTCTGGGACGCCGCCATTGCCAAGGTCAAGGTGATCTTCGAGCGTCTGAAAGAAGAAGACGGCATCACCCTGCAGATGATCAACATGGGCGGCGGCTTCCCGGCCAACTACATCCAGCGCACCAACGACCTGGAAACCTACGCCGAGGAAATCACCCGCTTCCTCAAGGAAGACTTCGGTGACGACCTCCCGGAAATCATCCTCGAGCCGGGCCGCTCGCTGATCGCCAACGCCGGCGTGCTGGTGTCGGAAGTGGTGCTGGTGGCGCGTAAATCGCGTACCGCCGTGGAGCGTTGGGTGTATGCCGACGTGGGCAAGTTCAGCGGCCTGATCGAAACCATGGATGAGTCGATCAAGTTCCCCATCTGGACCGAGAAAAAGGGCGAGATGGAAGAAGTCGTCATCGCCGGCCCGACCTGTGACAGCGCCGACATCATGTACGAGCACTACAAGTATGGTCTGCCGCTGAACCTGGCCAGCGGTGACCGCCTGTACTGGCTGTCCACCGGTGCCTACACCACCAGCTACAGCGCCGTGGAATTCAATGGCTTCCCGCCGCTGAAGTCCTACTACCTGTAAGCTCGCCCAGAACGTCCGCTTCGCGCGGGCGTAAAAAAGCCGCCAGCCCTTTCGGGGTGGCGGCTTTTCTTTTGCCTGTGGATCAGAACTCGATCACCGTCGACAGCCAGAGGCGGCGGCCTTCTTCCAGGGTGCCGGTGGTGGATTGCCCGATCTGGGTGTAGTCGGAGGCCCAGCCAGTGGTGCCTGTATTGGTGGTGTAGTAGCTGCCGCTGGTGAAGTCCTTGTCGAACAGGTTGTAGATCGTGGCGTTGAGCGTCACGTTCTTCGAGGCCTTGAACGAACCGCCAAGGTGGAACACTTCATAGGCTTTCAGATCACCGGCTGCGTCGAACAGCGCCTTGTTGGCGGCCGTCAGGTTTTCGTAGCGGTCGGTGAAGCGGGCACGCTCACCGCGATACTCGCCCTTGAACCACAGGGTGAGGCGATCATTGGCAGCCCAGCTCAGGCGTGCGTGAGCCATGTGTTCCGGGGTATTGGTCAGCGGTGCGCCCTTGTTGATACCGCTCTTCTGCTCGCTATCGGTGTAGGTGTAGTTGAGAGCCAATGCCCAGGCCGGCGCGAATTCCCAGCGTCCCGCGACTTCCACACCCTGGGTGACGGCTTCGCCAATATTGACGCTCTGAGCGAAGCTTTCCTGAGTGAAGCCCGGGCCATAGCTGACGCAGCCTGGCTGGTTCGGGTTGGCGGTATAGAAGCAGTTGGCCAGTGGCGTGCCGTCGTCGATCTTGTCCTTGAACTTGTTATGGAACAGGGTGACGTTGGCGTTGAAGTTGGAGAGGTTGTCGTAGTACGCACCGATTTCGGTGTTGGTGGTGATCTCCGGATCGAGGTCAGGGCTGCCGATAGTGATGGTCGAGCCCTGGCCGGTCACGCCATTGATGCCATCGTGCAGTTGGTTGAGCGTCGGGGTTTTATAGCCACGGCTTACACCGCCCTTGAGTGTCCAGGTGTCGCTGGTGTTCCAGACCAGATAGGCACGCGGGCTTACATGGCCACCGAAGGCGTCATGATGCTCATAGCGAGTGCCCAGGGTCAGTGCCAGGTCGTCACGCAGGCGCCACTCGTCTTCGGCGAAAAGCGCCCAGGAGGTTTGCTGGAAATCTTCGTCAGCGATGCCGTCGCTGACCTTGGCGTCCCACCACTGGGCGCCGACGGTCGCGATATGCGACTCACCCAGCGGCGCGATGAATTTGCTGTCGACGACCAGGTCGGTGGACTTCAGCTTGCGATCATCGCCAATCACGATCGAGGGGAAACCGGTATAGGCATTGCCGATGGGGGTGCCTGGAATGGTTCGGCCGAAGGTTTCCGTGGTGTTGTGGGTGATGCTGCTTTCCAGGGTGCCCAGGCTGAAGCGACCGGTGTGGCTGAGGGCGAATTGATCGCGCTCGAAGCGCAGTTCGTCTCTGTAGCCGTTGGCCCGCAGCGGGGCGTTGGTGGTGCAGCCATCGGTGGCACTGCCGCCGTTCTTGCCATCGAGGTTGCCGAGCTGGCAGTCATCGTTGTTATAGACCTGACGGCCACGCTCGAAGTCCAGCGCGAAATCATGGTCTTCGTTCGGTGTCAGGGTCAGTCGGCTGCCGAACGTGCTGTTGCGTCCTTCGACCGGCGATGCGCCGCGCTTGCTGACGGTGCTGTCGTTGTCGAACTGCAGATCCGATTCTCCCCGGTCATACAGGCTGCCGCGTACTGCCAGGCCGAGCAAGCCTTCGATCAGCGGGCCGCTGGCGTAGAGGCTGGTGTTGCTGGCTTCGCCGTAATCGCGGTTCTCCTGGAAGGTGTGATCCAGGCTAAGGCTGGCGCCCCATTCCTTGGCCACCTTGCGGGTGATGATATTGACCACGCCGCCCATGGCATCGGAGCCATAGAGGGTCGACATCGGGCCACGGATCACCTCGATCCGTTCGATGGCGGACATGGGAGGCATGAAGCTGGTGGCGGTCTCGTTGAAACCGTTGGGGGTGACGTTACCCGCGGTGTTCTGGCGACGACCGTCGATCAGGATCAGGGTGTAGTCGCTGGGCATGCCGCGGATGCTGATATTCAGGCCGCCGGTCTTGCCGGTGCCCTGGCGCACATCGATGCCTTCCACATCCTCCAATGCCTGCCCCAGGTTGCTGTAACGCTTCTGCTGCAGTTCCTCGCGGTTGATCACACTGATGCTGGCCGGCGCCTCGGTGATTTTCTGTTCGAAACCCGAGGCGCTGATGACGACTTCGCCCAGTGTGGTGGGCTCATCGGCATGGACACCGAAGCTGGCGGCCAGCGCGATGGCGCTGGCAAGGGCGGAACGAGGGCGAAGGGCAAACATCGACGACTCCTGACGATGATTTACGGGAAGATCATTGCGAGGGGCGGGATGATAGTGATTTGCATGTAAGGTTCAATCGCGAATCATTCGCAATACTTTACGGCAGGCGTCCAGCGCCCGTCGTGCCTGGCCTGCAGGCAGGTGTAAATTTTGTAAATGAGACGATTTCTTGTTCGTGCGCTGGGCTTTTGCCTCGACAGGTGAAGTGTCCTCGGGCCGGATGTTTGTGCTGAGCGAGCGCTTTCGTGCGTTTTGGCCGATCAACTGTCGGCAGCGAAGACGTGCTGTGAGAGGATGGGGCCCTCAAGACAATCCCCGGCTAGACAGGATCCGTCATTTACACCGATGAAGACGCCCAAACGTATTGAACCCCTGGTCGAAGACGGCCTGGTGGACGAGGTGCTGCGACCGCTGATGAGTGGCAAGGAGGCGGCCGTTTATGTGGTGCGCTGCGGCGACGAGCTACGCTGTGCCAAGGTGTACAAGGAGGCCAACAAGCGCAGCTTTCGCCAGGCCTCCGAGTATCAGGAGGGCCGCAAGGTGCGCGGTAGCCGCCAGGCGCGGGCCATGGCCAAGGGCAGCAAGTACGGGCGCAAGGAGCAGGAGCAAGCCTGGCAGAACGCCGAAGTGGCGGCCCTATTCCGCCTCGCCAGTGCCGGCGTGCGGGTGCCCAAGCCCTATGACTTTCTCGATGGCGTGTTGCTGATGGAACTGGTCGGCGACGGTGAAGGCGATGTGGCACCGCGCCTCAACGATGTCGAGCTGCACCCGGACGATGCGCGTGAATTCCATGCCTTCATGATCCAGGAAATCGTCAAGATGCTTTGCGCCGGCCTGGTGCATGGCGACCTGTCGGAATTCAACGTGCTGCTCGGCCCCGATGGCCCGGTGATCATCGACCTGCCGCAGGCGGTGGATGCGGCGGCCAATAACCACGCCTTCAGCATGCTCGAGCGCGACGTGCGCAACATGGCCGAGTACTTCGGCCAGTTCGCCCCGGAGCTGAAGTACACCAAGTACGCCAAGGAAATGTGGGCGCTGTTCGAGGCCGGCAAACTGCAGCCTGACAGCCAGTTGACCGGTGAGTTTGCCGAGCCTGAGGATGCGGCCGACATCGACGCGGTGATGCGTGAAATCAAGGCGGCGCTGGCCGAAGAGGCGAAGAAGCAGGCTCTGCGCAATGCCGAGGACGAACCCAGGGACGCCGAGCCGACGCCGCCCTGGATGCGCTGAGTCAGGCGTTCAGTGGCTGCCGGCGCAGCAGGTGCCGTGCGCCAGCCCCTGCAGGATCGGGCAGTCCGGTCGGTCGTTGCCCTGGCAACTGGCCGCCAGCTCCGCCAGGGTGTCGCGTAGCGCGCTCATCTCGGCGATCTTGCGTTCCAGGTCGGCGATATGTTGTTCGGCCAGTGCCTTCACATCGGCGCTGGCGCGCTGCTTGTCCTGCCACAGCGCCAGCAGCCGGCCCACTTCCTCCAACGAGAAGCCCAGATCCCGCGCGCGTTTGATGAACGCCAGGCGATGCAGATCCTGCTCGCTGTACTGGCGGTAACCGCTTTCCGTGCGCCCAGCCCGTGGCAGCAGGTCGATGGACTCGTAGTAACGAATCATTTTGGCGCTGAGCCCCGTATGCCGGGCGGCCTGGCCGATATTCATGCGCGTGGTCTCCAGCGATTGAGCAGCAGGGCATTGCTCACCACGCTGACGCTGGACAGGGCCATGGCGGCGCCTGCGAACATCGGGTTGAGCAGGCCGGCGGCGGCCAGCGGAATGCCGATCAGGTTGTAGACGAAGGCCCAGAACAGATTCTGGCGGATCTTCGCGTAGGTGCGCCGGCTGATGTCCAGCGCGGCGGGCACCAGGCGCGGATCGCCGCGCATCAGGGTGATGCCGGCAGCGTGCATGGCGGCATCGGTGCCGCCGCCCATGGCGATGCCGACATCGGCGGCGGCCAGGGCCGGCGCATCGTTGATGCCGTCGCCGACCATGGCCACACAGCCATTTGCCCGCAGTTCACCGACCAGTCGCGCCTTGTCCGCGGGCAGCACCTGCGCGTGTGGCTCGTCGATGCCCAGCGCACTGGCCACCGCCGCCACGCTGCCGGCGTTGTCGCCGCTGATCAGGTGGCTGGTGATGCCCTGCGCGCGCAGTTCGGCGATGGCTTCGCTGGCACCGTCCTTGAGCTGATCACCGAAGGCCAGCAGGCCGAGCAGGCGCGGGGCGTTGCCGGTTTCGATCAGCCAGGACAGGGTGCGCCCCTGCGCCTCCCAGGTGCGTGCCGATTCTGCCAGGACGCCGGCCTGCAGTTGGTTTTCTTGCAGCAGGCGGTCGCTGCCCAGTTGTAGGGTGCGACCGTCGACCTCGCCGGCGATGCCGCGCCCGGCTAGTGCATGGCTCTCGTTTAGCGTCGGCAGGGTGATGTGCTGCTCGCTGCAGCGCTGCAGGACGGCCTTGGCCAGCGGATGCTCGCTGCCCTGTTGCAGGCCGCCGGCCAGACGCAGCAATTCTTCTTCGCCGACCTCGCCCAGGCCGATATTGACGATGCGTGGTTTACCCTCGGTGAGCGTACCGGTTTTGTCGAAGGCGATGTGTGTTACGCCATGCGCCACCTCCAGCGCCTCCGCGTCCTTGATCAGGATGCCGTGGCGCGCGGCCACGCCGGTACCGGCCATGATCGCCGTGGGCGTGGCCAGGCCGAGGGCGCAGGGGCAGGCGATCACCAGCACGGCGACGGCGTTGAGCAGGGCACTTTCCAGCGGCGCGCCGAGCAGCAACCAGACCAGCAGGGTAGCCAGGGCCAGCAGCAGCACTGTGGGCACGAACACCTGGCTGACCTTGTCCACCAGCTTCTGGATCGGCGCCTTGGCTGCCTGAGCGTCTTCCACCAGGCGAATGATCCGTGCCAGCACGGTTTCCGCGCCGAGCGCAGTGGTGCTGACCAGCAGGCGGCCTTCGCCGTTGATCGCGCCCGCCGTGACCTTGTCGCCCGGTTGCTTGGCCACCGGCAGGCTCTCGCCGCTGATCAGCGCTTCATCGGCATGGCTGCGGCCTTCGAGCACCTCACCGTCGACCGGGAAGCGCTCGCCAGGCTTGACCACGATGCGGTCGCCCAGGGCCAGGGCGTCGATGGCGACCTGCTCCTCGCGGCCGTCCAGCAGGCGCGTGGCGTGATCCGGGCGCAGTGCCTGCAGGGCGCGGATGGCGCCGGCGGTCTGGCGCTTGGCACGGCTTTCCAGGTACTTGCCGAGCAGGATCAGGCTGACGATCACCGCCGAGGCTTCGAAATACAGGTGCGGCATCTGCCCGGCAGGCGTCATCGCCCACTGATAGAGGCTCAAGCCGTAACCGGCGCTGGTGCCGACGGCCACCAGTTGATCCATGTTGCCGGCGCGTGCCTTGAGTGCCAGCCAGGCAGCGCGATAGAAACGTGCACCGAAGATGAACTGCACCGGCGTGGCCAGCGCGAACTGTACCCAGGCCGGCAACATCCAGTGCAGGCCGAAGGGCTCGACCAGCATGGGCAGCACCAGCGGTACGCTCAGGGCGAGGGCGGCGAGCAGGGTCAGCCGCTCGCGCTTCAGCCGCTGCTGGGCGTCGTCGTGCTGGGTCGAATCGTTCTGCACGTTGGCCTTGTAGCCGGCATCCGCGATGGCCTTGAGCACCTGCTGCGGATCGAAACCGGCGACCACCTGCAGGCGGGCTTTTTCGTCGGCGAGGTTGACGGCGACCTGGCTGATGCCAGGTACCTTGCCCAGCGCGCGTTCGATGCGCCCGACGCAACTGGCGCAGGTCATGCCTTCGATTGCCAGTTCCAGAGGCTGGCTGGGCACGCTGTAGCCGGCGTTCTCGATGGCGCCGATCAGTTGTTCCAGGCTGTTGGCCGGGGCCTCGATGCGCGCACGTTCGCTGGCCAGGTTGACGCTGGCGTCGGTCACGTCCGGCACCTTGCGTAGCGCGCGTTCGACACGGCCTGCGCAACTGGCGCAGGTCATGCCCTGGATCGGTAGGTCGAAAGTGGTCATGGTCGGACTCCTGTCGCTCGATGCGGCACAGGATCAACCTTGACCCCGTGGCAAGGTCAAGCCTTCAGTTCATCGGCGGCGCATCACGCAGTCGCAGACCATCAGGCTCCATGGCGATGCGGTAGCGGCGTATCTCACCGGCCTGCAGTTGCAGTGACTGGTTGCTCAGCTGGGCGATGCCATCCTGGCACGAGCCGGTACCGGTCAGGCCCAGGCGCAGCGAGACTTCCCCCGGCGGCAGGTTGAACGACACCGACTGCCCCTGGAACAGCCGGGCGGCCATCTGGTCGTGCAGGTACAGGGCGACCTCGCAGGTGGTGGCGACCTCCAGGCGCTCGCGGGAAATGATCAGCACCGCATAGCCCTCGCCCTGTGCGCTGTCCACCAACGGGGCCAGGGGCTGGGCCTGAGCGGTGGCGGTCAGTGCGGCTACGAGCAGCAGGTGTGGCAGGCGCATGGCGGCATCCTCGAACGCAGTGGGATGATCGGTGGCAAGGACTTGACCTTGCCACCGTGGCAAGGTCGAGACTACACCCATCGAGCAACGGATCAAGGAGTCAGCCATGCAAGCGTTCAAGGTCAGCGGTATGTCATGCGGGCACTGTGTACGGGCCATCACCCAGGCGATCAAGGCGCTGGATGCGAGCGCCGAGGTGGAGGTGGATCTGGCCAGTGGGCTGGTACAGGTCAGCGACGGGCTCGACCGCGAGCAGGTGCAGGCGGCGATTCGCGAGGAGGGTTACGTTGTCGAGCCGGCCTGAGCGGCTGGCCTCAGGGCCATTGCTGCAGCAGGCCGCGCAGGCAGCTGTCGAAAATGGCCGGCGTGTCGTGTTGCGCGTCGAACAGCTTGGGGTCGCGTAGCCAGTCGCTGAACAGCCCCACCAGCATCGCGTGCAGGGCGCGTGAGGCCAGGCGTGGGGTGATGCCGGCGCGCAGTTGTGCCTGCACCGCCGGCAAGGCGAACTGCTGTTCGCACAGGGCGATGAACTGATTGACGAAGGCTTCGTGGCGTTCTTCGGCTTCACGCAGCTCCTCGGTAAATTCGCAGCGGCGCAGCAATACGGTGAGAATGCGCCTGCGCTTTTCATCGAGCACCAGATTGGCCATGGCTTCCACGCACAGGTCACGCAGCAGTTGCAGCGAGGCCATGTCGTCGACCGCTGCCAGTTGCTCGGCCAACGGCTCGAGCGGCAGGCGTACCTGGTTGAGCATCTCGTGGAACAGGTGCGCCTTGTTCTGGAAGTGCCAATACACCGCGCCACGGGTCACGCCCGCCTGACGGGCGATCTGGTCGAGGCTGGTGTGGGCGACGCCACGCTCGAGGAACAGATGCTCGGCGGCATCGAGGATGGCGATGCGGGTTTTCTCCGCATCTTCTTTGGTTCTGCGCATGGCGGCCGATGGGGTCTGGTTTGCGATGTCGGCATTTTACCGAGTTTGCTTCGGCGAAAGGCAGTCAGGTGTTGGCTGAATCGTGCGCTATTCGCCAGGCGTAACAGGCGAGCAGTGTGGTGTTGGGCTTTATGGCCGTACCGCGCAATGAGATGATTAGCCGGCTAACAAAACCTCGGAATCGTCATGCCTTTACGCTTTTTGCTCATACTGGGTGCGCTCAGTGCGTTCGGCCCGCTCGCCATCGATTTCTACCTTCCCAGCTTCCCTACGCTGGCGCGTGAGTTCGCTACCGATGTGGAGCACGTGCAGCTGTCGCTGGCCGCCTATTTCATCGGTATCTCCCTGGGGCAGCTGTTCTATGGGCCGATCGCCGACCGCTATGGACGGCGTGTTCCGTTACTGATAGGCGTCGCCTTGTTTACTGCTGCTTCGTTTGCCTGCGCCCTGGCGCCGAGTCTGGACTGGCTGATTGCCGCGCGCTTCGTGCAGGCGCTGGGCGGCTGTGCCGGTATGGTGATCAACCGCGCCGTGGTGCGTGATCTGTGCGATCCGTTGGCCTCGGCCAAGGTGTTCTCGCAACTGGTTCTGGTGATGGGGCTGGCGCCGATCCTGGCACCTCTGGGCGGCGGTCTTCTGCTGGATACGCTGGGCTGGCCCTGGATCTTCCACAGCCTGGCGCTGTTTGCCGGGTTGTGCCTGCTCGCAGTCTGGCTGTGGTTGCCGGAGACGCGCCCACAGCATATGCAGCCGGCGCCCCTGAGCGGAGCCTTCGGCCAGTATCGAGCGCTGTTGGGCAATGCGTCCTTCATGGGCTACAGCCTGGCTGGTGGGGTGGCCATGGCGGGCATGTTCGCCTATATCGCCGGCTCGCCCTTCGTCTTCATCGAACTCTATGGCGTGCCGGCCGAACATTACGGTTGGTTGTTCGGCAGCAATGCCGCCGGTTTCGTGCTGATGGCGCAGGTCAATGCGCGTCTGGTGCGCAGAGGCGGCCCAGCCCTGTGGTTGCGGCGCATGGTGCTGGTCTACCTGATCAGTGGGGTGTGCCTGCTGGTATTGGCTGCCCTGCAACTGGCGAGCCTCTGGCCATTGCTGATTCCGATGTTCATCTGCGTGGCCAGCCTGGGCTGCGTACTGCCCAACGCGACCGCCTGTGCGATGGCGGGGCAGGGCCCGCATGCGGGTAGCGCTTCAGGCTTTCTGGGCAGCCTGCAATTCACCGTGGCTGCCGCCGCGTCGGCGTTGGTGGCCTACCTGCACGATGGAACGGCACTGCCCATGGCGCTGGTGATCGCCTGCTGCGGCGCCATTGCCACAGGCTGTGCCTGGTGGAGCCGCCGCTTCGTGGTGTAGGCACAGGGAGCGGTACCCAGGTCTTATGTGCCGGCGCCGGAGGCGCATCCCCCGAGGGTTTGTGAGCGGACAAAAAAACGCCCCCGCAAAAACTGCGGGGGCGGCGCGTTAGATAAGATTCTTCCTTGATGCGGGTTACGCGCGATCAATTTTCGTTGGGGGTGGCCTCGCTGGCGCTCCAGCCGCCGCCGAGTGCCTTGTACAGCTCGACCTCGCTGGTCAGTTGCGCCAGGCGGTCGCTGATCAGTTGCTGGCGCACGCTGAACAGCTGGCGCTGGGCATCGAGCAGAGTCAGGTAGCTGTCCACGCCGGTGCGGTAACGGCGCTCGGCCAGTTCGTAGTAGGTCTCGGTGGTGTCCAGCAGGGCGCGCTGGGCGTCGAGCTGATCCCGGTAGGTGGTGCGTGCCGCCAGGCGATCCGCGACTTCCTGGAAGGCGGTCTGGATGGCTTTCTCGTACTGGGCGACCTGAATGTCCTTTTGCAGTTCGGCGTAGTCGAGGTTGGCGCGTAGACGACCGGCGTTGAAGATCGGCAGGTTGATCTGTGGCTGGAACAGCCAGGTACCGGAGCCGGCGTCGAACAGGCCGGACAACTGACGGCTGGCTGTGCCGGCATTGGCGGTCAGGCTGACGCTGGGGAAGAACGCCGCGCGTGCCGCGCCGATATTGGCGTTGGCAGCCTTGAGCTGGTACTCGGCCTGCAGCAGGTCAGGACGACGCCGCAGCAGATCCGACGGCAACCCGGCCGGCACGCTCTCCAGCACGTTGTCGCGCAGTGCCAGGCCTTGTGGCAGGTTTTCCGGCAGCCCCGTGCCCAGTAGCTGGATCAGGGCGTTGCGATCCTGAGCAACGCGGCGTTGGTACTGCGCCAGGGTTACGCGGGCGCTGTCCACGGCGGTGCGCGCCTGGCTCAGTGACAGGGCATCGGAGACACCGACGTCGAAGCTGCGCTGGGTCAGCTGGTAGCTGGCTTCGTAGGTTTCCAGGGTGTCCTGGGTCAGCTTGAGCAGGGACTGATCTGCCTGCCATTGCAGGTAGGCGCTGGCGACGCTGGCCACCAGGCTGATCTGCGTGCTGCGCGCAGCCTGTTCGGTAGCCAGGTACTGCTGCAGGGCCTGCTCGCCGAGGCTGCGGATGCGGCCGAAGAAGTCCAGCTCCCAGGCATTGATGCCCAGGGTGACGCTGTGCTGGCCGCTGGTGCGAGCCTGGCCGGTCTGGCTGAGGTCGCCCGGCAGGCGTTGGCGCGTGCTGGCGCCATCGACCGAGACCGAAGGCAGCAGATCGGCACGCTGGACGCGGTACAGCGCCTGGTAGGCCTCGACATTCAGCGCCGCGACGCGCAGGTCGCGGTTGTTCTCCAGGGCTGTCTGCACCAGTTGGCGCAGTGCGGGATCACGGAAGAACGCCTGCCACTGCAGATCGGCGGCTGGCGTGCTGCCTTCGCGGGCGGCGTCGCCGTAAGCCGCACCTTGCGGCCAGTCGGCCGCCACCGGGGCGTCCGGGCGCTGGTAGTCAGGGATCAGGCTGCAGCCACTGAGCAGGGCAGTGGCGACGGCCAGGGATAACAGGGACTGCCTCATTGCAGCGC
Source organism: Pseudomonas sp. FG29 (assembly GCF_057809355.1). Lineage (NCBI taxonomy): Bacteria > Pseudomonadati > Pseudomonadota > Gammaproteobacteria > Pseudomonadales > Pseudomonadaceae > Pseudomonas > Pseudomonas sp. FG29. Next base: position 57,145 of record NZ_JBMDJU010000003.1, on the reverse strand, counting down.
CTCCTTGTCGTTTTCGCCGGCCGAGTCGGTTTTCTTTCTCTCGAACAGCGAACAGATGACTACGTAGAACAGCGGGATCCAGAAGATCGCCAGGATCAGGGCGCTGAGCATGCCGCCGATCACACCGGTACCGATGGCGTGCTTGCTGCCGGCGCCGGCACCACTGGCGATGGCCAGCGGCAAGCAGCCGAGGATGAACGCCAGCGAGGTCATCACGATCGGCCGCAAGCGCATGCGGCAGGCTTCGATGGCGGCCTCGGTCAGGGTCATCCCGTGCTCGTACTGGGCTTTGGCGAACTCGACGATGAGGATCGCGTTACGTGCCGACAGGCCGATGGTGGTAAGCAGACCGACCTGGAAGAACACGTCGTTGGACAGACTGCGCAACTCGGTGAACATCAAGGCACCGATGATCCCCAGAGGCACGGTGAAGATCACCGCGAAGGGGATCGACCAGCTTTCGTACAACGCGGCCAGGCAGAGGAACACCACCAGGATGGAGATGGCGAACAGCGCGGTTTTCTGCGAGCCGGCCAGACGCTCCTCGTAGGACAGCCCGGTCCAGGCATAACCGACACCTTCCGGCAGTTGCTTGGCGATTTCCTCGACCGCAGCCATGGCGTCGCCGGTGCTGTAGCCCGGTGCCGCAGCGCCGAGAATCTCCACCGCCGAGACACCGTTGTAACGGGCCAGTTTGGGCGGGCCGTAGACCCACTCGCCGCTGGCGAAAGCGCTGAACGGCACCATCTGGCCCTTGTCGTTGCGCACGTACCACTTCTTCAGGTCTTCCGGGTTCATGCGCGAGTCGGCGGTACCTTGCAGGTACACCTTCTTCACGCGGCCACGGTCGATGAAGTCGTTGACGTAGCTGGCGCCCCAGCCGACCGACAGGGTGCTGTTGATGTCTGACAGCGACAGGCCGAGGGCACGGGCGCGTTCGTCATCGATCAGCAACTGGTACTGCGGTTCGTCACGCAGGCCGTTGGCGCGCACCTGGCTGAGTACCGGATGCTGGTTGGCCAGTTGAAGGAACTTGTCGCGCGCCTGGTTCATCACCTCGTGACCGACACCGGCCTGATCCTGCAGGAACAGGTTGAAGCCGGTGGCGTTGCCCAGCTCCATCACCGCCGGCGGGGCGAAGGCGAAGACCATGGCATCACGGAAGCTGAAGAAGTGCATCTGCGCGCGCTGAGCCAGCGCCGCGACGCCGTTCTGCTCGCCCGGACGCTCCCCCCAGGGTTTGAGCATGATGAACGCCATACCCGAACTCTGACCACGGCCGGCGAAGTTGAAGCCGGTCACGGTGAACACCGATTTGACTGTGCTCGCCTCGTCTTTGAGCAGGTACTCACGCATCTCGTCGACCACCACCTGGGTGCGTTCGGCACTGGAGCCAGCCGGCGTCTGCACCTGGGCGAAGAGTACGCCCTGGTCTTCCTCGGGCAGGAAGGAGGTGGGGATGCGGGTGAACATCCACAGCATGATGCCGACGATCACCAGGTACAGCAGCAGGTACGGCGCCTTGCGCTTGAGCATGCCACTGACGCCGCGCTGGTAGGCGTTGCTGGTGCGGTCGAAGTTGCGGTTGAACCAGCCGAAGAAGCCGCCCTTGGCATCGTGGTGATCACCATCGATGGGTTTGAGCAGGGTGGCGCACAGCGCCGGAGTGAATATCAGTGCCACCAGCACCGACAAGGCCATGGCCGAGACGATGGTGATGGAGAACTGCCGGTAGATCACCCCGGTGGAGCCACCGAAGAAGGCCATCGGCAGGAACACCGCCGACAGCACCAGGGCGATACCGACCAGCGCACCCTGGATCTGGCCCATGGATTTGCGCGTCGCCTCCTTGGGCGACAGGCCATCCTCGCGCATCACACGCTCGACGTTCTCCACCACCACGATGGCATCGTCCACCAGCAGGCCGATGGCCAACACCATGGCGAACATGGTCAGGGTGTTGATGGAGAAGCCGAACGCCGCCAGTACGCCGAAGGTACCGAGCAGCACCACCGGCACCGCCAGGGTGGGGATGATGGTCGCCCGCAGGTTCTGCAGGAACAGGAACATCACCAGGAACACCAGCACGATGGCTTCGAACAGGGTGTGTACCACCCCTTCGATGGAGGCCGAAATCACCGGCGTGGTGTCATAGGGGAAGACCACTTCCATACCGGCCGGGAAGAACGGCTTGAGGTCATCGATGGTCGCGCGCACGGCCTTGGCGGTGTCCAGGGCGTTGGCGCCGGTGGCCAGCTTGATCGCCAGACCGGAGGCCGGCAGACCATTGAACTGGGCGTTGATCGAGTAGTTCTCGCCACCCAGTTCAACCTTGGCCACGTCACCCAGGCGCACCTGGGAGCCATCGGGCTGCACCTTGAGCAGGATCTTGCGGAACTCTTCCGGGGTCTGCAGGCGAGTCTTGCCGATGATGGTGGCGTTGAGCTGATTGCCCGGCGCTGCTGGCAGACCACCGAACTGGCCGGAGGAAATCTGCACGTTCTGCGCCTGGATGGCGCTTTTCACGTCCACTGGGGTCAGCTGGAAGCTGTTGAGCTTGGCCGGGTCGAGCCAGATACGCATGGCGTACTGCGCGCCGAACACCTGAAAGTCGCCCACGCCCTTGGCGCGCGAAATCGGATCCTGCAGGTTGGAGACGATGTAGTCGGACAGATCCTCGCGGGTCATGCTGCCGTCGGTGGACACCACCCCGATCACCATGAGGAAGTTCTTCACCGCCTTGGTCACACGGATGCCCTGTTGCTGCACTTCCTGCGGCAACAGTGGGGTGGCCAACTGCAGCTTGTTCTGCACCTGAACCTGGGCGATATCCGGGTTCACCCCCTGTTCGAAGGTAACGATGATCTCCATGCTTCCGTCGGAGTTGCTCGACGAGCTGACGTAGCGCAGGCCGTCGATACCGTTGAGCTGCTGCTCGATCACCTGCACCACGGTGTCCTGCACCGTTTGCGCCGAGGCGCCCGGGTAGCTGACCTGAATGCTGACGGCGGGCGGGGCGATACTCGGGTACTGGTTAATCGGCAGCTTGAGGATGGACAGGCCGCCAGCCAGCATGATCACCAGGGCGATCACCCAGGCGAAGATGGGCCGGTCGATAAAGAATCTGGACATTCAGTAATTCTCCGTTAGCCCTGGCCGTTGCCTGGCTTGGCCTCTGCTGCCGGCTCGTCGCCCTTGACGTTACTGGCCGGGACGGCCTTGACCTCGACGCCAGGTTGGACGAACTGCAGGCCTTCGGTAATCAGGCGGTCGCCTTCGTTGAGACCGTCCTCGACCAGCCAGGCGCTGCCGACGGTGCGGCTGGCCTTGAGCACGCGAGGTTCGACCTTGTTCTCGGCATTGACCACCATGGCGGTCGGCTCACCGCGCTGATTGCGGGTCACGCCCTGCTGAGGGGCGAGGATGGCCTGCTGCTTGATACCGGCTTGCAGTTCGGCATGCACGAACATGCCTGGCAGCAGCAGGTGATCCGGGTTGGGGAAGACGGCGCGCAGGGTCACCGAACCGGTACCTTCGTCCACGGCCACTTCGGAAAACTCCAGGGTGCCCTCGTGGGTGTAGTGGCTGCCGTCTTCCAGCACCAACTGCACCTTGGCGGCGTTGTCGCCGACCTTCTGCAGGCGCCCTTCGGCCAGATCGCTACGCAGACGCAGCAGATCCTTGCTCGATTGAGTGACATCGACATAGATCGGGTCGAGCTGCTGGATGGTGGCCATGGCTGCCGCCTGACCGCTGGTGACCAGAGCGCCTTCGGTCACGGCCGAGCGGCCGATGCGACCGCTGATCGGTGCCATCACCTTGGTGTAGCGCAGGTCGATGCGTGCACGTTCCAGTGCCGCCTGGGCCTGCAGGGCGGAGGCGCGTGCCTCGTCATAGGCCTGCTGGCTCACGGCCTTGTCGGCCACCAGCAGCTTGTAACGATCAGCCAGGGCGCTGGCGGAAATCTGCGTTGCCTGAGCGCTCTGGTAGCTGGCTTCGTAAGTCGCCGGGTCGATCTGATAGAGCTGCTGGCCGGCCTTGACCTCGCTGCCTTCGGTGAACAGGCGCTTCTGGATGATGCCATCGACCTGTGGCCGTACTTCGGCAATGCGGAAGGCTGCCGTACGGCCGGGTACTTCGGTGGTTAGCGCGAAAGGTTGTGCCTTGAGCGTGACCACGCCGACCTGAGGTGTTTGTTGCGGTGGCGGAGCGCTGTCTTCCTTGCAGCCGGTCAGGCTGACCAGAGCCAGAGCGACGGCGGAAACCAAGATGGCGAAGGCTGGCCTCGTGTGCATCTGAAGGAACCTCGTTGTAATTGAATCTATGCCCGGAGGGCGAAGGGGGCGAAGGCAGGGGAAAGCGATGGCGAAATATACTTACGTACGTGAATGTTTGTAAATGCCTAAAACTGCCTTCATACTCTGGCCCGCTCCCGCTGGACGGGTGCTTCCAGGCATGCCCGGCATGCTGGAAAGTCGCGGCGCGGATGCCGCTTCATCGTGGGCCTGTGCGTTCGGCGACGTGATCCGCCTTAGAGAACGCACTGCCCAAAGGGTTTCAGGCAATACGGAGTATGGTGCGAAATGGCCAGACGAACCAAAGAGGAGGCGCAAGCGACGCGAGTGCAGATTCTCGACGCGGCCGAGCAGGTGTTTCAGGCTCAGGGTGTCTCCCGTGCGTCGCTGGCCGAGGTAGCCAAGGCCGCCGGCGTCAGCCGGGGCGCCATCTACTGGCACTTCGAGAACAAGATAGACCTGTTTCAGGCAATGCTCGAACGTCTGCATCTGCCGCTCGAAGAGTTGGCGCGAGCCAGCGAAGACGAGGACGAGCCAGACCCCCTGGGGTGCATGCGTGATCTGCTGATCATGGCCCTCACACGTCTGGCGAACGAGCCGCAGACCCGCCGCACGCATGACATTCTTCGCTACAAATGCGAGTACACCGGCGAGCTGCTGGGCCTGCGCGAACGCATGCAGGCGCTGAGCATCGAGTGCGACCAGCGCATCGCCAAGGCGCTCGGCAATGCCGTGAGCAAGGGCCAGTTGCCCGCCGACCTGGATTGCCAGCGTGCCGCCATCTGCCTGCATGCCTACATTGAAGGCCTCGAGGCCAATTGGCTGCTGGTGCCCAACTATGATCTGACGACTCAGGCACCGGCGCTGGTCGAGGCCCTGCTGGACATGCTGCGTACCAGCCCGGCGCTGCGCCTGGGTTGATCAGCTTGCCTGGCGCTGCGGTGCACGCCAGGGCAGGGGGTGCGGTGCGCGCAGGCGTGCTTCCAGAGTGGCGACGAACGCCCGCGCTTCGGCTTCGCTGCGAAAGCTCACGCAGTGCTGATCGAGCTTGACCTGCCAACGGCTTTCACTGCCCTGGTTACGCTGTTCGATGACGATGTTCATGCTGGCAACCTCCTAGGCGCTCCTGCGCCTGCTGGGAGAGCTTGTATGGTAGATCGCGTTGATGACCCTTTCCTGACGTGGATCAACCTTGCCGACTTGTGGCCGCCAGAGGCACCGCGCCATGCGCCGCAGCGCCAGGCGCGCTGCGGCCTCGACCGCTGGTCGGATCATTCGCTTGAACCGGCGTAGGCGCTGTCCGCCGCGTTTGGCGGCTCAGAACCTGTTCACGAGCTCGCGAGCTAGAGCCAGGCAAGGCGAAATCAGGCGAAAAAGCACAGTTTACGAGCTGTAAATGAGCATTTTGAGGCTGGTTTCAACGCAGCATGGCCGACGCGCAGCAGATCGTGAATAGGTTCTCAGAAGCCTTCCAGCACGATCTTGCCCCTGGCCTTGCCACTCTCCAGCAGCGCATGGGCACGGCGCAGGTTGGCCGCATCGATCCGTCCGTAATGTTCGTCCAGGGTGGTCTTCAGCACGCCGCTGTCGATCAGGCTGGACACGCGTTGTAGCAGGCGATTCTGCTCGATCATGTCCGCGGTCTGGTACAGCGAGCGGGTGAACATCAGCTCCCAGTGCAGCGACAGGCTCTTGCGCTTGAGCTTCATCACGTCCAGCGGCTGCAGCGGGTCGTCGATCAGGGCCAGGCGTCCCTGTGGCTGCAGGGCCTCGATCAACTGCTCGAAGTGCTGATCGGTCTGGGTCAGGCTGGCCACATGGGTTACCTGGCCGACGCCGATGCGCGCCAGTTCCTCGCTCAGCGGTTTGCTGTGGTCGATCACATGGTGCGCGCCCAGTTCACGTACCCAGGCCTGGGTTTGCGGGCGCGAGGCGGTGCCGATCACGGTCAGGCCGGTGAGGCGTCGTGCCAGTTGCGTGAGAATCGAGCCGACGCCGCCGGCCGCGCCGACGATCAGCAGGCTCTGGCCGCTGCTGGCGCTGCCTTCGCGCACCTGCAGACGCTCGAACAGCAGCTCCCAGGCGGTGATCGCGGTCAGCGGCAGGGCGGCCGCTTCGGCGAACGACAGGCTCTGCGGCATGCTGCCGACGATACGTTCATCGACCAGATGCAGCTCGCTGTTGGCGCCCGGGCGATCGAGGGCGCCGGCATAGAACACGCGATCACCCGCCTTGAACAGGCTGACTTCGCTGCCGACCGCCTTGACCACGCCGGCGGCGTCCCAGCCCAGCACCTTGGCCGTGCCTGGCTCGGGAGTGACCCCCAGGCGGATCTTGGTATCGACCGGATTCACCGAGATGGCGCATACCTCCACCAGCAGGTCGCGCGGGCCTGGCGTGGGGGCGGGCAACTGGACATCCTGCAAGGCATCGGGATTGTCGACTGGCAGGGACTGGTAATAGGCAATGGCTTTCATGGCAAAAGCTCCGGGGAAGTAAGGTGCGACCATGCTCGGCTATTTCGCCAGGGTGAAAAAGCGGGTAGGAATAGAGTCTCTTTCACTTTGAATTTGAAAATCATGCTGCGCCTGGATGACCTGCAACTCTTCGTTCGCACCGCCGAATCCGGCAGCCTCTCTGCCGCAGCGCGGATGCTGGACGTCTCGCCCGCCGTGGCCAGTGCCGCACTCAAACGCTTGGAGCAGCAACTGCAGGTGCGCCTGCTGGCGCGCTCGACGCGCAGCCTGCGCCTGACCCCGGAAGGCGAGCTGTACCTCGCGCATGCCCGTGCCGCGCTGCAGAGCCTGGAAGAGGGGCGCCAGCAACTGGCTGGCAGCCAGGAGGACATTCGCGGCGTCCTGCAACTGTCGGCCCCCTCGGATTTTGGCCGCAACACCCTGCTGCAGTGGCTCGATACCTTCCAGGACGCGCACCCGCAACTGCACCTGCGCCTTTTGCTGGCCGATCGCGTGGCCGATCTGTTTCGCGAGCCAGTGGACATCGCCCTGCGCTACGGCGCCCCGGAGGATTCCAGCCTGGTGGCGCTGCCGGTGGCGGCGGACAACCGCCGGGTACTCTGCGCCGCACCCGACTACCTGGCCAGGCATGGTGCGCCGCAAACGGTGGAGGAGGTGGCCCGGCACAACTGCCTGCTGTACATGCTGCACGGCCGCGTGCACGAGCGCTGGCGCTTCAGCCAGGGCAAGCGCGAGTTGCTGGTAACGGCGGCGGGCAACCGCGTCTGCGACGATGCCGATGTGACCCGGCGCTGGGCCGTGGCAGGCCAGGGGCTGGTGTATAAATCCTGGCTGGACGTGGCCGAGGACGTGCGCGCCGGGCGCCTGCAGGTGCTGCTGCCGGACTGGCTCGGCGAGCCGACGCCGCTGTATCTGGTCTGTGCTCACCGTGCGCAACTGAGCAAGGCGGTGCACCTGCTGCGTGAGTTCCTGCAGCGCCGCTGTGAGGTGTTGCTGGCTGAGGCGCCGTGGCGTCATACAGGCAAGGCCGATGGGTTCTGCTAGACTGCCGTCTCGAAGCGCTGCGGCAATCGACCGCAGTGCCGCGTCGCCACCGTCTGTTTAGAGTCGCGCCCCATGAAACTGGCCCGCACACATCGCTCGCTGACTGCCTGGTTGCTGTACTTCAGCATCCTGTTCAGTGCGTTCGTCTGCGCGATCAGCCACGGCCAGATGGCCGGCATGCAGCTCAGCGGTCTGGACAGCCAGTACTGCTCCTTCGACGGTAACTTCGGCGCTGGCGCCGATCTCGATGGTTCCGGCATCGTTCCGCCGAACCCGGCCACCGGCACCGGCTGCGCCCTGGGCAGCCTGTTCAGCGCCATCATCCTCGCCGCTTTCTTCGGTCTGCTGGGGCTTCTCAGCAGCGACAGCGTACGGCCCTTGCCGACGCTGCACATTCCCCGTCTTACTCGCTATCGCTGGCCGCCGGCCAATCCTCGCGCCTCCCCGCTGACTGCCTGATCCGTTCGCCCGCAACCGGGCGTTTCCATCATGCGCAGTCGTCGTCTGCCTACTCGCAGCCGACTTGGGAGATGCTTCATGTCGTCGCGTTCCGACACCCCCGCAGGTGCAGCCGTGCGCCCGCAACCTTCGTTCTACAACCTGGCCTGGCGCTGGCATTTCTATGCCGGGCTGTTCGTCATTCCGTTCCTGATCCTGTTGTCGATCACCGGGCTGATCTACCTGTTCAAGCCGCAGCTCGACCAGCTGATGTACGCCGATCTGCGCCAGGTACCGGTGGCCGAGCAGCGTTTGAGTGCCGACCAGCAACTGGCGCGGGTGCGCGAGCTTTACCCGCAGGCGGCGATCAAGCAGTACCTGCCGCCGGAGGGCGCTGATCGCAGTGCGCAGTTCGTCCTCACTGAGGCTGGCCGCGACCTCAACCTGTTCCTCGACCCCTACCGCGGCACTGTGCTCGGCACTCAGGATGCCCTGTGGAACCTGCAGGCGGCGACGCGCAAATTGCACGGCGACCTGCTGATCGGCACCGTCGGCGACCGCCTGATCGAGCTGGCGGCTGGCTGGGGCATCGTCCTGGTGATCTCCGGTCTGTACCTGTGGTGGCCACGCGGGCGCAGTGGCGCAGGCATTCTCTGGCCGCGCCTGAGTGCGCGGGGGCGCCTGTGGTGGCGAGATATGCACGCGGTGACCGGCTTCTGGGGTAGCGCCATTCTGCTGGTGATGCTGATGACGGGCATGACATGGACCGGCTTCTGGGGCAACCAGTTCGCGGCGGTGTGGAACAAGTTTCCCGATGCCATGTGGAACGACGTGCCCAAGTCCGGGCAATTGACTGGCAGCCTCAACAACAGTGCGCGGCAGACCGTGGCCTGGGCTGTGGAGACAGCGCCGCTACCGGCTTCCGATGCGCATGCCGCGCACCTTGGTCATGGCGACCATGGGATGCCGTCGAGCAGCACCGGGCACTTGCTGCAGCACGTGGTCGATACCGCCGAGGCACGTGGCGTGCAGCCCGGTTACAGCATCACCCTGCCCAAGGGTGAGCAGGGCGTGTACACCGTCGCCCTGTTCGCCAGCGACCCCCGCAACGACGCCACCCTGCATGTCGATCAGTACAGCGGCGAGGTGCTCGCCGACGTGCGCTGGAAGGACTACGGCCCGGTCGCCAGAACCGTGGAAACCGGCGTGATGATCCATGAAGGGCGCATGTTCGGCCTGCCCAACCAGTTGCTGATGGCGGCGATCTGTCTGTTGATCCTGTTCAGCTCGATCAGTGGCCTGGTGCTGTGGTGGAAACGCCGCCCGGCTGGCCGCTTCGGCGTGCCGCCGCTGCGCCACGACCTGCCGCGCTGGAAGACCGCTATCGGCCTGATGGTCGTGCTCGGCGTGATCTTCCCCCTGGTCGGCGCCTCGCTGCTGCTGGTCTGGGCGCTGGATGGGCTGCTCGGCCTGTGGCGCCGCCAGTCGGCAGCCAGCGCACCGTCGGCCTGACCTCCTTATATGGCCGGGTGCGACTCGGATACCTGGCCGTGACCGATTTTAGCGGCGCCTGCCGAGGCGGGCGGTCGCAACTGGAATTGAACACATGCAAGTGACGAAAAAAACGCTGCAACACTCGATTCACCTGGCCGCGCTGGCCCTCGGCCTTCAGGCCATTCCCGCTCTGGCCGACAGTGGCCTGGCGCTGGGTACCGTGACCATTTCGGGTGAGGAAAAAGGCCCGCTGTCGAGCCAGAGCATCCTCAGTTCGGTGGATTACGTCGGCAGCGATGTGCTGGAAACACAACCGGTGCAATACAGCTGGGAGCTGTTCAACCGCGTGCCTGGGGTGATGCTGACCCAGTTCAACCAGGGCACCACCTCCGGCAAGCTGTCGTTTCGTGGCTTCAACGGCGAGGGTGAGGTCAACGCGGTGAAGCTGTTGATCGACGGCATCCCGAGCAACACCAATGACGGCAACATGCCGTTCATCGACATGGTGTTCCCGCTGGATATCGAGGACATCGAGGTGGTGCGCGGCACCAACGACCCGCGCTACGGCCTGCACAATATCGCCGGTAACGCCAGCATCAACACCCGCATCGGTGGCAACGACGGCAAGCTGCGCTTGCGCAGCGGCAGCTTCGACACCCAGGAGTTGCAGGCGGTCAAGGGCATCGAGTCGGGCAACTGGTCGCAGAACTACTTCGTCGCCTACCAGAAGAGCGGCGGCTATCGCGATCATGCCGATGCCGAGCGGCAGAGCTTCGCCGGCAAGTGGTTCTACACCGCCGATGCTGGCTGGCGCGCCGGGCTGATCGCCCGCCACTACGAGGGCGAAGCGCTGGAGGCCGGTTACCTGAGTCATGACGATGCGCATGATCATCCGCGCCAGTCCTATGCTAGCAACGCCACCGACAAGGGCGAGCGCAGCATGGATCAGCTCAGTCTGCACCTGGATACGGACGTGACCGAGGATCTGGCCTGGTCGAGCAAGGCTTACTACAACCGTTTCAAGGATCGCCGCTGGACTCAATTCTGGATCACCGCGCCTCAGCAGGAGCGTTTCAACGACGAGGATCAGTACGGCGCCATCAGCAGCCTGACCTGGCGCCCCGAGGTGCAGGGCCTGTATGACTTCGCCCTGGAAGGTGGTGCGGATATCCAGCGTCAGGAGGTGGTCAGCGAGCGCTACCTGACGGACAAGCGTGTCCGAACCGCGCAAACACGTGATCAGGTGTTCGACCTGACCACCACCGGTGTTTATGTGCAGACCGTGATTCAGCCCTGGGAAAGCCTCAAGCTGATCCCGGCCTATCGCGTTGACCGTATCGAGGGCGACTACCACGATCAGCTTTCCGGTGAGCGCGCCACTGTCAACGACTTCGGGACGATCAAACAACCGAAATTCAGCCTGGTCTACTCGCCCTGGAAGGAAGCCAGCTTCTACGCCAACTGGGGGCGTACTTTCCAGATAGGTGTCGGTTCGGGGGCTTATCGACTGGCCAGCCTGCAGGATGATCTCAAGCCTTCGATCAACGAAGGGTGGGAAACCGGCATCAAGTTCAACCCGGTAACCTGGCTCGATGGCCGTGTAGCCTATTGGGAACAGCATGCGACCGATGAAGTGCAGCGCCGTCTGAATGCTCCGTCAGGCGACACGGAGAACGTCGGCGAGACCCTGCGCCGTGGTTACGACGTGCAGCTCAACCTGTATCCGAGCGATCCAGCGCGCATCTGGTTGTCATACTCGCGGCAGTTCTCGGAAATCCTCACGCCAGGGCCACGCTTACCCACCAGCAAGGGCAAGGAAATGGATCACGTGCCCCATCATCTCTATGCCCTGGGCGCCGATTACCAGGCCAGCGACAAGCTCAAGCTGAGCGCCTGGGTCAACGGTCAGAGCGATTACTACCTGGAACGCACCAACACCAAGGGCGAGTATGGTCGCTACACCCTGCTCAACCTCGGCGCCGAATACCGCGTCAGCGAGACGGTCAGCGTCGACGTGCAGATGAAAAACGTCACCAACCGCTACTACGAATATGTGTGGTACGACCCGGACTACGCCCAGGATTCGCTGCACGCCCCCGGCGATGGCCGCGCGCTGTATGCCGGTTTGACCCTGGATTTCTGATGTTTTCGTTTTCCCACAAGGAGGCAACACCCATGACCCTGAAGAAAACCCTGCTCGGCCTGACCTTGCTGCTGCCGGCACTGCTGGCCCAGGCGCATGAATACGAAGTTGGCCAACTGCATATCGACCACCCATGGTCGCGCGAGATGCCGCCGGTGGCGCCGACTGCTGCGGCTTATTTCGTGGTGCACAACAAGGGCAGTGAGGCCGATCGCCTGCTCAGCGTCAGCAGCCCGGTGGCCGGCAAGGCCGAGCTGCACGAGCATGTGCATGCAGATGGCGTGATGAAGATGCAGCAGGTACAGGACGTGGTGATCCCCGCCGGTGGCGAGGTCAAGTTCGAGCCCATGGGCTACCACGTCATGCTGTTCAACCTTAAGCAGCAGGCCAAGGACGGTGAGCGCTTCCCGATGACGCTGAACTTCGAGAAGGCCGGCACTGTGGAGGTGCAAGTGGCCGTACAGAAGGAAGCTCCAGCCGGGCATGAACACGGCATGGAACACGGCGAAGGCGCGCACAAGCACTGATGACCTTCACGGCACGCAGGCGATTGCTTGGCGCCCAACTGGGGCTGCTGGCACTCGTTCTGATCGCCCTGGCGCCGCTGGCTTCACAGCTACGCGCCGAGCCTCGGGACTGGTCGTGGCTGGCCGAACTGGCCTGCCACGATGGCCCCGCGCAAACGCCTGCGCCTGCTGCACCGCAGCAGCAGGCATTCGTGCTCGACGCCTGCGGCTACTGTTCGCTGCTGATCCACAGCCCCGCGCTGGGCAGCCTGGACTGGGCGCTGTTCGCCTTGGCCGCCACAGGTGTGGCGCCACCGCTGTTGCATTGGCAGTCGCCGCCAGCGCCGCGCCTGCCCACCGCGCAATCACGCGCACCGCCCCTGTTCGCCGGATAACCGTCTGGCGGAGCTCATCGAGCTCCAGTCGCCTCGTTTGCCGAGGCTGAATACGAACAGGAGGCTGAACCCATGCGTTCATCTCATCTCAAGGCCATGCCGCCGCGTCGGCGCGCCTCTGGCGAATCGCTGTTTCCCGATTACCCGAGCAATGCGCGTTCCTTTATCGCGCTGGACTCCGGACTGTTGCCCTACTGGCACTTGCTTTACGACCTGTGCCCCGGCCTGCTCAAGCTCGACCCACCGGAAGGGCTGAACCTGTTTCGCAGCTTCATGATCTGGGCTTACCGCCACCAGCCGGCGCAGGACTGGACCTTCCATATCAGCGTATGCCGCTGGCTGCTGGCCTCCGACTACGCACCCCGCGTCACCACCGCACAGGTGGAAAGCCTGCTGTCGGCTGCCGCCGCGCGCTGGGTCACCCATGACACCAGCCTGGCGCAAGGCATCCTCCTGGCCTGCAGCGCGCGGCCGTTGACGCTGATCGACTGGAAGGATCCAGGCGCGGTGCTGGATGACGATATTCAGGTGCTGCCACCGGCGCGTTTCGACTTCGCCTGGTCGCCGCTGAGCCGTGCCGGTGTGGCAGGTTTCCATCGTTGGCTGCGGATTGCCGAATAGAACGCTGCGACAACCCGCCACAGCTTGAGTCAGGCGCCATGAGCACGGGTTTCCCGGGCGCGGCGTGGCGGGTTGTCGCAGTTGAGAGGGCAGGGATGGCCCCATAGCATGTGCGTGCTTCGGGTTGGAATATGTCTTGTCTGGGCATCCACGGTTAAGCCCGAAGTCCACTTTATCGACGGTGTTCGGTAATCGGCTCTCCCGCAAGGGAGAGCCTACTTTTCATGTTTCGCCGACGGGAGACATTCGCATGCCCAAGATGCCACTGCATGTCGAGCTCACCGTCATCATCATTCTAAAAACGATCTTTCTCCTTGCGTTGAAGGAAGTCTGGTTCACCGAGCCGGTCATTCCGGAAAACGGTGCTGTTCGAGTCGATCAGCATTTCTTTATTCGCGATTAGCGCTTGATTCCTCTGGGGAGGTTCTGATGATTTCGGAAGAAGTCGTCGATCTGTCACGCCTGCAGTTCGCCATGACAGCGATGTATCACTTCATCTTCGTACCTTTGACGCTTGGTCTGGCCTTCCTCCTGGCGATCATGGAGTCGGTCTACGTGATGACCGGCAAACAGGTCTACAAGGACATGGTCAAGTTCTGGGGCAAGCTGTTCGGCATCAACTTCGCCCTCGGCGTCACCACCGGGCTGACCATGGAGTTCCAGTTCGGCACCAACTGGGCCTACTACAGCCACTATGTCGGCGACATCTTCGGTGCGCCGCTGGCCATCGAAGGGCTGATGGCCTTCTTCCTCGAATCCACCTTCATCGGCCTGTTCTTCTTCGGCTGGGATCGCCTGTCGAAGGTGCAGCACCTGGCCGTCACCTGGCTGGTGGCGATTGGCTCGAATCTCTCGGCACTGTGGATTCTCATCGCCAACGGCTGGATGCAGAACCCGGTCGGTGCCGAGTTCAACTTCGAGACCATGCGCATGGAGCTGACCGACTTCGGCGCGCTGCTGTTCAACCCGGTGGCGCAGGTCAAGTTCGTCCACACCGTGGCGGCTGGCTATGTCACCGGCTCGATCTTCGTCCTGGCCATCTCCAGCTACTACCTGCTGAAGAAGCGTGACCAGGGTTTCGCCCGCCGCTCCTTCGCCATCGCCTCGGCCTTCGGCCTGGCTTCGATCCTCTCGGTGATCATCCTCGGCGACGAGTCCGGTTACGAGATCGGTGACGTGCAGAAGACCAAGCTGGCCGCCATCGAGGCCGAATGGGACACCCATTCGGCACCGGCCGGCTTCACCCTGTTCGGCCTGCCCAATCAGCAAGAACAATGTACCGACTATGCGGTGAAGATCCCCTACGCGCTGGGCCTGATCGCCACCCGCTCGCTGGACAAGGAGGTCAAGGGCATCAAGGATCTGCTCGTCGAGCACGAAGCGCGCATCCGCACGGGCATGCAGGCCTATGCGCTGCTGGAGCAACTGCGTGGTGGCGACAAGTCAGCCGAAACCATCACCGCCTTCAACGCCGTGAAGAACGACCTGGGCTATGGCCTGCTGCTGAAGAAGTACACGGAGCATGTGGTCGATGCCAGCGAGGCGCAGATCAAGCAGGCGGCGCTGGACACCATCCCCAACGTGTTCAGCCTGTTCTGGACCTTCCGCATCATGGTCGCCAGCGGCTTCCTCATGCTGGCGTTGTTCGCCTGCGCCTTCTGGGCTTCGGCGAAGAAGAACGAGGAAAGCAAACCCTGGCTGCTCAAGTGGGCGCTGTGGAGCCTGCCGCTGCCCTGGATCGCCGCGCAGACCGGCTGGTACGTGGCCGAACATGGCCGCCAGCCTTGGTCGATCGGTGAAGTGCTGCCCGTACACCTGTCCACCTCCAGCCTGTCGACCGGCGATATCTGGGGTTCGCTGACCGCGCTGATCGCCTTCTACAGCCTGCTGCTGGTGGTGGAGATGTACCTGATGATCAAGTTCGCCCGCCTCGGCCCCTCGAGCCTGCACAGCGGACGCTATCACTTCGAACAACAGCAGCCGGCCCACGCCTGAGGACTTCGTCATGTTCGACTACGAAACCTTGAAACTCGTCTGGTGGGTGCTGATCGGCGTGCTGCTGATCGGTTTCGCCCTGACCGATGGTTTCGACCTTGGTGCTGCGGCGCTGATGCCTTTCGTTGGCCGTACCGATAATGAGCGCCGTGTGGTGATCAACACTATCGCGCCGCACTGGGATGGCAACCAGGTGTGGTTGATCACCGCCGGTGGTGCATTGTTCGCGGCCTGGCCGCTGGTGTATGCCGCATCCTTCTCCGGTTTCTACTGGGCGATGTTGCTGGTGCTGTTCGCGCTGTTCGTCCGCCCTGTGGGCTTCGACTATCGCAGCAAGTTGGACAACACACGCTGGCGGCAAACCTGGGACTGGGGGCTGTTCGTTGGTGGTGTGGTGCCCTCGCTGGTATTCGGTGTGGCCTTCGGCAACCTGTTGCTGGGTGTGCCGATTCACTTCGACGAAACCCTGCGGGTCAGCTACCACGGCAGCTTCTGGCAACTGCTCAACCCCTTCGGCCTGCTGGCAGGCGTGGTCAGTCTGTCGATGCTGCTGTTGCATGGTGCGACCTGGCTGATGATGCGCACTGAAAGCGATGTGGCGCGGCGCAGTTGTGTAGCCGCGCAAGGCAGTGCGCTGGTCTATCTGCTGGCCTTTGTCGGCGCTGGTGCCTGGCTGTGGTTGGGTGACATTCAGGGGCTGGTGCTGAGCGTGCCGCAAGAAGCGGGCAGTGCGCTCGATCCGCTGACCAAGCAGGCGGCTATCGGCAACCCCGGTTGGCTGGACAACTACGCGCAGTGGCCACTGACCAAGCTGGCGCCGTTGACCGGCATCATCGGCGCTGCGCTGGCATTCGCCGCCGCGAGCGGACGCAAGGGCGGTTTCGCTTTCCTCGGTTCCAGCCTGGTCATCGCCGGCACGCTGTGCACGGCTGGCTTCGCGCTGTTTCCCTTCATCATGCCGTCGAGCTTCGAGCCGGCTTCCAGCCTGACCGTCTGGGACGCGGTATCGAGCCACAAGACCCTGGGCATCATGTTCGTGGTGGCCTGCATCTTCGTGCCGATCATCCTCATCTACACCCTGTGGGGCTACGTGAAGATGTGGGGCAAGTTGAATGACAGCAGCATCGAAGCCAACCCCCACGGCCTGTACTGAAAAGGAGCCCGAACGATGTGGTACTTCACCTGGATTCTCGGCGTGCTGCTGGCCTGCAGCTTCGCCATCGTCAACGCGCTTTGGCTGGAAACCACCCAGAACCTCGATGAGGACGTGCAGGGGTGAGTGCGTGGGTACTGGGACGGCAGCATGTCGCTTGCTGCGCGCTCTCTCTGTTGCTGGCCAGCCCGCTGGCACTTTTGCTGTTGATCCACCCTGCCGCCTACCTGGACGCGCAGGGTGGTTACAGTCATTCCCTGCTGATGCTGGTGATGCTCGGTATCAGCGGGGGCTTCGTGCATGGGCTCGGATTCGATCCACGTCACCGAATCCTCAGCCTGTTGCTGGGGCCCATTTGCGCCTGGCCATTGTTGGGGGTGGGCTACAGCCTGTTGCTCCAGGCCCAGGGGTTGATGGGCACCTGAAATCAATAACAACACCTAACCGATGAGGTCTTGATATGAAGAAAGTTGTCTTGCTGACGTTTGCCTTGCTGTCGATGGGCTCCGTACAGGCTGCGCAGGATCCGGAGGCGGTTTTCAATCGCGCCTGTGGCATGTGCCACAACGGCCAGTTGCCGCAGGCCCCGAAAAAAGGCGATGCCGCTGCCTGGGCTCCGCGTCTGAAGCAGGGCTCGGAAACCCTGGTCAAGCATGTCACCGAGGGCTTCAACGCCATGCCGCCACGTGGCCTGTGCATGGATTGCACCGCCGATGACTACAAGGCCGTGATCGACTGGATGGCCAAGTAAGCGCACTTCAACCCACTCTCGGGTCAGGCAACTCGGTTGTCTGGCCCGCTTTCATTGAGGCGATGCATGGCTGTGAGATGGGCCACTAAAGGTTTTATCGGGGCGGTGGTGATACTGCTCTGTGCCTGCCAGGATCAGGATCGGCTGGCTGACGTCGAGCCAGGTGAGTCGATGCCGGGTGGTGCGACGACCACGAAGGTATCGGGCAGCAACGCATTCTCGATGCCTGGCAGCAATCTGACGCCCACGCAACGCATGGATTTCTCCGTTGGCAATGCCTTCTTTCGCAATGCCTGGGTCGCGGCGGGGCAGTCCCCAGCAAATCGCAGTGGTGTCGGGCCGTTGCTCAATACCGACTCCTGCCAGAGTTGCCATATCAAGGATGGGCGCGGGCATCCGCCGCGTGAGGGTGTCCTTGAGCCAGCACTGTCGTCGCTGGTGAGGCTGTCGATACCGGCCCGCAAAGCCGATGCTGCCATCGTGCAACGCGCGGGCAGCGTTGCAGAGCCGACCTATGGCGGGCAGCTGCAGGACAACGCCATCGCGGGGCATGCTGCGGAGGGACGCGTATGGCTGCGTTACGAGACGCAGTCGGTGCAACTGGCCGATGGCACGCAGGTGGCGTTGCGCAAACCCGTTTTCGAGCTCCGTGAGTTGGGCTATGGCGCGCTGCCCCCAGAAACCCTGATGTCTCTGCGCGTAGCGCCGCCGATGATCGGGCTCGGCCTGCTCGAAGCCATCGACGAGGCGGATTTGCGTGCCAACGTCGAGTTGCAGCGCCAGGGAGCGGTCAGTGGTCGCCTTAATCGGGTCTGGGATGCGGCGCAGAACCAGACGGTCGTCGGGCGTTTCGGCTGGAAGGCCGGCCAGCCGAATCTGAATCAGCAGAATGCCGGTGCTTTCGCCGGCGACATGGGGCTGACCAGCACGCTGCATCCTCAGGATGACTGCACGGCCAGACAGTCGAGTTGCTTCCGCGCGCCGCAGGGTGGGCAGCCCGAGGTCAGCGATGCGATCATGGCCAGCGTGCTGTTCTACACGCGCAATCTCGCCGTACCGGCTCGTCGCAATCACGACAAGCCTGAGGTGCTTCGCGGCAAGGCGGTCTTTCAGGATGTTGGCTGCACTGCCTGTCACCGCCCCTCATACGTCACCGGGCATGCCGAACAGGCTGGGCTATCCGGGCAGACCATCTATCCCTACACCGACCTGCTGCTGCATGACATGGGCGATGGCTTGGCCGATGGTCGCCCGGAGTTTCTCGCTGACGGCCACGAGTGGCGAACGCCTCCCCTGTGGGGAATTGGTCTGACTCAGGCGGTCAACGGGCATACCCAATTCCTGCATGATGGTCGAGCGCGCAATCTGCTCGAGGCCATTCTCTGGCACGGGGGCGAGGCCCAGCCAGCGCGTGATCGGGTCGTCGCGCTGGATGCCGACAGTCGTCAGGCATTGCTGCGTTTTCTTGAGTCGCTTTGAACGGAGTACGTATGTCTGGTTCACGGAAATGGCTGTTGTTGGTCTTGGCGCTGGTGCTGCTTGTTGCCGGGACTTTTTGGCTTGTACAGCCCCAAACCGGGAAGGGCGCACTGCAACTCACGAGTGCTGGGATAGTACTGTTGCCAAAGGCGCGTCCGTTGCCTGATGTCGACCTTGGCACCGCTAATGGCCAGCATTTTGGCGCGGACTTCTTCAAGGGGCGCTGGACGCTGGTGCTGTTCGGCTACACCTTTTGCCCGGATGTTTGTCCCACCGCGCTCAGTGAGTTGCGTCGGATTCGCGCGGCACTGCCTGCCGACGTCCGCGACCGGCTTGGCGTGACCATGGTCAGTGTCGACCCTCAGCGCGACAGCCCTGAGCGTATGCAGCAATACGTGACCTATTTCGACCCGACCTTTACCGGCATGACAGGCGAGATGGTGGAGGTACAGAAGGCGTCTGCTGCCATGGGCTTGCCTTTCATCCCAGGCGATACCAGTAAGCAGAATTACACCGTGGATCACAGCGGCCATCTGGGCTTGATCGACCCGCAGGGACGGCAGGTCGGATACGCACGCGGGCCATTGCGTGAGGCGCAGTTGATGGAGCAACTGCCTGCGTTGTTGAGGCTCGATAACGTTCCGTGATGCAGGTGCGACATTCGGCCTCATGTGTCTCGCTGAGCCTGAGACCTGCGAGGTTCTTGCTTTGATGTGTGGTGGATTGTCGCACTGCGGTTGCTTCGGCTTAGGTTGTTAGGATCGTGGGTAGAGGTAAAGGCTCATTTTCAATAAGGGCTTTTGGCTTTATCCCGACCGCCAGCAACCATGAGGTTGTTGTTCAGGAAGATCGAAAAGGCTAGGGAAGAGCGGGTCGACGCTCGGCATTTCTCGATTGTGGTCGGTGGTTTGCGCCTCCTGTCTGCCGATAACAACGAGAAGGAATGCACCGCAATGTCCGATTTTTCCCCTCTGTCCAGCGCTCAGCGCAAGCCATTGGTTTGGGCCATACAGCGCGCGCTCGTGCTACCCGCATTGTGTTGCGGTGTGGTGCAGGCCGCCGAAACGGCCAATGCGCCTCTGGTACTCGAAAGCACGACCGTGACTGCCACGCGCACCAGCAACAGTGCTTTCGAGCTACCTGCTTCGGTTTCCACCGTAACCCGTGAGCAACTGGACGACGCCCAAGCCGACACGCTGTCACGGGTATTACGTAACGTCCCCGGCGTGAACTACGGCGGCGGCCCGCGCCCGGCGGCGCAGAGCCCGGCTATTCGTGGCCTCCAGGGCCCACGGGTGATCCTGACAGTGGATGGTGCACGGCGTAATAACGAGGGTGGGGTCAATACCCCGTTGTTGCTCGACCCGGATTTCATCCGCCAGGTCGATGTGGTGCGCGGGCCGATGTCGGCTGCTTACGGCAGTGGTGGCCTGGGTGGCGTGATGGCTTTCGAGACCATTCGTGCCGAGGATTTCGTCGAGCCTGGTGAGGTGTTCGGTGGACGCCTCAAGGCGGGATACCGCAGCGCCACCGAGGCCTTTTCAAGCAACCTGACGGCTGCGGCGATGGACGCGCGTGCCGATGCGCTAGCCAGTGTCACTTACCGTAATTACGACAGCATTCACACCGGCAAGGGCGGCGAGCATGCCGAATACCCCAATGACGGTGATCTGCAGAGCGCGCTGTTCAAAACCGGCTTCAACCTCAATGAGTTCAATCGTTTCGATTTGGCTTATCAGAGCTTCGATGACGAGTTCGTCGGGCCGACCAATCCCGGTGGCAACCTGTTGTTCCCCTTCGACCAGGAGCTGCGCCGCCGCCAGGAGCAATACAGCGGCAGCTGGAGCTTTCAGGATGCCGAGCAGGCACTCATCGACGGCAAGCTGAGCCTGTACAAGACGCGCTTCAAACTCGATGGCGAGAGCCGCTCCGTGCCTCGCCAGCCCGATACCACGACCATGACCGAGACAGTCGGCGGCAGCTTGCAGAACAGCAGCCGCTTCGCCATGGGCGACTGGGTGCAGCACCGCTTCACCTATGGCGTGGACTTCTACAAGGACACCAGCGAGAACACCTCCAACGGCCAGGGCAATTCGGTGCTGCCTGATGGCGAGCTGCGCTCGCTGGGCGGCTTCGTGCAGGACGAAATCAGCTTCCTGGAAAAATGGACGTTGATCGGTGCGTTGCGCCACGACGATTACCAATTGACTTCGCCAGGGCAGAACAGCACAAGCCACAATCGGTTGTCGCCAAAGGTCGCGTTGAAGTATCAGCCCTGGGAGCCGTTTGGCGTCTTCGTCAGTTACGGCGAGGCTTTCCGTGCGCCGACACTGACCGAAATGTTCGGCAACCTCAGCACCAACCGCGCGCTGTTCAACTTCCGCCCCAACCCCGATCTCAAGCCTGAACTGAGTCGTACCAAGGAAGTGGGCTTCACCCTCGACCTGGCCAACCTGCTGGCAGCCGGTGATCAACTGCGCTTCAAGGCCACCTACTTCGATGAAGAGGTCAAGGATCTGATCGATCAACAGGTGGTGGGCACCTACATCCGCCAGGCACCGTTCTCTGGGCTTGGCCTGGTCTTCCAGCGCCGCAACGTTGCCGAAGCCGAGCGCCATGGCGGAGAGATCGAGGCTGCCTACCAGTACGAACGCCTGTCGGTGGGCCTCGGCTATTCGCGCATGCGCTCACGCAACGCCGAGACCCATGATCACCTCTACTCGCCGCCGGACAAGCTGACCCTGGCCATGCAGTACCGTCTGGATGACAACTGGTCGCTGAACTATCAGGGGCAGTTCGTTCAGGCCCAGGATTATGACGCGACCGTACTGCGGCAGCGTGCCGGCTATGGCTTGCACGATATCGGCGTGGCGTACGAGACCCGGCAGTACCGTGTCGATCTGGGCGTGAGCAACCTGTTCGACAAGTCCTACGCGACTTACCAGCAATCCCAGGCCAACACCTTCAGCTACGAGGAAGGCCGTAGCGTCAACCTCATGTTGAGCACACGGTTCTAGGAGGTGGACATGAACATGTCGAAGCGTTTCGGCTTGCTCGCTGCTGCCGCCCTGCTGGGAGCTTGCAGTCACCCCATCACGCACGAGCCGCAACCGCTGAACATCGCCTTCGAGCTGCTGGCCAATGGTCAGCCTGCGCGCTGTTCCGCACCGCTAGGGCCGTTGGGGCGTGATCAGATTCCGGCGCAGTTGCACGATGCGCGTTTCTACGTGCAGGACGTCGCGCTGATCGCGAAAGATGGCCACCACGTACCGCTGCAACTGACAACCAGTGATTGGCAGAACGCCAATGTGGCGCTGCTCGACTTCGAAGATGGCAGTGGCCACTGCGTGGGTGGCACACCCGAGACCAATCATGAGGTGCGTGGCAGCATTCCGCCTGGCGATTACGTTGGCCTGGCACTGACCCTCGGCGTACCGCCAGCGCTCAATCACACCAGCACCGAGTTGGAGCCGCCACCGCTGGATATCGCCGCCATGGGCTGGAGCTGGCAGGCTGGGCGCAAGTTCGCCAAGCTCGAGGTCGATCCGCAGGGCGGGGTAGCCAAGGTCGATGGCTCGCGTTCGGCGACCTGGTATGTGCACTTGGGCTCTACAGGTTGCACGGGCAATCCGGTGACGGGCGAAACGGTCAGTTGCCTGCGCTCTAATCGCCTGTCGCTGCAGTTCGAACGCTTCGATCCACGGCGGGATGCTGTCGTGGTCGACTTGTCCGCGTTGCTGGCAGGCAGCGATATCGGTCATGACCAGGGCATGGCGGTGGGCTGCATGAGCGGCCCGGACGACCCTGAGTGTGGCCCGGTATTCGAGCGCCTGGGGCTGAGCTTGCAGAGTGGCGAGCCGCTGCAGCCTGGGCATTCCCCGAGTGTTTCGCGCGGGGCGCGGCCATGAAACTGGGGCGGATCTGCTGTGGCCTGGCGGGTCTGCTCCTGAGCTTGTCGGGTATGGCGGCCGAGGGCTGGGACTGGCAACTGCCTTCACACGTGCCGGCGCCCCGTGTGCCGCAGGATAATCCCATGAGTGCGGCGAAAGTCGAGTTGGGTCGGCACCTGTTCTATGACCCGCGATTGTCCGGCAATGGCACCCAGTCCTGCGCCACCTGTCATGTGCAGGAGCAAGCCTTCAGCGATGGCAAGGCGCTGTCCACCGGCAGCACGAGCGGCACTACTCACCGCAATGCACCTGGGCTGGCCAACGTGGCCTGGCATGCCACCTACAACTGGGCCAATCCGGCCATCGTCACCCTGGAACGGCAGATGGAAGTGCCATTGTTCGGCGATGACCCGGTGGAAATGGGCATCACCGATGGCAACCGGGCTCAAGTGCTGCAGCGCTTGCGTGACGAGCCGCGCTACCCACCTTTGTTCGCGGCGGCTTTCCCGGAGCAACGCGAGCCGCTGAGCATGGGCTCAGTGATCAAGGCGATTGCCGCCTTCGAGCGCAGCCTAGTTGCAGTCGACAGCCGCTATGACCGTTATCTGCAAGGGCAGGGCGAACTGACGGCCTCCGAGCTGCGCGGCAAGGATCTGTTCTTCGGCGAAAAGGCCGAGTGTCACCACTGCCATGGCAGTTTCAACTTCAACGATCAGGTGGTGCATGCCCGTTCGCGCCAGGTGGAGATGCCCTTTCACAACACAGGCTTGTACAACCTCGACGGCCAGGGCGCTTATCCCTTCCCCAATCGCGGTGTCTTTGAGCTCAGTGGCGAGCCGCGCGACATGGGCGCTTTCCGTGCCCCCAGCCTGCGTAACGTGGCGCTGACCGCACCCTATTTCCATGACGGCAGCGCAGCCACCTTGCGCGAGGTGCTGGGCTTCTACTCGCAGGGAGGGCGCAACGTCGAGCATGGCCCCTGGCGTGGCGATGGCCGGCTCAACCCTTACAAGAGCGGGCTGATCGTACGTGTCGGTTTCAGCGAACAGGAAATTGATGACCTGTTGGCCTTTCTCCAAAGCCTGACCGATGAATCGCTGCTGCGTGACCCCACTCGCTCAGATCCCTGGCGAGCGGATTCGCGATTGACGTCCACACCCTGAAAGGAGGCTGCCTATCGAAATGAACGTTACCCGTCGTCATGCAAGACCCGACGGCTTGACCGTCGAATCATTCATAGAACGTTATGGAGAACTCACCATGAAGATCAAGATCGCTAGCAAGCAAACCATCGTTGTAGCCGGACGTGCAGGCGCGTGCTGTGGCGCGTGCTGTGCGCCGATCGGCGCGTAACGCGGTACTGAACGTCTACGCCAGCGTTGCGACGCTGGCGTAGGTCTCGCTCAAGGAGGGCCTATGCGACTTGGATTCAATTTCACTTTGGGTGAAACCGCACCACTGGTTCGCCAACTGCTGGCCGATGGTGCCATCGATTACGTGGAGCTATTGATCGACAACTTTCTCGCTGTCGACCCGGATGAGCTGGCAGATGCCTTCCAGGCCCCCATCGGCTTTCACATCATGTTTTCCAAGTTCATCGAAGGTGACGAGGCCGAGTTACGTGATCTGGGTCAGCGCTTGCGTCTGTTGATCGACAGGCTACAGCCGCTGTACGTCTCCGATCATGTGGCGCGTTTCACCCATGAGGGCCGCCAGCTCTATCACCTGGCAGAGATCGACTATCGCGCCGATTACGAGCAGGTACGTCGGCGTGTGGAAACCTGGCAGCAGTATCTGGGGCGCCGACTGTTGCTGGAAAACTATCCCTCGATCATGCCCGGTGGGCACGACGCGCCGGCGTTTTTCGAGCGCCTGTCGCGTGATACCGGTGCTGGCGTGCTGTTCGACGTGTCCAATGCCGTCTGCTCGCACCTCAATTGTGGCCTCGAATTGGAGGCCTGGTTGCCGGTGATCGAGGCATCCGAACACTTTCATGTGGCGGGCTATAACCTGTCGATCCTGCAACCGCATTTGGTGCTCGATACCCATGACCGACCGCTGTCCGATGCCACGCTGGATTTCCTTCAGCGCTATTGGTCGAGCTTCGAGACGGCAGACTCGACGTTGACCTATGAACGCGATGACGTGTTCGAGGAGACTGAGATTCGTGCCGATCTGGCGCGCTTGCGCGGACTGGCGGAGGGAAGGGCATATGCCAATGCTTGACACTCCACGCACCGACAGTGCGCTGCTCGATGCGCTCAGCGTGCCTGCACGTCAGGCGGACTACCCCCGCGACTCAAAGGCGTTCGTGCGCATCGACACCAGCCTGAGGGTCTACTGGCATAGCCTGTTCGATATCTGCCCTGGGTTGTTGCGACTGTCCGGGCCTGATGGCTTGGCCATCTTTCGCCCGTTCATGGCCTGGGCCGACGAGCAGCGGTTGTCATTGAACTGGACGTATTACCTGTGGGTGGATGTCTGGTTGCGGCAGTCGTCATTCCGCGATCATCTCGATACCGATCTGCGCTACGCGTTGATGGCTGCCTCCGCTGCTCGCTGGGCCACCAGTGATCGCTCCAGATCGCCAGGAATCGTGCTGGGAGCTGAAGGTCTTGCCGATCTTGTATGCGCCTGGAAGACCCGTTCGGTCGACACCGGACGACAGGTCGAGCGCTTGGCTCTGGAGGAGCCTTTGCCGATGTCAGGGCAGGATCTCGGTTACTTCGTCCTGGCCTCGGACACCTTTCCCGACGCGTTCCCGGGCTGGCAAGAGATACCGCGTTGACTCGGACGTTGCCTGCCGATTTCTGGCGTGGATTCTTCGCGCTGGTACTGAGCTTCGTGGTGGCGCAACTGGCAGTCCAGGTTGATCTGGTCATGCTGGCGCGAGCCGGGCAGGGGTTGCCAGGGCTCTATGTGCTGACGACGCGAATGGCACTATTCGAGTTGGTCGCTGCGATGGCATTGGGCGCAACGCTGTCTGTTGCTGTGGCTCAGGCTGTGCGCCAGGAGCAAGAACCCCGTGTCACGCGGCAGGCGCTGGTGCTGACGGCTATGGCCGGAGGCCTTTTGGGGCTGATTGCGTTTTTCACCTATCCGTTGCTTTTGTCTTGGATGATCGAGGGTGACCCCGAACTGGCCGAGGTGGGCCGCTCGGCGCTGTTCTGGTTCATCCTGGCCGTACCTTTTCGCCTGCTCAACGGGGTGGCTGCGTTCATTCTGCACGCGCGCGGCGAAGGTGCTCTGGTGGTGCGCTGGAAACTGCTGGAGTTGGGCGCACGCATCTGCTTGCTGTTGGTCTTGCTGGAAGGTTTTCAGACCGGACTCTGGGGGTGTTTTCTCGCCGGGTTGGTACTGAATCTGTGTTCGACTGTCTGGGCTTTGTGGTGGCTGACTCGCCGTGACGCAGGTGTGCCCTGGCTGCCTTCGTCGGCTTGGATTGTCGAGGTGTTACGCAGTACATCCTGGGAGGGGCAGCGCGTGCTAGCCATGCAGCTCTTCGGCTTTACTGCGGTGGCCTTGTTTGCCGCCTGGGGCTCAAATCCTGACCGGGCGCGGCTCGACGCCTTCTCTGCCGGGATGACCCTGATGCTGCTGGCTTTCGCGCCGCTCAACGCCTTGTTGCGCTTTCTCTCGATGCGCTTCGCTCGGCTCTGCGCACATGAGTTGCATGCCTGTATCCCCATCCTGGTCGGCAGATGCCTGCCGTTCGCCCTAGGGGCTGCGGTGCTGCTGGCCTTGGGGGCGCAATGGCTTGGAAGGCTGTATGGCCAACAGAGCGAATGGTGGATCGTCTACCTCTGGCTGCTGGCCACCTCTCTGCCATTGCGCGTGATTTGCAATCTCCTGAGGGCTGTCAGGCAGAGTCAGGGAGATTTTTCACTGATTGCCAGAATCGACACTCTAGGTCTTTGGCTGATAGGTCTGCCCACCTTGATTCTGGGTTTATACCTGGGGACTCCATGGTTGGCCTACCTATACCTGCTGCTTCCTGAGTTGCTGCTGGTTTCGCTGTTAATGCGGCGCTACGCCGCTGGTCATTGAGCAGTCAACGGCGCTAAAGTTGCGCCCCATGAAATCGACTCGCCACCATCGTCCACTGATTGCCTGGGCGCTGTATTTCAGCGTTCTGTTCGCAGCACTCGCCTGCGCGATCAGTCATGGGCAGATGGCTGGGATGCAGCTCAGCGGGCTGGATGCGCAGTATTGCGCTTTTGACGGCAACTTCGGCGCGGGGGCGGATCTCGGCAGTTCCGGCGTCATACCTACGGCGTTATTGGGCGGCGGCTGCGTCATCGCCTCCAGCTTCAGCGCCATCCTGCTAGCTGTCTTCTTTGGCCTGTTCGGCTTGCTGAGCGGCGATGGACTAAACCCTCTACCCGACCTGCTACTTGCCATTCATCGCCGTCATCGCTGGCCCTCGCTCAATCCCAGAGCCTCTCCGCATCCCTGAAAGATGGCCTTCAAGGCCTGGCTCTCCTCCCATAACAACTGCCAACTTTCAGGTATTGCCATGTTCGTTCCTGCTATCCGGAGCCAAGGCTCCGCATCGTTTCGTTTCACCCTGTCCGCTGACCGCCTGCGCTGGCGCCAGGCCTTCGCCATGGCCTGTGGTCTGTGTGTCATCGCACCGGCCATGGCCGAGGAGGCCGATGCCGAGCTACCGCCCACTGTGATCACCGCCGTGCAGCAGGCCTCGCCGCTGACCGTGGTGGCCGATCCCAAGGATCCGCGCCAGCCGGTGCCGGCCAGCGATGCGGCCGACTATCTCAAGACCATCCCTGGCTTCTCGGCCATCCGCAGCGGCGGCAGCAACAGCGACCCGGTGCTGCGCGGCCTGTTCGGCTCGCGCCTGCTGCTGCTCACCGATGGGGGGCAGATGATCGGCGCCTGCCCCGGGCGGATGGATGCGCCCAGCTCCTATATCGCGCCGGAAACCTATGATCGGCTGACCGTGACCAAGGGCCCGCAGACGGTGATCTGGGGGCCAGGCGCATCGGCGGGTGTGGTGCGTTTCGAGCGTGAGCCGGAGCGTTTCGGCGAGCTGGGTGCGCGCCTGCATGCCAGCGTGCTGGCGGGCTCCAATGGCCGCTTCGACCGGCTGATCGACGGCGCCATTGGAAGTGAACAGGGCTACCTGCGGGTGATGGGCAACCGCTCGCAGTCGGACGATTACGCCAACGGTGACGGCGACACCATCGCCTCGCGCTGGAACAAGTGGAATACCGATGTGGCCCTGGGCTGGACGCCGGATGCCGATACCCTGATCGAACTCACGGCTGGCCGTGGCGACGGCGAAGCGCGCTACGGTGGCCGTGGCATGGACGGCACCCAGTTCCAGCGTGAAAGCCTCGGCTTGCGCATCGAGCGCAGCAACCTCGGCGGTGTACTGGATAAGGTCGAGGCTAAGGTCTACTACAACTACGCCGACCACATCATGGACAACTTCCGCCTGCGCGTGCCGGACCCGAGCAGCATGATGGCCGGGCCGATGGCGGCACAGGTCGACCGTCGCACCCTCGGTGCGCGCCTGGCAGCGACCTGGAAGTGGGACGACGTCGAGCTGATCACCGGTGTCGATGCGCAGCGCAGCGAACACCGTCAGCGCAGCTCCAGCGGCGGCATGATGGGTATGCCCTATGTCGACGCTGATCGCTTCCCCTGGGACAAGGACGCGCTGATGCACAACTACGGCGTGTTCGCCGAAGCCACCTGGCGCCTGGCCGAGCGTGATCGGCTGATCGCCGGTGCACGCCTGGATCGCGCCTCGGCCCAGGACTACCGGCAGAATTTCACCAGCATGATGGGCATGACCACGCCCAACCCGACGGCGGGCGAGACCCGTGCCGATACCTTGCCCAGCGGTTTCGTGCGCTACGAGCACGACCTGTCCGGCTCGCCGACCACCGTCTATGCCGGCCTCGGCCACGTGCAGCGTTTTCCCGATTACTGGGAGCTGTTCTCCGCCGGTCTCAATGGCCCAGCCGGCGCGGATAACGCCTTCGATGGCATCGAGCCGGAGAAGACCACCCAGCTCGATCTCGGCATCCAGTATCAGGGTGAGCAACTGCAGGCCTGGGCCTCGGCCTATGTCGGGCAGATTCGCGACTACATCCTGTTCGACTACCGTGGCATGAGCACTCAGGCCGACAACGTCGACGCGCGCATCATGGGTGGCGAGTTGGGCGTGGCCTACGCCTTAGATTCCAACTGGAAGGCCGACGCCACCCTGGCCTACGCCTGGGGCAAGAACAGCAGTGACGGTGAAGCGCTGCCGCAGATGCCGCCGCTGGAAGCACGCCTGGGCCTGACCTATGCGCGCGACGACTGGAGCGTCGGCGCCCTGTGGCGTGTAGTCGACGGCCAGGGTCGCATCGCCGAAGGGCGCGGCAACGTGGTGGGGCAGGACTTCGGTGACAGCGCCGGCTTCGGCGTGCTCTCGCTCAACGCGGCCTACCGCGTCAGCCAGCAGGTCAAGCTCAGCGCGGGGGTGGATAACCTGCTCGACAAGCGCTACGCCGAGCACCTCAACCTGGCCGGCGACGCAGGCTTTGGCTTCCCGGCCGAGACCCGTATCGACGAGCCGGGTCGCACCCTCTGGGCCAAGGTCGATTTCGACTTCTGAGACCTCTACTTGTGGGAGGGGCTTTAGCCGCGACGGGCAAGGCCCCAGTCCCCCTGCAGTTACTGCGTAGCCCGGATGCAATCCGGGAGTTGTTCTGCCGACCTTCCCGGATTGCCTCCGGGCTACGATTTTTCGCGTGCTAATACGGCCTTAAGGTTGCGGCGCGAAAGTAGTTCCCGCAGAACCACTTTCCCCTGCACCCAAGAGGACTTCATCATGCGCAAACTGCTTTTGCTGTCTCTGGCCCTGGCCAGCCCGCTGACTTTCGCCGCCACCGAATGCACCACCGCCGACAAGGCGCAGTGGCAGGATCAGGACAAGTTCCAGGCTGACCTGAAAGCTCAGGGTTACGAGATCAAGAAGTTCAAGGTCACCGGCGGCAACTGCTACGAAATCTACGGCCATGACAAGGATGGCAAGAAGGTCGAGATCTACTTCGATCCGGTCAGCGGCAAGCCGGTCAAGAGCAACGTGGAAGGCTGATGAGCACCTCGACCGTGCGCTTGTGGGATCCAGTGGTGCGTGTGTTCCACTGGTCCCTGGCCGGCGCTTTCCTGGCCAACTACTTCTTCACCGAAGAAGGCGAGAACTGGCATCGCTGGTTCGGCTACTACGCCGTGGCCTGGCTGGCGATCCGTCTGGTGTGGGGCTTCGTCGGTACGCCGGCGGCGCGCTGGGCGGATTTCTGGCCGACTCCGGCCCGCGTCGGGGCCCACCTGCGCGCACTGGTCTCCGGCGAGCCCTACCACCGCCTCGGCCATTCGCCCCTGGGCGCACTGGTGATGATCCTGATGATGGCGTTGATGCTCGGCCTGGGCGTGACCGGCTTTCTGATGGAGGAGGTCGACTACTTCTGGGGCGCCGATCTACCGCAGGAAATTCATGCGTTCTTCGCCAATGCCCTGATGGGCCTGGTGGGCCTGCATATCGCTGCAGCCCTGTACGAGAGCCACCGGCTACGTGAAAACCTGCCGTTGTCGATGATCACCGGCAAACGCCGCCGACTGGATCACTGAGTGTCGGGTGGGCTCATGACCGGCGCCATCAGGCGCTGTAGCTCACCGCTGCTGCGGATGCGTTCGAAAGCCTGGCGGGTGCGCTCGACGGTGGCATCGTCCGTCGCCAGGCTGTAGGCCAGGTACAAACCGCCGCTGCCGACATCCAGCGTGACGAGCTTTTCCAGGTCGCTGTACTGGCTACCGACCTCCACGCTCAAGCGCCGGGCGTCGGCTTCGATCAACGGCAGCAGTTCGATCTGGCCATTGACCAGACGGCGCATGTTGTCGAGGTTCTGTGGCGCCAGCGCGAGCTTGGTGAAGCCTTGCGCCATGAGCTGGTCGTGGCGCACATCATCACGTACCACACCGACCAGATAGCGTCGGGCATCGTCCGTCGAATTGACCTGGATATCCTCGCGGCTGCGCAGCTTGTAGAAGTTGAACTGGTAGCGGATCACCTCACCGACCCATTTGAAGCGCTCTTCGCGTTCCGGTGTACGGGCGATCAGGTAGATCAGCACATTGGGCTGCTGCTGCGCCAGGTCATAGGCACGCGCCCAGGGGTACAGCGACAGCTGATAGTCCAGCCCGGCCTCCTGCAGCGTCGCCTCCACTACATCCGTCGCCGGACCGCCGACCCGGCCATTTTGAATCTGCGCATAGCGGCTGTCTTCGGTGACGGCGCGTATTTCCTGCGCCTGCGCGGTCGCGCTGAGCGCCAGCACAAATGTCATCCAGATGGCACGGCATGGGGACATGACAGCCTCCTTGGTCAGAAGTAGATGATGCGGTTGCGGCCCAGGCGTTTGGCCCGGTAGAGGGCGTCGTCGGCGCGGCGCATGAGCGTTTCGAAGTCATCCGGCTCGGTCTCGAGCTGGGCAATGCCGATGCTCAGGGTGACGTGCTGCGCCGTCTCGGACGCCCGGTGGGCAATGTGCAGTTCGGCCAGTGCTGCCTGCAGACGCTGCGCACACTCCAGGGCCTGTTCGGCGTTGACGCCAGGCAGCAGGATGACGAACTCCTCGCCACCCAGGCGGGTGACCAGCTCGCCGCTGCGGCTGAACAGGCTGCTGAGCAGGTCGGCGATCTGGCACAGGCAGCGATCACCGGCGGCATGGCCATAGCTGTCGTTGTAGAGCTTGAAGTGGTCGACGTCGCACATCAGCACGGACAGTGGCTGGCTCTGGCGACGGGCGCGGCGCAGTTCCAGTTCCTTGGTCTCGTCGAAGTGACGGCGGTTGGCCAGACCGGTCAGCGGGTCACGACGATTGAGGTCGTGCAGACGCTCGTTGGCGGCGCGCAGTTCGGCGGTACGTTCCTCGACCTGCTCGGCCAGGCTGTCGCGGTGCGCGGCCAGCGCCTGTTCGGCGTGATTCTGCCGTTCGAGGTAGGTGGCGAGCTTGTCCTGCAGTGCGTTGATCCCGCTCTCCAGCATGCTCAGTTCGTCTGCATGACGGGGTGAGCGCACCAGCCGTAGATGCTTCGTCAGGCTGGTTGGCGAAAGCTGGCTCAGATGGCGGGCGATATGGCGTACGTGGACGGTAACCGAGCGATTGAACAGCCACATGATCAACCCAGCGATCACCAGGCTTTGCAGCAACTGAGCGAGCAGAATCGAGGTGACATCGTCGATCAATTCCGCCCACAGCCGGGACTCGCGTCCGACCAGGCACAACTCGCCGATACGTTCTTCGGCGCCGGGGTAAGGGGCGTAGGTCAGCACTTGCTGCAGTTCCGGTGCACGTGAATCTTCGCGAAAGCCCGGTGCTTCGTGGCGGATGACCTCGGGCGGGCGCCCCTCACGCAGGATGCGCAGCTCGATCAATCCCACGGCCTCGGCACGGGTCGCGCTGTCGAGCTGAGTCTGCAGGGTGTCTCGATCCATTTCCCAGATGGCCTTGGACAGGGTGGCGCGAAAGACCTGATCGATCAGTTGCAGCTCATTGCGCATGCTGTTCAGGTTGCTGTTCCAGGCCAGATAGGTGCGCAGTGAGGTGCTGAGCAGGATGAACAGGACGCAGAACAGCAAGGTGACCAGCACCAGGCGCCGACCCAGCGAGTCTTGCCCTACGGCGATCAGGCCTTCCTTCATTGCCATTTCTCGTAGATCGCCTGGAGTTTGCCGCTGGCACGCACCTTCTCCAGCCCCTGGCGGAAGCGCGCAACGGTCTCGGTCGCGGTATTGCGGCTGAAGGCGATGTTCAGGCCATTACCGCCGAGGCTGTCGAGATCGAGTACCGGGTGCAGCGTTTGGACGGGATCCTGGCCCAGTTGCTTGACGATGTAGTTGGCGTTGGTTTCGTTGACGATCCACAGGTCGATCCGGCCCATGCGCAACTTTTCGTAGTTGATGTCGTAGCGGTTGCTCGACTGCAGGTTCTTGCCGATTTCGAAGCCGTTATCCAGGAGAAACTGCTCGCCGACGTCGTCCTTCACCGTGGCGATCTGGTAGCGGCGTGCCTCGTCGAGGCTGTGCAGGCGCAGGTTGGGATCCAGGCTGTAGAGCTTCCAGTGACCCGAGGCGATGGGCTCCACCCAGGTGAACAGCGGCTCGCGGGCCGGCGTGCGGGCCAGTGAATAGATGAGTACGTTGCGGCCGTTGAGGGCGATGTCATAGGCCCGTGCCCAGGGCATCACCTGGATGCTGCTGGGCTCGCCCATCTCATCCAGCACGGCCTGCACCACTTCGGTGGCCATACCGCCCGGCTTGCCGTTGACTGTCATGCTGTAGGGCGGCAGTTCTTCGGTCACGACACGCAAAGGCTCCGCACTGCACAGTGCGCAGGGCAGCAGAAACAGCCAGAGGAGGGTGAGACGGGCAAGGCTAGGAGGCATGCTGCTGCTCGGCAGTGGCAGATAACGGCGTAGTCAATGCCATTATTGTGCCACTGCCGGCATGCCTCTGTAATCCACCGATGGATCGGTGGTATGCCGCGGGCGATGGTCAGGCCAGGCGCGCGTCCAGGCTGTTCTGCGCCAGGCGTTTGGCCTGGGCTTCGGTCATGCCCAGGTGCTCGTGCAAGGCTTCGAAGTTCTCGCCGACGTAGCCGCCGAAGTAGGCTGGGTCGTCCGAGTTCACCGTCACCTTCACGCCGCGTTCGAGCATCTCGAGGATGTTGTGCTGGCTCATCTGCTCGAACACGCACAGCTTGATGTTCGACAGCGGGCAGACGGTCAGCGGAATCTGCTCGTCGATGATGCGTTGCATCAGCCGCTCGTCCTCGATGGCACGCACGCCGTGGTCGATGCGCTTGATCTTGAGCAGATCCAGCGCCTCCCAGATGTACTCGGGCGGGCCTTCCTCGCCGGCATGCGCGACGGCGTGCAGACCTTCGCTGCGCGCCTTGGCGAATACCCGCTCGAACAGACGCGGCGGGAAGCCCTTTTCCGAACTGTCGAGGCCGACGCCGATAAAGGCATCGCGAAACGGCATGGCCTGCTCCAGGGTCTTGAACGCCTCTTCTTCGGGCAGGTGACGCAGGAAACTGAGGATCAGGCCGTGGCTGATGCCCAGTTGCTTCTCACCATCTAACAGCGCCTGCTGAATGCCGCGCAGCACCACCTCGAAGGGAATGCCACGGTCGGTGTGAGTCTGCGGGTCGAAGAAGGGTTCGACGTGAATGACGTTCTGCGCCTTGCAGCGTTGCAGGTAAGCCCAGGTCAGGTCGTAGAAGTCCTGCTCGGTGCGCAGCACATTGGCACCGGCGTAATACAGGTCGAGAAACTCCTGCAGGTTGTTGAAGGCATAGGCCGCGCGCAGGGTCTCGACGTCAGCCCAGGGCAGGGCGATCTGGTTGCGTTCGGCCAGGGCGAACAGCAGCTCGGGCTCCAGCGAGCCCTCCAGATGCAGGTGCAGTTCGGCCTTGGGCAGGGCGTTGAGCCATTCGGGCATGGTCGGGTTCTCGTTATCAGGCTTGGGGATCGGCAAAGTTTAACCGCTCGGACAGGATCATGCTGCGCCACCTGGCCGGCTGCGTAGGGTGGACATCGCGTTTCATGTCCACCGATGTGCCGGCTCCGATGCTGAAGCGGTGGATGAAAAAGGCGTCATCCACCCTACGCGGCAATCAGCCTTGTGCCTCCTCGCGCCGATAGGCATAGGTATCGGCGAAGCGCGACAGCAGGTACTCGGCACTGGTCACTGGTGTGTACTTGGCCGGGTTGTCCGCGCTGGAACAGTTCGGCAGGCAGTCGATCAGCGTGTCCGGGTGTGGTTCGGCGAAGAAGGGCATGGAGTAGCGATCCACCCCCAGCGGGCTGATCACCCGGTGCGGCGTTGAGGTGTAACGGTCGTTGCTCCAGCGCGCCATCATGTCGCCGATATTGACCACGAAACTGCCGGCAATCGGCGGCGCATCGATCCACTCGCCACTGCGCGCGCGAACCTGCAGGCCACCGGCGTCGTCCTGATAGAGCAGGGTGACGCAGCCATAATCGGTGTGCGCGCCGGCGCCCTGTTGCTCGGCGCTGCTGGCGGTGTGGCGCGGCGGGTAGTGGATCATGCGCAGCACGCTGATCGGCTCATGAAAGCGTGCGTCGAAGAAGTCGTGCTCGATGTCCAGCGCCATGGCCATGGCGCGCAGCAGAGTCTTGGCCAGATCCTGCATGTCGGCGTAGTGGGCTTCCATCAGCTCGGCCCAGCCGGGTATGTCCGGGTGACGGTTCGGCCCACGCAAGGGTTTGCCGGCCAGCACCTCGGGGTGATCAGCCGGCATATGGAAACCCATGTCGAAGGTTTCCTTCAGGTCGCTCGGCTTGCTCGGGTCGAGTTGCTCGGTGGCGATGGCACCATAACCGCGATGGTGAGCGGTCTGGGTGATATCGATTTTGAGTTTTTCCTCGGCGGGCGTTGCGAAGAAGGTTTTCGCGGCGCTGAGCAGGGCGTCGATGCGCTCATCACTGATGGGGTGGCCGACGATATAGAAAAAGCCCCAGGTGCGGCAGGCGTTGTCGATCTGCTCGGCCACGGCCGGCCAGGCCGAAGCGTCGTTACTGTAGAGCGGGGCTATATCGATGATGGGTAATGCGTTCATGTTGAGCCTCGGGTGGGCGTTGCTGCGAGTCTTCTCGTACCCAGGGCAGCGGAAAGAGACCTCGGATGAGATCCCCTTGATGCGGTTCTGCCAATAGCAGGGACGGCATCGGTATTGGCTTGGTGGCGGGTTGCACCCGCCCTACAGACTAAATCATCGCGGCTAAAGCCCTTCCCACAATGTTCTGCCCGTAGGGCGGGTGCAACCCGCCAACCGTTTACTTCGGCATTTCGGCCTTCACGTTTTCCACGTAGTAGTTCATCGAGGCCAGCTCGGCATTGGTCGCGCTCACGCCATCGGCGATGCGCACCGCGCCGCTCTGATCCTTGATCGGGCCGGTGAAGGGGTGGAACTTGCCGCTGCGAATGTCGGCGATGATCTGCTCTGCCTCGCTCTTCACGTCGGCAGGCACCAGATCGCTGATCGGCAGTTCGATGGTGTCCTCGGCCAGACCGCCCCAGAAATCTTCGGATTTCCAGGTGCCGTCGAGCACCGCCTGGGTGGACTTGATGTAGTGCGGGCCCCAGTCGTTGACGATGGAGGTGAGCACGGCTTTCGGCCCGAAGTGAGCCATGTCCGAGGCGTAGCCGACGGAGTAGATACCGCGACGCTCGGCGGTCTGGATCGGTGCCGGGCTGTCGGTGTGCTGGAACATCACGTCCACGCCCTGGTCGATCAGTGCGTTGGCGGCGTCGGACTCCTTGCCCGGATCGAACCAGGTGTTGACCCACACCACCTTGATCTCGGTGCCGGGGTTGTACTTGTCCAGCGCCAGCTGGATGGCGTTGATGTCGCGGATCACCTCGGGGATCGGGAAGGAGGCGATGTAGCCGACCTTCTTGGTCTTGGTCATCTTCGCCGCGAGGAAGCCGCCAACGTAGCGGCCCTCATAGGAGCGCGACAGGTAGGTGCCGACGTTCTTGTCCTGCTTGTAGCCGGTGGCGTGTTCGAAGGTCACCTTGGGGAACTGCTTGGCCACCTTGATCGTCGGGTTCATGTAACCGAAGGAGGTGGTGAAGATCAGGTCGAAACCGCTCTTGGCCATGTTGCGGATCACCCGCTCGGCGTCGGCGCCTTCCGGCACGTTCTCGACGAAGCTGGTGCTGACCTTGTCGCCCATTTCCTTCATCAGCATCTGCCGGCCCTGCTCGTGCTGGTAAGTCCAGCCGTGGTCGCCGATGGGACCGATGTAGACGAAGCCGACCTTAAGCGGATCGGCGGCGGAGGCGCTGAGCATGGCGCCAAAGCCCAGGGCGGCGACGAGGGTGCGCAGCAGCGGTTTCTTGCTCTTCTCGAACATGGTCGGTGGAACTCCAGTCTTGTGTTTGGGATAGCTGTTGGTTGGCTGATCCCATGACTGCAAAAAGCTGACCAACAGGACAGATAGGCGCACTGCTGCCGTTCTGCCTAGCGGTCTGGCTCGATGCTGGAGCTGGATTGGTGCGCGTTGCTATGGCGTGCCGTGTTGTGGTGCGTTGCTCCTGGGCTCGCATTGATGAAACGACAGTCGCGGCTGAAGCCCCTCCCACAGGTCGGCGCTATTTTTGTGGGAGGGGCTTTAGCCGCGACTCAGGCAGTTAGCGGATTTCAGCCCGCGATCAGCTCACGCGCCGCCTGACGGTGATCGGCGATCAGTTGTGCCACGTCCAGCCCCTCGATCTGCCCGTCGATGACGCGCCAGGTGCCACCAATCATCATCCGGTCGGCACGATCAGCGCCGCACAGCAGCAGCGCGGCGATAGGGTCGTGGCTGCCAGAGAAACGCAGCTCATCGAGCTTGAACAGCGCCAGGTCGGCCTGCTTACCCACCGCCAGCTCGCCGATGTCGCTACGCCCCAAGAGGCGCGCCGAACCGCGCGTGGCCCAGCCAAGCACGCGTTGCGGGGTGATCTGCTCGGCGCCGTAGCGCAGGCGCTGGATGTACAGCGCCTGGCGCGCCTCGAGGATCATGTTCGAGGCATCGTTGGAGGCCGAGCCATCGACACCCAGGCCCAGCGGCGCACCGGCGGCTTCCAGCTCGACACTGGGGCATATGCCCGAAGCCAGGCGCATGTTGGAGCTGGGGCAATGACAGATGCCGGTGCCGGCAGCGCCCAGGCTGGTGATCTCGTCGGGGTTGAAATGAATGCCATGGGCCAGCCAGGTGCGCGGGCCGAGCCAGCCGACGCTGTCCAGGTAATCCACGGTGCGCAGGCCAAAGCGCTGCAGGCAGAAGTCTTCCTCGTCGAGGGTTTCGGCCAGGTGAGTATGCAGGCGCACGTCCAGCTCTTCGGCCAGTTCGGCGCTCTGGCGCATGATGTCCTGAGTCACCGAGAAGGGCGAGCAGGGCGCCAGGGCGATCTGGATCTGCGCGCCGTCGCCGCGCTGGTGGTACTGGCCGATCAGACGCAGGCTGTCCGCCAGGATTACCTCACCCTGCTGCACCGTTTGCTGCGGTGGCAGGCCGCCGTCGGCCTCGCCCAGGCTCATCGAACCGCGAGTGAGCATGGCGCGCATGCCCAGTTCGCGTACTGCCTCTACCTGCACGTCGATGGCATTCTCCAGGCCACCGGGGAACAGGTAATGGTGATCGGCAGCCGTGCTGCAGCCGGACAGCAACAGCTCGGCCAACGCCACCTTGCTGGCCAGGGCCAGTTTCTCTGGGGTGAGGCGTGCCCAGACCGGGTAGAGCATTTTCAGCCAGGGGAATAGCGGCTGATTGACCACCGGCGCCCAGGCGCGGGTGAGGGTCTGGTAGAAGTGATGGTGGGTATTGATCAGCCCCGGCAGCACCACGTGCTCGCGGGCATCGAACACTTGCTGGCAGGGCGCGGCAGGTTGCTGGCCGGCGCCGAGCACTTCGACGATGCAGCCATCCTCGATCACCAGGCCGCCGGAAGCGTCCAGGTCGTTGGCGGTGAAGATGGCGAGGGGATTCTTGATCCAGATCCGGGTAACTGCCATGAGCAGGCTCCTCTGAGGTTGATATCAGGTAAGCCAGCTCAGTGTTGACCCTGTCTGCTGATCCAGGTGCGTCGGAGTCCGACGTGTTGGGGAAGGTAGCTGACTCAGAAATCAGGAGCAATAAAACTGTCGCGGCTAAAGCCCCTCCCACGGTGTTATGTGACGCCGTGGCATCGGCTTTTGTGGGAGGGGCTTCAGCCGCGACCCTCCCAATCTCAGAGCCACACCGAATCCCACAATGGATAATCGCCAACCCGGCAGACCAGGCCCGCCCTCAAGGGATTGGCGACTATGTAACGCGCGGCAGGTAGAACATCTTCTTCGCGGCGCAGCGCACGGTCATGAAAACCATCCTGCCAGAGCTTTCCCTGATGGCCGACCAACGCGTTGATTCGCTTGGCGCTGCGCCCCTTGATGCGCCGCATCAGGTCGCTGATCGAGCCTTGTTGCAAGGCGACCAGCCAGTGCAGGTGATCCGGCATGAGCACCCAGGCTAGTGAATCAGCAAGGCCGTCTTGCTGGGTGGCTTTGAGTTCGGCAACGACCAGGCGGGCAAGCGCGAATTCCGTGAACAGTGTTTTACGGCCTTCTGTCGTTGCGGTGAGTAGGTAGATACGCTGCGGCTCCGAGAAACGGCCGACACGCAAGCTGGATGAGTGGGGCATTCCTTTGCCTACCGATCAGGGTGTGACAAAGGTATAGCCGAAAAAAGCTTGTCGCGGCTGAAGCCCCTCCCACAGAAGCCCGCCCACGGGGGGCGTGTGGCACTGTGGGAGGGGCTTCAGCCGCGACTAATTAACTGCTAAGCCTCAATGCCCCGGCTGCCAAGGCTGGCCCAGCGACACCGGCGCATACAGCCGGGTCTTGATCGCATCGCGCGAGAGCAGCACCAGCACCACGATGGTGGCGACATAGGGCAGCATGGCTAGCAGGTTCGACGGAATCGACAGGCCGATGCCCTGCGCCACCAGGTGGAGGATGCTGGCCAGGCCGAACAGGTAGGCGCCGAGCAGCACACGGAATACGCGCCAACTGGCGAACACCACCAGCGCCAGGGCGATCCAGCCGCGCCCTGCGGTCATGTTCTCCGCCCACATCGGCGTGTAGGCCAGCGACAGGTAACCGCCCGCCAGGCCCGCCATGGCGCCGCCGAACAGCACCGCCAGAGTCCGCACGCGCAGCACCGGCAGACCCATGGCGCTGGCTGCGTCCGGGTTCTCGCCGACGGCCTGGATGATCAGGCCGATGCGGCTTTTCAGCAGCACCCAGGCCACCAGCGCGAAGAGGGCGAAGGATAGGTAGATCAGCACATCCTGGGCGAACAGCATGCGCCCGATCAGTGGGATGTCGGACAGCAGCGGGATGACGGTGGGCTCGAAGCCGGTCAGCGGCTTGCCAACCCAGGCAGCGCCGACGAAGGTGGAAAGGCCGACGCCGAAGATGGTCAGGGCCAGCCCGGTGGCCACCTGGTTGGCGTTGAAGCCCAGCGCCACGGCGGCGAACAGCAGCGACAACAGCATGCCCGCGGCAATCGCCAGCAGCACCCCCAGCCACAGGCTACCGGTGCTGAAGGCGACGATAAAGCCGATCACCGCGCCGAACAGCATCATGCCTTCCTGGCCGAGGTTGAGCACGCCGCTCTTCTCGCACACCAGCTCGCCCAGGGCCACCAGCAGCAGCGGGGTGCCGGTGCGGGCCATGGCGTAGAAGATATTGGTCAACAGATCGAGATCCATGGGGATTCCTTTGCATTCATGCGCTTTGTGGGAGGCGCTTCAGCGGCGAGCTTTTGTCGCGGCTAAAGCACCTCCCTCAGTCAGGTGGTCGCTTCAGCGAGGCGCTCGCGTTTCGCCCATTTCCACTTCAGCCGGGGCCGGTAGAGGATCAGCACGTCACAGGCCAGCAGGTAGAACAGCATCATCCCCTGGAACAACTGGGTGATTGCCTGCGGCAGATTGAGGTTCATCTGTGCGTTCTCGCCGCCTAGGTAGAGCAGCGCCATCAGCAGGCTGGCGGCGACGATGCCGAGCGGGTTGAGACGACCGAGAAAGGCCACGGTGATCGCCGCATAGCCGTAGCCGGGCGAGACCTGCGGCACCAGTTGGCCGATGGGGCCGGCCACTTCGCCGACGCCGGCCAGACCGGCCAGGGCGCCGCTGACCAGCAGGGCGAACCACACCAGGCGCTTCTCGCGAAAACCGACGAAACCAGCGGCGCGCTTGTCCAGGCCGAGCACCTTGATCTGGAAGCCGAGAAAGCTCTTGTGCAGCAGCACCCACACCGCCACCAGGGCCAGCAGCGCCAGGTACAGGCCGCCGTGCAGGCGCCCGTCCTCGCTGACTAGTGGCAGGCGGCTGGCATCGCCGAACATCGCCGACTCGGGGAAGTTGAAACCGGCTGGATCCTTCAGTGGGCCATGCACGAAGAACAGCAGCAGGTTCAGCGCGATGTAGTTGAGCATGATGCTGGTGAGGATTTCGTTGGCATTGAATTGGGTGCGCAGCCAGGCGGTCAGCCCGGCCCAGGACGCACCGGCAGCGGTGCCGGCCAGCACTACCCAGGCCAGCGCCCAGCGGCTTTCCCAGTCGATCAGTTGTAGGGCCATGGCGCTGCCGGCCAGGGCGCCGATCAGCAACTGGCCTTCGGCGCCAATGTTCCAGATACGCGCCTGGTAGGCCACCGCCAGGCCCAGGGCGCAGAGCAGGATCGGCAGCGCCTTGACCAGCAGTTCGGACACACCGTACCAGTCACTGACCGGGGCGATGAGCAGGGTGTGCAGGGTTTCCAGCGGGTCATGGCCGAGCAGGGTGAACAGCAGCATGCCGCTGAGCAGCGTCAGCACGGCGGCCAACAGCGGCGACAGCCAGAGCATGGGGCGCGACTCCTGGCCGCGCGGTTCCAGGGATAACAGCATGACGGGCTCCGTCAGCAGGCCGCAGCAGCGGCGGGTTGATCGAATTCACCGGCCATCCAGCGGCCGACTTCCACGGTGGATACCTGCGCGGTCTCGGCCAGCGGCGACAGCCGCCCGCTGCACAGCGCGCCGATGCGGTCGCTGATCTGGAACAGCTCGTCGAGGTCTTCGGAGATCACCAGGATCGCCGCGCCGGCATCGCGCAGGGCGATCAGCGCGCGGTGGATGGCCGCAGCGGCGCCAACGTCCACGCCCCAGGTCGGGTGCGCGGCCACCAGCAGTTTCGGGTTCTGCAGGATTTCCCGGCCCAGGATAAATTTCTGCAGATTGCCGCCGGACAGGCTGCGTGCAGCGGTGTCGGCATCCGGCGTCTTCACCGCGAAGCGTTGGATGATCTGCTCGGCCAGAGCCCGCACCTTGCCGCGTTGCACCAGCCCACCCTTGACCAAGCCCTGGCCGAAGGCGGTGAGCAGAGCGTTGTCCACCAGGCTCATCTCCGGCACCGCGCCATGGCCGAGGCGTTCGGCGGGGACGAAGGCCAGGCCCAGAGCGCGTCGTACATCCGGGTGCAGATTGGCCACAGGCGCGGCATCCAGGCTGACCCGCTCGCGTTCGCCACGCGGCAGGCGGGTTTCGCCGCTGAGCAGGGCCAGCAGCTCGTCCTGACCATTGCCAGCCACGCCGGCGATGCCGACGATCTCGCCGCTGCGCACCTCCAGACGAATGCGTTCCAGCGAGCAGCCGAACGGATCGGGGTTATGCCAACTCAGGTCATCGACACGCAGCCGTGGCAGGCCGCCGCTGACTTTCGGGTAAGTGCTCTCCAGCCCCTCGGCATCGCCGACCATCAGTCGCGCTAGCTCCAGATCCGAGCATTCGGCCGGTACGCAATGGCCGGACACCCGGCCGCCACGCAGCACCGTGGCGCTCTGGCACAGCGCGCGCACCTCGCCCAGCTTGTGGCTGATAAACAGAATGCTGCAGCCCTCGGCGGCCAGGCGGCGCAGGGTGACGAACAGCTCATCGGCCTCCTGCGGGGTGAGTACCGAGGTGGGTTCGTCGAGGATCAGCAGTTGGATGTCCTGCATCAGGCAACGGACGATCTCCACCCGCTGGCGTTCGCCGATGGACAGGCTGTGCACCAACCGGGTTGGCTCCAGCGCCATGCCGTAGTGCTGCGACACCTCGCGAATCTTCGGCTCAAGCTGCTTGGGCGTGCCGGCCTCCGCGCCCATGGCCAGGGCGATGTTCTCGGCCACGGTCAGCGTCTCGAACAGCGAGAAATGCTGGAACACCATGCCGATACCCAGGCTGCGCGCCATGGCCGGGTCACGCATCTTCAAGGCCTGACCCTGCCAGCGAATCTCGCCGCTGCTGGGTTGCGTGACGCCGTAGATGATCTTCATCAACGTGCTCTTGCCAGCGCCGTTCTCGCCGAGCAGGGCGCGGATCTCGCCGGGGGCGATGGCCAGGTCGATACGGTCGTTGGCCAGGCAGCCGGGGTACTGCTTGCTGATGGCAGTGAGCTGCAAGCGTGGGGAGTCGGGTGAGGCAGACATGGAAAACGCTCATGAATAGAACTGAGCGGGGCTAAAGCAAAAACCTGGCCATGGAGTCAGAAAATGCGCTGGCACGAGGCTCGCCTACGACCACGAGTGTTTTGGCGCCCACCATTGGTGCGCGCTCCTGCGTGCGCAGTGGCAGATGCACCGTATTTGCGCGTGCGGCTACTACGTTGTGGGCGGCACTCGTGTAGGCGCGGCTTCAGCCGTGATTCGCAGTTCTAAAGCCTTATGTGGTGCGCGACGCCCCAGCCAGGCGACTGACCTTCCGGCGGCAGGTCGCCTGGATTAAGCGCCGCGATACCCAAGTGGTGTGGTCATGAGGGTTTTTACTGCGCTCAATCCACCCTAAAACTGCACTGACTGTATTCGGGCGTCAGATAAAGATGCCCACCACAGCCAGTATCCACAGCAAGGCGCAGGGAATGATGAACAGCAGGTTCTGGCCGCTGATCCGTGCATTGCTCTGCCCATCCTCATCACCGCTGGCCTGGTTGGCCTGTCGCTGGATCTGCGCCAGAGGAAAGGCTGGCGCCATTACGCAGCCGAGCAATAGCAGCAGGTCGAGAGCACTGTTCTGGATATCCACCCGTGACAGGCCATTGGTGACGAAGAGCAACAGGACATAGAGCCAGGCAGTGCCCGAATAATCCCAAGATCCCAGCCCCTGGCGTCGCTGGTGCTCGCTGATCAGGCGGCACAGCGAGTGGGTGTAGAAAATCTGAAAGAGCGAACGTGCCGCCGGCATGATGTGTTGCGGCAGCATCGCGGCGCGTTGGCTGTCCCACTGCTTGTAGAACCAGTAAAGAGAGTACAGGCCAAAGGTGGCGAAATTCAGCAGGTAGAGTTTGTTCTCTGAGGTAACGAAGAAGGCGTTACGGGAGGGCGATTGTTCGTCCAGCAGTTCGGCTTTGGGAGGCTTATACAGGTTGTCCATTGACCTGGTTCCGATTGACGGTGGTGGGAGGCTCGCGTCCGGCGAGTGTTTGAAGCACGCAAAGTATACGTATTCTCTGGCTGCGCATGCTGCCGCGAAATGGCGACAGCCTATCCGGCCCGGTAGAGAGGCGGCATGGCCCTCACACTAGCGCCTGGGAGCTATCGCCTTACGCCGCTACGTGCGTGCGAGTTGGCGCCGCATTTCAATGAGTTGATGTTCGCCGACGATTTCAACTTCTTTGATGAACTCAAACCCAAACTTTTCGTAATAGCCTTTCAGGTGGCTGTGGGCATGCAGTTCAATGGAGGTGGCGCCTATCTCTTGCGCATGCTGCATCAATGCCCGGACAACGGCCGAAGCAACTCCTGCGCTCCGATAAGCCTCACTGACCGCCACCCTGGCCAGGGTAGAAGCCCCATCCTCTCTCAGTGTGAGTCGGGCAGTGGCAATAGGCTCACCCTGTTCTGTTGCCAGCGCATGGAAGGACGTCTCATCCAATCCATCAAGATCCAACTCTTCGGGAATCCGTTGTTCACAGGTGAAGACCTGATAGCGGATACCTTGAGCCAAGCGGATCAACTCCGGGTCATTACCGATACTAACTTCCATCGTTGTTGTTCTCCTGCAGAGCTGTACGGCCCGCCTGGCGCGGGCCGATATCGAACGGCGATGCTTACCAGGGCAGCAGATTGCCCTGGTAGTCGAGATAGCGCAGGCCCGGATGGCCGACGGCGGTGCTGACCTGTTCGACCATGCCCTTGCAACTGCTGTCGATATCCAGCGGGGCGTTGGCGCCGCCCATGTCGGTGCGTACCCAGCCCGGGTGCATCAGCAG
Source organism: Pseudomonas sp. FG29 (assembly GCF_057809355.1). NCBI lineage: Bacteria > Pseudomonadati > Pseudomonadota > Gammaproteobacteria > Pseudomonadales > Pseudomonadaceae > Pseudomonas > Pseudomonas sp. FG29. Next base: position 12,611 of record NZ_JBMDJU010000003.1, on the reverse strand, counting down.
TACACCGAGTTTTGGGTTGTCCTGGCCACGCACGAAGCACTGCACGAGGTGGTTGAGCGCGGCCTTGCTGGCGCCGTACAGCGGCATGCCCATGCCGGCGCCAGTCTCGATGCTGCCGAGAATCGAGCTCATGAATACGATCAGCCCGTGCTCGGCGTTCAGGTTCGGCAGCAGGCGTTCGGCCACGCGCAGCGGGGCGACGGCATTGGTCAGGAACAGCTGGCCCATTTCTTCGGCCGTGGCCTGGGCGGTGCTGTGGTGGTCGGGGCCGGCGACACCGGCGTTGACGAAGATGACGTCGAATAACTGACCGTTCAGGCGGCCGGCGAGTTGTTCCAGGCTGGCCGGGTCGGTCATTTCCAGTTGTTCCACGCGCGCGCCGAGCTCTTGCAGCGGCGCTTGTTGTGCGGCGCTGCGCACGGTGGCGGTGACGGCCCAGCCCTGGGTGGCGAATTCACTGGCCAGGCCAAGGCCGAGGCCGCGTGAGGCTCCAATGATCAGGATGGATCGAGGCGCAGTCATGTCAGGCTCCTGAGGGATTAAAAGGACACGTCAGCATAGCGCACTCAACCTGTCACTCAGCTGCGCTCAGGCTCTCGCGGCCACGGCTGATATCGCCCAGCAGGCGTTCCAGCTCTGCGCGCTCGGTAGGCGCTACGGCCAGGTGCAGGCGGGCGCCGGTGGCGTCGTAGTCTTCGCCTTCGATCAGGCTGTCGAAGTCGTGCAGGCGCGCCTTGAACAGCGGCAGTTCGGCGAACTGCAAATGGCAAGTGAAGGCCTGGCGCACGATCAGTTCGCGGCGCTCGCCTGCTTGCAGGCATTTGGCCGCACTGCCGCCGTAGGCGCGGGCCAGGCCGCCGGTGCCGAGCTGGATGCCGCCGTACCAGCGGATCACCAGCACCGCCACCTGGTCGCAGTCCTGCCCTTCGATGGCGGCGAGGATGGGCCGGCCAGCGGTGCCGCCGGGTTCGCCGTCGTCGTTGAAGCGGTACTGGTTGCCGACCTTCCACGCCCAGCAGTTGTGCGAGGCGGCCAGGTCGCTGTGACGTTCGATAAAGGCCTGAGCCTCGATGGCGTTGGCCACCGGGGCGGCGAGGGCGAGGAAGCGGCTCTTGCGGATTTCCTCGCGATACTCGCAAGGGCCGAGCAGGGTACTGGGCATGGCAACCGGGTCTGCAAATGAAAACGCCCGCCAGTATAAGCCTGGCGGGCGCTCATTCATTGCGCTCGCTATCAGGCGCCGATCACACCACCGTCGTCGCGGCGGATCATCACCACCGAGGAACGCGGGCGCATGCCGTCGCGGTGATCCGGGAAGCTGGACTTGCCGTCTTCGCCCGGATGCTGCACACCAACGAACATCGTGCGTTGATCCGGGGCGAAGGCCAGACCAGTGATCTCGCAGCCGCGCGGGCCGACCAGAAAGCGGCGGATCTCGCCGCTGACCGGGTCGGCGCAGAGCATCTGGTTATTGCCCATGCCGGCGAAGTCGCCGCTGTCACCGTAGTTGCCATCGGTGAGCACCCACAGCCGGCCATCCTTGTCGAAGCCGAGGCCATCGGGGCTGTTGAACATGTTGTCGGCGTTGACGTTGGCCGAGCCGGCGTTGGGCGTGCCGGGGTGCACTACGGGGTTGCCGGCGACCACGAACAGATCCCAGGTGAAACGCTCGGCAGCGGCGTCGTCACCGGCTTCACGCCAGCGCAGGATTTGCCCGTAGACGTTGTTGGCGCGTGGGTTGGCGCCGTCCACCGGCTGGTCTTCGTTGCCGCGTTTGACGTTGTTGGTCAGGGTGCAATAGACCTGGCCATCTTTCGGGCTGATGGCGATCCACTCCGGGCGATCCATGCGCGTGGCGCCCACGTGGCTGCCGGCGGCGCGGGCGCGGATCAGCACGTCGCCCTGGTCGCTGAAGCCGTTCTCGGCGGTCAGGCCGTTGGCGCCGAAGCTGAGCTTGATCCATTTGCCTTCGCCGCGCGGCTGCTGGGCGTCGCCGCCGAGGTGGGCGACGTACAGATCACCATGATCGAGCAGGTGGCGGTTGGCCTTGGGGTTGCGCTTGTCGAGGCGGTCACGGCTGATGAACTTGTAGATGAACTCGCCGCGCTCGTCGTCGCCCATGTACACCACCACGCGGCCGTCGCGGGTTTCGGTGAGGGCGGCGTTCTCGTGCTTGAAGCGGCCCAGCGCGGTGCGCTTGATCGGCTTGGAGTCTGGGTCGAACGGGTCGATCTCGGTGATCCAGCCGTGGCGGTTGACCTCGTTGGGATGGCGCGAGATGTCGAAGCGCTCATCGAACAGGTGCCAACGGTTGTCGCTGGCGCCTTCGAGGTTGACGCTGTAGCGCTTGAGCGCCGGGCTCAGGGCCAGCTTGGCATCGGTGCTGCCGAAGCAGTCGGTGAAGTTCTCTTCACAGGTCAGGTAGGTGCCCCAGGGCGTCATGCCGCTGGAGCAGTTCTGGAAGGTGCCGAGCACTTCGATGCCGGACGGATCGGCTTTGGTCTTCATCAGCTCATGGCCACGCGCCGGGCCGCTGATTTCCATGGCCAGGTTGGCATGCACGCGGCGGTTGTACGGCGAGCCCTGGACGAACTGCCAGGCGCCGCCAGCATCACGTTTGACCTCGATGACGGTGACGCCAACGGCAGCCTGGGCCTTGCGCACGTCGTCCAGCGACTGCGGCGGCTTGCCGTGCTGCAGCAGGTACTGGTAGTTGCAGTATTCGTTGTTGATCGCCATCAGCGCGCGGTTGGCGTCGCCCGGCCAGGGGAAGAAGCTCATGCCGTCGTTGTTCTCGCCGAACTGGCCGAGTTGCTCCTTGGCGTTGTGGCTGCCGTCGCCGCGATAGGGCGTGGAGTCAGCATGCAACGGCTGGCCCCAACTGATCAGCACGTCGAAGCGATAGCCTGGCGGCAGGGTGATGGTGTCGGCGGTACTGGCGGCGATGTTGTCGAAGCCGAGCAGCGGGCTGGCGCTGATGGCATTGGCCAGGGCGCTGCGGCCCAGCGGGCTGCCGGCAAGGAACAGGGCCGCGCCGGCCAGGGCGCCGGTGCCGATGAAACGACGCCGGCTCAGTACCAGGCGTTGCAGGTCAGTCAGTTCTTGGTTGTTGTCCATCAGGGCTGCTCTCCTCAACAGGTGGAGGCAGCCTAGTGGGCGAATATGACGCCCTTATGAAGCCTTGTTTGCAGGCGTCAGGCCGCAGCCCTTGAGGATGATGTGCACCAGTTGGTCGGCGGCTTCCTCGAAGTCCTGCTTGGTCAGGCGCGAGCACTGTTTGACGCGGCAGATCTGCGAGGCGAAGTCGGCGTAGTGCTGGGTGCTGCTCCACAACAGGAAGATCAGGTGCATGGGGTCGACGGCGTCCATCTTGCCGGCGGCGATCCAGGCTTCGAACACGGCGGCGCGGCCACGGAACCAGTCCAGGTAGTTCTGGTTGAAGTATTGCGACAGGCATTCGCCGCCGCTGATCACTTCCATGGCGAAGATGCGCGAGGCTTTCGGCTGACGGCGGGAGAACTCCATCTTGGCGCGGATGTAGCGCTCCAGCGCTTCGGCCGGGTCGTCATCGGCGGTCAGATTGTTGAAGGTGCTGTCCCACAGTTCGAGGATGTTGCTCAGCACCGCCAGGTACAGCCCCAGCTTGTTGTTGAAGTAGTAGTGCAGATTGGCCTTGGGCAGGCCGACGTTCTGCGCGATGGTGTTCATGCTGGTGCCCTTGAAGCCGTGCCGGGCGAACTCTTCTTCGGCGGCCTTGATGATGGCCTCCTCGTTCTTCTGGCGGATGCGACCGGCAGGTTTGCCGTTGGCGGTGTGAGCGTGGACTTCAAAGGTCATGGACGTTTCCGGACTGATCAGGGGGCGGCGCGAGTGCACTGATACCCCAGCGCCGCATGGGTGACAAGCGTTGGGGCAGGAAAACCGTACGGCCGTCAGACTCTGAACGCAGCGATCAGCCCGTGCAGGTCACGGGTCATGCCGCTCAGCTCGTCGCTGACGTGTACCGTGCTCTGCGCCTCGTGGGCGTTGCTCTCGCTCAGCGTCTTGATTTCCAGGGTGTTCTGTTCCACGCCCTGTACCACCGCTGCCTGCTGCTCGGCGGCCGACGCGATCTGGATATTGTGATCGATGATCTGATCCATGCTACCGGTGATGGCCTCGAAGATATTCGCTGTGAGCGTCACCTGCTCGACGCTTTGCGCCGCGCTCTGGTGGCTACCGCGAATGGTCTTCACCGCATTGCCGACCTGCTGGCGCAGGCGGCCGATGGTCTGGTCGATCTCGCCGGTCAGCTCATGCGAGCGTATCGCCAGGCTGCGCACCTCGTCGGCGACCACGGCAAAACCTCGGCCCTGCTCGCCGGCACGCGCCGCTTCGATGGCGGCATTGAGCGCCAGCAGGTTGGTCTGCTCGGCGACGCTCTTGATCAGGTCGACCGCCTTGACGATCTCCTGGCTTTCCTTCTCCACCGAGGTGATGGCACCGATGGATTCATCCATCTCGGTGAATAGCTGGTTGATCCGCGCCACGGCGTGATCGACCTGCACGCGACCCTCGCGGCACTTCTCGCCGGCGGTGTTGGCCTTGTCGGCGGTGACGTGGGAGTTCTGGCTGACCTCCTGCACGTTGCTCACCAGCTCGCTCATCGAGGTGGCGATCAGTTCCAGCTCGCTGGCCTGTCGTTCGACACTGCGTTGGCTGGTGGAGGCACTTTCGGCAACGCTCTGCGCCTTGCCCAGGGTGGTCTCCGAGAAGCGCACCACTTCGGTGATGAGCTGGCGCATGCGTGCCTGCATGTCGTTGAAGTCCTTGGCCAGGTCGCCCAGTTCGTCGCGGGCGGCGGTGCTCACCGGCTGGCGCAGATCACCTTCGGCCATGCGCCGGGTGGCGCTGGTCAGGTCGCGGATGGCGCCACGCACCGACAGGTAGAAGCCGATGAACAGGTACAGCAGCAGCGCCACGACCAGGGTCAGAGTACCGGCCCACAGCAGCAGCGCCCGCAGGTTGGCGTCGGCGCGGGCCTGCAGCAGCGCGGTGGTGTCCTCGAACAGCACCTGGCTGGCCTGGTCGAGGCTGGCCATCTGTGGCGCGTAGGCATCGTAGCGCTGCAACCATTGCTCGACCGCTTTCTGGTCGAAGTAACCGCTGCGTGTGTAGGTGTCGACGATCTCGCGTTTGTAGCGCTCTGCGGCGGCGCTGGCGGCCTCGCCGATCAACTGGCGCGCCTGGGCATTGCCCTTGCCCTGGGCCTTGTCGGCATAGAGCGAGAGGCTGCTGAGCTGATTGATGATGGTCGGCCGCGACGAGGATTCGAGGAAGCCGTACGCCGTCATGTAGCCAGCGAAGGCGCGCGTCTGATTGAGCGTTTCGTACAGCGGCAGCAGCTCGTTGAGCAGCAGGTCGAGGTTGCGGTAGACGCGCGGATCGCTGTCCTGGCTCAGGCGCGAGACGGCGGCGATTTCACGCATGTTGGCGGTCAGCACGTTGAGGAAGCGGCCATGCTCCATCATCTGCGAGCTCAGGCCCTGCACTGAGATCTGCTTGTTCGGCTCTACGCCGTTGGCGCTGTCGGCCAGGGCGAAGTCGGCGAACGGGCCGTTCTGCAGCCAGGCGTCGAGGGCCTGGCTCTGCTGCCGGTAGGCTTGGGTCTGGCGCTCGATGGCCTGCTTGGCGTCGTCCTTGATGCGGGCGTAACCGACCACCTGCATGCTTGCCATCTCCAGGGCCTGGCGGTAGACGGGCAGGTAGTGCTCCAGTGTCTTCAGGCCCTGCAGCTCATGGCGCGAAGCTTCCAGCACCTGGCTGACATCCAGCAGCTTGCTGGTCGACAGCCAGCAGTAGGGCAGCATGAACACGGCGAAGATCAGCAGGAATTTCTGGGCGTAGCGGGCGCGGTTCATCAAGGTCAGAACCGGTTTGAAGAAAAACATCATGGCCCCTCGGAATCCTGGAAAACATGACGGCGCCTGACGACGAGACGAGCACCGCCTGGGTGATGGCGAGCGCCGTGAACGACGCTCTGGCCAGTTGCCAGCAAGAAGCTTGCCGTCATTAATCCGGCGACGTTGGATTGACCAACCATGGCGCCATCATGCCCGCGCTGTGGTGCGCTCCAGCGGCAGCAGCAGGTTCAACAGGATGGCGGTCAGGCCGCCGCTGGTGATGGCCGAACCGAACACGTTCTGCACCAGGATGGGCATCTGGCTCAGCAGATCCGGCTGGCTGGAAATGCCCAGGCCGATGCCGAAGCTGGTGGCCATGATCAGCAGGCTGCGTCGATCCATCGGCGCCTGCGCGAGGATGCGGATGCCGGCGGCGGCCACGGTGCCGAACATCACCAGCGTGGCGCCACCCAGCACCGGCTTGGGAATCTGCTGCAGTACCGCACCCAGTACGGGGAACAACCCGAGCACGATCAGCAGCGCGCCGATGTAGTAGCCGACATGCCGGCTGGCCACGCCGGAGAGTTGGATCACGCCGTTGTTCTGGCTGAAGGTGGTGTTGGGGAAGGTGTTGAACACGGCGGCGATCAGCGAACTGACGCCATCGCCGAACACGCCGCCCTTGATGCGTTCGAGGTACTGCGGGCCCTTGATCGGCTGGCGCGAGATCATGCAATTGGCGGTCAGGTCGCCTGTGGTTTCGATGGCGGTGATCAGGTAGATCAGCGCCACCGGCACGAAGGCCATCCAGTCGAAGGCAAAACCGTAGCGAAAGGGGATCGGCAGGCTCAGCAGTGGCAGATCCGGCAATGCCTTGGGTACCAGCACGCCGCTCAGCCAGGCCACCAGCGAGCCCAGCAGCAGGCCGATGATGATGGCCGACAGGCGCAGCCAGGGATTACTCAGGCGGTTGAGCACGATGATGCTGACCAGCACCAGGGCGCCCAGCGCCAGATTGGCCGGGGCGCCGAAGTGCTCGGCTTTGACGCCGCCACCGAGGTCGGTGATGCCGACCTTGATCAGGCTGATGCCGATGATGGTGATGACGATGCCGGTCACCAGCGGCGTGACGATACGCTGCAAACGACCGATGAAGCGGCTCAGCACCATCTCAATGAAGGCGCCGAAGAAACACACGCCGAAGATCATCGCCAGAATCTCGTCCGGGCTGCCGCCACGCGCCTTGACCAGCATGCCTGCCGCCAGCACGGCGCTGAGGAAAGCGAAGCTGGTGCCCTGCACGCAGATCATCCCAGCACCGATGCCGAATGGGCGGCGCGCCTGGATCAGCGTGCCGACCCCGGACACCATCAAACCCATGCTGATCAGGTAGGGCAGTTGCTCCTGCAGGCCGAGCACACCGCCGATGATTAGCGTCGGCGTGACGATGCCGACGAAGCAGGCCAGCACATGCTGCAGCGCGGCGAAAAACGCCGGCAGCGGCGCCGGGCGATCATCCAGGCCATAGATCAGGTCGGAGTGGGGAGTGTCTTGGGTACTCATGGCATTCTCGCGGTGGGCCTGCGGGAGGGGGCAGGGAGTCGAGTCGGGCTGCCGGTTATGGGGTGGCGGCAGCGGCTGACGGCGCGAATGCAAGAAGCTGTCCAGGTGATCAGTTTTTATATCGATGCGGCGCAATGCGCGGGACGCTTTGGATACGATCTACCGCGCTTTTGTATGCGGCAGTGATCTTGCCGGGCGCGCTGCACTTTTTTGCAGCGCGTTGCCCTGTGCTGGTGCGAGGCTCAGGCCTCGGCCAGGGTCTCGAGAAAGCTCTCCAGCACCAGGTGCGCGCGCCGTCCCTTGCGCGTCACCGCCGCCAGGTTGATGTCGTAATAGCGGCTGCTGGCCTTGAGCGCGCGCAGGCGGCCCTGTTGCACCCAGGCCTGGGCGTAATGATCGGGCAGGTAGCCGATATAGCGCCCGGTGAGAATAAGGAAGGCCATGCCTTCGCGATCCGAGGCGCTGGCCGTGCAGTTCAGTGCCTGGTAGTGGCTCTGCACCTCGGGCGGCAGGCGGAAGGTCGGGGCGATGGCTTCCTGAGCGTTCAGCCTCTCATCTTCAAGCTGCTGGTCGTCGACGTAGAACAGCGGGTGGCCGACCGCGCAGTAAAGCAGCGAGCGCTCGTCGTACAGCGCCTGGTACTCCAGTCCGGAGAGGGCGCCGACCTGCGGCACCACGCCGATGTGCAGGCGGCCATCGAGCACGCCCTGTTCCACCTCCGAAGGCGGCGTCATGCGGATATTGATGCGCACGTCCGGCCCCTGCACCTTGAGGCGCGCCAGGGCGTTGGTGATGCGCATGTGCGGGATGGTCACCAGGTTGTCGGTCAGGCCGATGTTCAGCTCGCCGCGCAGGTGCTGGTGCAGGCCGTTGACCTCGGTGCGAAAACTCTCCAGCGCCGCCAGCAGTTGCAGGGTGCTCTGGTACACCTCGTGGCCTTCCTCGGTCAGGGCGAAACCGGCGCGGCCGCGCTGACACAGGCGCAGGCCGAGGCGTTGCTCCAGATCGCTCATCTGCTGGCTGATGGCCGAGCGGCCGATCCCCAGGGCGCTTTCCGCCGCAGAAAAACCGCCGCATTCCACCACGCTGCGAAACAGCTTGAGCAGGCGGATTTCAAAGTCGCTGACCTGGGCCAGCGTATCGGGACGGCGGCTGCTCATTTGTTTAGTAAACCTTGAACTGAAGATAAGAAGAGTACTGTTTTACTGACTCTATGCCCGTGGCACCTTTGCTGGCAACAGACGTTGTATCTGTGGGAGGCGCTTCAGCGGCGACAGTCGCGGCTAAAGCCCCTCCCACATTGCCCCTGATCACGCCGCCACTGCCGAGGCCACCCCGATGAACATGCCGCAGACCGCAACCCCGTCCCTGGCCAGCCAGCTCAAGCTGGATGCGCACTGGATGCCGTTCTCCGCCAATCGCGCCTTCCAGCGCGACCCACGTTTGATCGTGGCCGCCGAAGGCAACTGGCTGACCGACGATACCGGGCGCAAGGTCTATGACAGCCTGTCCGGCCTTTGGACCTGCGGCGCCGGCCACTCGCGCAAGGAAATTCAGGAGGCCGTGGCCAAGCAGCTCGGCACCCTCGATTACTCGCCGGGCTTCCAGCATGGTCACCCGCTGTCGTTCAAACTGGCCGAGCAGATCGCCGACCTGATGCCAGGCGAACTCAACCACGTCTTCTTCACCGGCTCCGGCTCCGAGTGCGCCGACACCGCCGTGAAAATGGCCAAAGCCTACTGGCGCCTCAAAGGTCAGCCGGCCAAGACCAAGTTCATTGGCCGCGCCCGTGGCTACCACGGCGTCAACATCGCCGGCACCTCGCTCGGCGGCATCGGCGGTAACCGCAAGATGTACGGCCAGTTCATGGACGCCGACCACCTGCCGCACACCCTGCAGCCGCACCTGGCCTTCACCAAGGGCATGGCCGAAACCGGCGGTGTGGAGCTGGCCAACGAACTGCTCAAGCTGATCGAGCTGCACGACGCCTCCAACATCGCCGCCGTCATCGTCGAGCCGATGTCCGGCTCCGCTGGCGCCATCGTGCCGCCGGTGGGCTACCTGCAGCGCCTGCGCGAAATCTGCACCCAGCACAACATCCTGCTGATCTTCGACGAAGTCATCACCGGCTTCGGCCGTATGGGCAAGTGGAGCGGCGCGGAATACTTCGGCGTCACTCCGGACTTGATGAACGTCGCCAAGCAGATCACCAACGGCGCCATCCCGCTCGGCGCGGTAATCGCCAGCAGCGAGGTCTACACCACCTTCATGCAGCAGCCGTCGCCGGAGCACATGATCGAGTTCACCCACGGCTACACCTACTCGGCGCACCCGGTCGCCTGCGCCGCCGGCCTGGCGACGCTGGAGCTGCTCAAGCGCGAGAACCTGATCCAGCAATCCGCCGAGCTGGCACCCAAGTTCGAGGCCGCCCTGCATGGCCTGAAAGGTGCCAAGCACGTGGTCGATATTCGCAACTGCGGCCTGGCCGGCGCCCTGCAGATCGCCCCGCGTGACGGCGATGCGGTGATCCGCCCGTACGAGGCGGGTATCGCCCTGTGGAAGGCTGGCTTCTACGTGCGCTTCGGCGGCGACACCCTGCAGTTCGGCCCAACCTTCAACGCCAAGATCGAAGACCTCGACCGCGTATTCAACGCTGTCGGTGACGCCCTCAACGGGATCGCCTGATGAGCGAGCGCGCGAAGGCTGTCGCCACGGTTCAGCTCGATACCGACAAGGTCGTCGTCACCGAGTGGCGCTTCGCCCCCGGTGCCGAGACCGGCTGGCATCGCCACGGTATGGAGTACGTCGTGGTGCCGGTCACCAACGGCGAACTGCTGCTGGAGACGCCTGAAGGCGAGCGGCGTGCGCCACTGGTGCTGGGCCAGAGCTACACCCGGCAGATCGGCACCGAGCACAACGTCATCAATCCATGCGATCACGAAGTGGCCTTCATCGAGATCGAGTTGAAAACATCATGAGTCCTGGGCCGCGCAGGTGGCCCAGGTAACGCCAACCCTTTCCGTTTTAGCGAGCAGAGCACCTAATGAGCACAATCAAGCACCTGATCAACGGCGAACTGGTTGCTGGCACCGGCCGCACCGCTCCGGTATTCAACCCGTCCACCGGCGACTCCACCACCCAGGTCGGCCTGGCCGACCGCGCCACCCTGCAACTGGCCATCGACGCCGCCAAGGCCGCTTTCCCAGCCTGGCGCAACACCCCGCCGGCCAAGCGCGCGCAGATCATGTTCCGCTTCAAGCAACTGCTGGAGCAGAACGAGAACGAAATCGCCGCGCTGATCAGCGCCGAGCACGGCAAGACCATCGAGGACGCCATCGGCGAACTCAAGCGTGGCATCGAGAACGTCGAATTCGCCTGCGCTGCCCCGGAAATTCTCAAGGGCGAATACAGCCGCAACGTTGGCCCGAACATCGACGCCTGGACCGACCTGCAGCCGGTCGGCGTGGTCGCCGGCATCACCCCGTTCAACTTCCCGGCCATGGTGCCGCTGTGGATGTATCCGCTGGCCATCGTCTGCGGCAACTGCTTCATCCTCAAGCCGTCCGAGCGCGACCCCAGCTCCACCCTGTTCATCGCCGAACTGCTGAACCAGGCCGGCCTGCCCAAGGGCGTGCTCAACGTGGTCAACGGCGACAAGGACGCGGTCGACGGCCTGATCGAAGCGCCTGAGGTCAAGGCCCTGAGCTTCGTCGGCTCGACGCCGATCGCCGAATACATCTACAGCGAAGGCACCAAGCGCGGCAAACGCGTGCAGGCCCTCGGCGGCGCCAAGAATCACGCCGTACTGATGCCCGATGCCGACCTGGACAACGCCGTCAGCGCGCTGATGGGCGCGGCCTACGGCTCCTGCGGCGAGCGCTGCATGGCCATCTCCGTGGCCGTGTGCGTGGGCGACCAGATCGCCGATGCGTTGGTGGAGAAGATCGTCCCGCAGATCCAGGCGCTGAAGATCGGCGCCGGCACCTCCTGCGGCCTGGACATGGGCCCGCTGGTCACCGCCGCCGCGCGCGACAAGGTCAAGGGCTACATCGACGCCGGCGTGGCGCAGGGCGCCAAGCTGGTGGTCGACGGTCGTAACCTGGTGGTGCCGGGCAACGAAAACGGCTTCTTCGTCGGCGGCACCCTGTTCGACAAGGTGACCCCGGAGATGACCATCTACACCGACGAAATCTTCGGCCCGGTGCTGTGCATCGTCCGTGTCGGCAGCCTGGAAGAGGCCATGCAACTGATCAACGATCACGAGTACGGCAACGGCACCTGCATCTTCACCCGCGACGGTGAAGCGGCGCGGCTGTTCTGCGACGAGATCGAAGTGGGCATGGTCGGCGTCAACGTGCCGCTGCCGGTGCCGGTCAGCTACCACAGCTTCGGCGGCTGGAAGCGCTCGCTGTTCGGTGACCTGCATGCCTACGGCCCTGACGGTGTGCGCTTCTACACCCGCAAGAAGGCCATCACCCAGCGCTGGCCGGCGCGCAAGAGCCACGAAGCGGCGCAGTTCGCCTTCCCCAGCAATGGCTGAGTGAGCTGAGGTGTTGAATGAAAAGGCCGGTCGCAAGACCGGCCTTTTTCGTTGCTGCCGCGTGATGCCGAGGCAGACACCGGAACCCCTGTAGGAGCGGCTTCAGCCGCGAAAGAACTGGCAGCCACTCGGACGTTTCAGTTCCTGCACCGAACCGCATCCCCTATGCCGCTTGCGAGGCGTAAGCGGAAGCAGCGAAACGTCTATAGCCGTTGTCACGGGCAGGACAGATGGTTGCCGGAAGATAAGCCTGTGGGAGCGGCTTCAGCCGCGAAAGAACCGGCAGCCACTTGGACGTTTCAGACCCTGCACCGAACCGCTCCCCTATGCTGCTTGCAAGGCGTAAGCGGAAACCGCGAAACATCCATAGCCGTTGTCACGGGCAGGGCAGGTGGTTGCCGGAAGATAACCCTGTGGGAGCGGCTTCAGCCGCGAAAGAGCTTGCAGCCACTCGGGCGTTTCAGGCTCTGTACTTCGGCGCCGCTCTGGCATTACCTGAACCATCTTGTTTCGCCCCCTCGGGCGAGTTCCTTTTGGCAAACGCCCCAAAAGGAACCAAAAGGTCTTGCCGGGGTACGACTCACCCACATAGGTGACAAATCGGTTCAAGCACATGGGTAACAGTT